>CALVFH010000001.1 GCA_944326775.1 uncultured Parabacteroides sp.
TACGGAGGAGTAGCCGCTACAGATAATGAGAATTGCGAACCTCTACGAGTATAAAGCGGGTTATCAATAGAGTTACGCTGGAGCAACAATTCCAGGTTGATATTATGGCAGGTACCGTTGTTCACCAGGAAGTAATCCCAATCGTGCATCTTGTAAACCTGATAGTTCAAGGTTGCCATGAACTGGAAATAATCGTCCGGCCACTCCAAACGCTTACCATAACCGGCAGCCAGACCGAACATCATAATGGACTTATCCGGGTCTAATGCCAAATCGTACAACCCTTCGTAATACGGATTGTTATAACCATAACCATACCCGTAACCATAGCCATATCCATAACCATACGGATACCCATAACCATAGCCATACGGATAGCCATAACTTCCGTAATTGCTCAAGTAATTCTTACTAATATCTGTTTGCTTGGAGAAATAAGCACTGACCGAGAACGTATTCGGGCGCTTTCCTCCGAACCACGGATCGAGGAAAGAAATACTGTAAGCCTGATAGTAACGACCGTTGGTCTGCCCGGAGAGCGTCAACGTCTGACCTTCGCCCTGAGGGATAATACCCTTGTAAGATTTCGGATTCAGGAAGTTTTTCATGGAGAAGTTGGTAAACTTCAAGCTTAACTTACCAATCACACCGGTTTGTCCCCAGCCGGCAGAGAACTCAATCTGGTCGTTTGCTTTGGATACCAGGTTATATTCAATATCTACCGTACCATTTTCCGGATCCGGAATCGGACGAGGATTCATATTTTCCGGGTCGAAATGTCCCATCTGGGCCAACTCACGAATAGAACGAACCAAATCTTCACGGCTGAACAACATACCCGGCTTCGTACGCAATTCACGGCGGACAATATCTTCATACAGACGGTCGTTACCGTTGATGATAATCCGGTTAATGGTAGCCTGCGGACCTTCCACCATACGAATTTCCAAAGCAATCGAGTCATTATCTACCTCTACCTCCACCGGATCGGCCGTAAAGAACAGATAACCGTTGTTCAAATAAACATTCGACACCGCATCTTCATCCGTTGTCAAACGCTCTTCCAATTTTTTCTGATTATAAACCTCACCGGCTTTCATGCCAAGAACGGCAGCCAGATAATCAGTAGGATATTTGGTATTCCCCACGAAACGGATGTCTTTCAGGAAATATTGCTGTCCTTCATCAACCGAAAGGTAAATATCCACCTTCTTTTCGTTGTAGTTAACCACGCTATCGGTCAACAACACCGCATCACGATAGCCATGCTCGTTATATTTGGATATAATGTTTTTCTTATCGTTCTCGTATTCTTCCGTAGTAAACTTCTTTGTACTGAAAGCCTCCAGGATACTCGATTTCCAGTCGTTGAAAAGGTCGAACTTTTCGTTTGTTTTCTTCATCGCCTTTTTCAATTCCTGAGCGGAGAGAGCCTTGTTTCCATTAAAATAAATCCGGTGGATCTTTGTCTTTTCATGTTTATCGATATGAATATCGAGTATCACCTCTCCTTCATGCGTCAAATCATCTTTCTGGACAATATTGACATCCACATTCTTAAAACCTTTTCCGTCGAAGAAACGCTGGATAAGCGTTTTGGCACGATCTACCAGGTTGGGCGTGATCTGAAAACCTTTTCTCAAGCCCAATTTCATTTCCAAGTCTTCACGTTCGCTTTTCTTAATGCCGTAATAGTTTACTTCCGAAATACGCGGACGTTGTTTCAATTGAATATCCAGCCATATCTGATCGCCCTCAATCTTAGAAGCCAAAATCTTGACGTCAGAAAACAAACCATGTCGCCAGAAACGTTTTACCGCTGTTGTGATTTCATCTCCCGGAATTGTCACTTCGTCACCAACCGACAAACCGGAAAAGCCAATCAATACGAAATCATCATAATTCTTGATACCCGATACCTTTATATCCGCAATTTTATATTTCTTCGGCGATAACGAGTAAGAAATTTCCGGCACTTCCGCCGGCTGTTCAACCTGAGTGGTATCCGTTTCCTGGGCGAATACGCCACACGCACAACCCAGGAAAAAGGGCAACAACACTATTCCTTTGTACATAACAGCTATGGTTTATATTTTAACTGCTCGCTTGTCATACCAAAACGGCGTTCACGTTTCTGATAATACAAGATTGCATCATAAAATTCTTCTTCCCTGAAATCAGGCCAATATATTGGCGTAAAGTAAAACTCTGCATATGAAAGTTGCCAAAGCAGGAAATTACTCAATCGCTGCTCTCCGCCCGTACGTATCAACAAATCCGGATCGGGCAGCATATTCGTTGTCAGATGTTGGCTCACCCAATCTTCATCAACCGCATCGGCATTCAAATTGCCGTCGGCAGCTTGACGAACGGCTTGCCGGATAACATCCACAATTTCCCAACGCGACGAATAGCTCAAAGCCAAGACCACCGTCGTACCCGTATTTGCCGAAGTTTCCTCGATACATTCCATCAGCGTCCGGTAGGCATCTTCCGGCAAACGAGACAAATCGCCGATAGCAGACAGGCGGATATTGTTTTTCATCAGATCGGGTGTTTCGTGTTTGATGGCTGTCACCATCAGACTCATCAGGGCATGAACTTCTTCATCCGGACGATGCCAATTCTCCGTTGAGAACGTGTACATCGTCAAATACCTTACGCCCAATGTCTTGGCAGCTTCAACTACTTTGCGTACAGAAACAACCCCCTCCTGATGGCCCATGTAACGTTCTAACCCTTTTGACTGAGCCCAGCGTCCATTACCATCCATAATAATTGCCACATGCTGCGGCAGACGGTTCCTATCTATTTGCTCTATCAGCGACATTTATATTTTCGTAAATTATATACCTATGGTTTCCGAGTGAGAAACATGATGTTTCCTACTCCCAAAACACCTTTTCATTAATCTTTACTCACATATTCCTTATATTGTTACAAGGCCGACATTTGGGCCCAAAACTCCAAGTTACCGAAAGTGTCAGGAACGAATACCAATCCTTATTCTTCAAGAAGCTACTTGTAATGCCATACGGATCTTCCAACATGGCATTATCCCCACCCGTCACGTCCAGTTTATCGCTGAACACCTTGCGGATTGAGAACTCGCATCCCAAATTCAAACGACTGGTCAGTTTATATTTCAATCCTACACCTGCCGGAATATTGAATGCCGCAACGGTTTGTCCTCCTACAGCCATAGTCATTCCTATACCCAAGAAAGCATATGGCGAAAGACGTTTCGCATTCCGATATACATAATGGTCACTATACGGCATGAAGTTAAACTCCATTTGTGCTCCTACATCAACCAGACTTCGGCTAAACGATGCTTGCCCACCGTTAGGGAATACATTCTCCAAACCTTCCGTACTTCCCGAGATTCGAGCCCACGTCAGGTTTGTTTTCAAAGCCCAACGCAGGTTCGGCGTATAACGAAACACGCCCCCTACGGCCGGATTCATTCCTTTAAAGACCGTATTTTTATTTACATCACCCATGTAAAAAGCGCCACCCGCCATACCGCCTATTTCAAAACGGTAATCCTCAGCCTCGCTTTGCTGAGCCCGGGCCGCCACTATCACACCGGTCAATACCAACAATCCTATGATGCGCCGAAAGAAATGTTTTCCCATAACTATGCTTAGTTTGTGCTCTATATTTCTATTCTAACGCAAAACGATTGTCCTTATTGTCTTTCAAATCCCAAACGATTGACACGTCCGCGCCACATTTCGTTCAGGACTGATGCTGTTTTTGCCGTCTTCCCTCCAAAGATACATAAATAGTTTTCTTTGTCAACTAACATCGAAGCAAAACCTCGCGCTGCAAAATTCTCGGGTAAAACTACCAACGAATCCATACGCGACCAAGTAATGCCGTGGTCAATAGACAAATAAATATCTTTCGAAGGTTTTCCGGATTCATTCATTCCGCCTATCAGATAAAACTTGTCATCATAATACGCCATATTGGCTCCTTCCTTTTTCTCGAAATACGTCCTACTGGCGTCTGTCAAATTCGCCCACGTCCGTGCGTCCATCGTTGACCACGTCGTGTTAACCAGCTGATTACCTGCCGTACGTCCACCGGCTATAATCAGACGTTCCCGATACATCAAATCCATATCGGAAGAAGCAAAACCACTTATCGGAAAATCAGAAGAGACTTCCGCTCCAACTGTCCAGACACCTGTGGTATCCAAAGCAGCAAAAGACAACCGACCATTATCCTCAATCACCGTTGCCAATACGGCCGGCTGATTCACACTGCTCTTCAAGCCTCCTAAAACGGCTTTTACGACCGGAGTCCCTTCTACTTTACGCCATGTCACCTGATCGTCCGAAACATATAAAGAACCATCGGAAGCCGGTACATACAATTGGTTGTTGAATGCAGACAACTGTTCCAGCACCAGACCCTCTGAAGGCAAACCGGAAAGAGCCGCCTCTGTCCATTGATCCGGTGAATCCATAGAAGCCGTATATAACCAATAAGAGCGAGATGCCGCCGGTCGAGCATACATCAGATAAGTATCTTCTGTTCCCGTATATTTATTTGTAAGCACTTTCATATCATTCATCGGTTGGGAGAACAACTGGTCTGAATATAAAGTCCACACCAATGAATCCGGGACCTGTGTATGAATATTAATCCATGCATCGTACGTGCGAGTTATCGACCCCCCTGTATAGAGAAGAATCTTAACCGGTTTGGAAAAATCCACCGAATCCTCTTCCGAATAATCAATTGTATCGCCCGTTGCTTCCTGATAAAAGCGAGCTCCCGTAGCCGCAGAACCATAAGTAAGTGAGCTCAAAACCTTCTCAATCTTTGTATCCACCGGCATAGAATCCAGATTAAAGACAGAGTTACTCAATTGATCTATTGTAAATTTCACATCTGACAAACCTTCAACAGAATCGCTATTCAAGGAAAAGCTCAGTAACTGGTTGTTCAAGCTCACTTCATAGATATATTCATTAGACGAGCCCAAACAAGATGTCAGCAGCACTATAAAGCTTCCAAAGAACAATACAACCTTATTTTTCATCAACAACATAGTTTGTTACATATTAAGCCACAAATGTAGGAACATTTTTTTCTTTCCAAGTCATCTTCACAAAGATTTAGAATATTTATCCTCAACATTCATACGTCTGTTGCGATAAACATTGATCTGTTGCAGACCACAAAATACCGTTTCCTCACAGCATCCTCTTAAAGATGGAGCCTCAACACCTGTCTGTAACAGGACTGGAGCCGTCTCAACCACGGCCTCATCCCAAAGTCCGGAATCCAAGAAACTATTTAGCAAGATACACCCTCCCTCTACCAATAAAGAATTCAATTTACGGGCATATAACTCATTCAATACCTGCGATAGGACATCTGCCTCAAAATCAATCTTCACATAGGTTACATGCTTCTGATTTTCCTTCTCGCAAGTCGTAAAAACAAGCGTCGGAATCGTTCCATCCAACAGATGATTCGTAGCCGGAATGCACAATTCCCGATCAAGCACGACACGTACCGGTGAATTACCAGCCCAATAACGCACCGAAAGAGACGGGTCATCGAGCAAAGCCGTATGAGTTCCAACCATGATTGCAGCCGATGAAGCACGCAACTTATGCACCCGAACTTGAGTTTCCGGAGTAGAAAAAACTACCGGAGGTTCTTCCCGGGATTGCCGCACCCTGTCGATAAATCCATCCCGACTCTGAGCCCATTTCAAACGAATATACGGACGGTGTTCCATCTGAACCGTCATAAACGGACGATTCAATGTCCAAGCTTCCCGTTCCAATACCCCCGTTACTACTTCAATCCCAGCATCACGCAACATCCTGACGCCACGCCCCGATACAGAAGGGAAAGGATCCAGACAACCAACTACTACCCGAGGAATGCCTTTCCGAATTATCAATTCAGCACAAGGAGGCGTTTTACCATAATGCGAACAAGGTTCCAAACTGACATAAAGAGTAGATTCCCGAAGCAATGAAGCATCACGTACCGACGCAATCGCATTAACTTCGGCATGTCCTTCACCACACTTTCTGTGATACCCTTCACCTATAATTTTTCCATTGTGGACCACTACGGCTCCAACCATAGGGTTCGGCTCCGTATGTCCAACCCCACAACGTGCCAATTCCAGGCAACGCCTCATATATTTTTCTTCTATTTCCATCCTTTTATTATAGTAACCACCTATGGGCAAAATTTAATATGTAAAACAACGATTTCAGAAAGAGTCCCTACCCGATACGGCGGACCGGCACAACCTACTCCGGAAGAAACATAATGCTGAGTCGGTCCTTTCCGGTAATAACCATAAGGACATTCATAAATAAACTTCATAACCAAAGGATAAGGCCAAAGCTGCCCGTTGTGAGTATGCCCATGTAACCCTAAATCGATACCCAACATCCTCATCTCGCTAAAACTCCATGGCTGATGGTCAAGTACAATGGTTGGAAGTGTCGTATCTTTTCCTGCAATCAGTTCATGCAAGGCTTTTCGTTTCTTATTGACAAAATCATCACGCCCTATCAGCAAAAAAGTGGAATCGGGGCTGGCCACCGAATCTATCAGCAACGTACCAACCTTGCGCAGCCATTTTCGTTTGGCATGGATATTCGCCCGATATTCATGATTCCCGTTTACAATAAATACGCCCAAGGGAGCATCCAACCGTCGCAAATCATCTTCGATATGCGCATTTTCTGCCCAACGCGATTCATAATCCATAATATCACCGACCAACACTACCAATTCCGGATGCTGGGCATTACAAAGAGACACTTGTTTCTGCACCAAAGGCTTTTGGATTACTTCGCCAATATGCAAATCACTCATCATCACAATACGGAGACTATCGCGAGAGCTGCTCCCCTTTGGCACAGAAAGATAAACATGCTTCACAACAGGATTCATCACCGTCCGATAAGCATGAACCATCAGACAAACATCTCCTATAATAAACAACACAAACAAAACGCGTTTGACAAGCAACATGTTTTGCCGGATAAAAGCTGGGAACCAATGGAAAAAGCGATCTCCCAGACGAAGCAATTCCAGAAATACCAGGCCAATAGTCAAATAAAGCGATGCGATATACCAGGTATTGCAAAGCATCATCAACGGAAGCATGACAGCATCCGGCAAATCATTGCGAAAGAAATAACCAAAAAGGAAGATGCCAACTTCCAAAATAAAAAAAAGCAGATATGGAATCCGCCACGCGCGACGAGCCGGAACTGCCGAATAGCCACGCCACGCCACATAGGCCGTCAACAATATCTGCCCGTAAATGGATTGTATGAAGACTTTCACTATTTATTGTCTTTATTAGATTTCAGTTGGAAAACCACCAATTCGCTATCTGTTCCTATCCGGAAAGGTGGTCCCCATAGAGATAAGCCGGAAGAAACATAGATCTGGCTTCCGCCTATCATCCTGTAGCCATAACTCAACTCAAAAATCCGATCGGTCAGCCAAGTCAGCGGCCAAATTTGCCCATGATGAGTATGCCCGCTAAATTGAAAGTCGATGCCGCAACGCGCTGTTTCCTGTAAATCGTAAGGTTGATGGTCCAACAACAGAACGGGGCGCGACGTATCTATTTGGAATGCTGAAAGAGGAATCCTTGAACGGTTACTCCGGTCATCTCGTCCAATCAGTTGAATTCCGTCTGGTAATTGGGCTATCGAATCACGCAACAGATGAATCTGGGTCCGACGGATAAACTGATCGCAGGCACTGGCTCCTGCAAAATAATCGTGATTGCCCGGAACCATATAAACACCCATCGGCGCTTGAATCCGATTCAGTTCGTCCTGCATCCGTTCTTGCCAAAGGGGAGTTATATCATGGTCTATCAGATCACCACCTATCAAAACCAAATCCGGATGCTGGGCATTCATAAGGCGGACATATTCCGCAAGCTGCTGTTTCCCTGTCCCGTATCCCAAATGCACATCACTCACAGCCACAATCGTCAACGGATGTTCAAGCGGTTTGTCAAGTACAATATCCAGAGTCCGCACCGTCGGATGTTTATAATGATAATAGCCATAGCACAACGTCACGAGTACCAACCCCAGCACAATCCAGAAACTTCCCTTTATCCGCAGACGGAACAAACGCAATACATCGACTACCAAAAGCGCCAATACCATATATAAGGTAAAGACCAGCCAAGCTGTCCCGACCTGATGCAGAAACCGGAGAAGAAACAGCGGAGAAGACGCACTATGCCACAAGAACTCCGGAAAAAAGGAAAGTGCACCACCCCAGAACACAACGGCCAGCAGCACTTTCCATCCCTTCGACAGCGGCTTTAATGCCCGGCAGCCATGCCAAAAAACATACGCATTGCCGAGCAGATACAAGACAGGAACTAACGCAAAAAGGCTCATTTCGGATAGCCCACCGGATTATTCAACATCGGGACTTGCGTATCATTCAGTTTCAGCAATTCTTTCAGACCTTTCTGATCCATGGAAGCTCGCGGAACCGTAGAAAGTCCCACACCGGCACAGAAGAGATTGATATTTTGCGAGACAATACCGGCATCGGCAGCCCCGACCGTCCGCGAATGTTCATCTGCACCCCCGAACTTAGACAAATCGGCAACCATCAACAAGGAGACAGGAGCAGAAAGTACAAAGTCCTGCGCCCCGGCAATCAAATTCCGATGGTCTCCCGACGCAACCGGCTGCAAGGTATTCTGGAAAGCATCGTATTTATAAACTCCGTCTTTGGTAAAGACATACAAATCTATTTCCTGCTTGTTCATGGCCGAGGGAGCCGTACGTTTTTTCTCGCCCGGACGGTTCACCCCGTTGGCAGCCCAAAGAAGATCCGACAAATCCTGAAGGCTCAACTCCTTCGTATCGAAGACACGGTCGGAATGACGCTCGCGCAGGCTCATCATGATGGATTTACCGCGGTCGGCACTGGGGGTATTCAACTGGATTGTGCTCAAATCCTGAGCAGAAACCGAGGCGGCAGCCAACAGACCGACGCCAAATGCTAAAAGTTGCTTTTTCATAATCATCTCAATTAAATATTTAGCGCAAAAATAGGACATTCTCTTATTGTTCCACAGAAAAACGGCGCTTTTTATAATTTCTTAAAAGAGAAATCAGACTCGCCATTAAACGAATAAGCTGCACTTGCGTCTTGTTTGTGTGTAACAAGACATATTGATGATTTTAAACGTGTGAGATTGATGAAAAAGAACTTATTTCCTCTTATGCTGTGCCTGCTTTTCCTGGTGGGAAAAGTCTGGGCTCAAACAAATCCCAGTGGGGATTTCTTAATCAAGGGCCAGGTTGTCGATTCGCTGACTTTAGAGACTGTACCTTATGCGACCCTCAGCATCGCCCTATCCAGCAACCCTCAAAAACCGTTGCAATTGCTCGCCTGCGACATCGACGGGAATTTCGAAGCCTCGCTAAAGGGGCCTGGAAAATACATCCTGTCCATGCAATCCATTGGAAAGCGTCCGGCAAAGAAAACCTTCACGCTAACCCGCCAGAAACCCATGCTCAACTTAGGCAAACTCTACATGAGCGACGATATGCAGCAGTTGGGTGAAGTCACCGTCACTGCCCAGAAGCCTTTAGTGAAGGTAGAGATTGACAAGCTGACCTACAGCCTGCAAGACGACCCGGAATCGCAGACCAACAACACGCTCGACATGCTCCGCAAAGTCCCGATGATTACCGTCGATGGAAACGACGAAATCCAGTTGAAAGGCTCGACCGACTTCAAGATTTACGTCAACGGCAAACCCTCGAACATGCTGAACAACAACCCTGCCGACGTGCTGAAAAGTATGCCGGCAAGCTCCATCAAGGATATCGAAGTCATTACCGACCCGGGCGCCAAGTATGACGCGGAAGGCGTGGGCGGTATCATCAACATCATCACCACCAAGAACGCATTCGAAGGCTATACGGGAACCGTCCGTGCCAACGCCAGCACACTGGGACGTTTCGGAGGAGGCGCCTACGTCTCCGCCAAGTTCGGAAAATTCGGGATTACCGCCAACTACAATTACAATTACGACAACGGTCCGTGGAGCGACTCCTATTCCACCCGCGAAGACTTTGCCACCGACTCGCGCAATGCGGGATTCCTCAACCAGCAGGGACGCAGCAAACGCCAAGGCCCGTTCCAGTTCGGCTATCTGGAAGGCAGCTACGAGATAGACTCGCTCAACCTGCTCACCGTCGGAGCCAACCTTTTCCGAGGCAAGGCCACCAACAAGACCGAGTATGGCGTGGAAATGTTCGACATCCTCAACGGCGAGCGCAT
This sequence comes from uncultured Parabacteroides sp., assembly GCA_944326775.1. Lineage (GTDB taxonomy): Bacteria > Bacteroidota > Bacteroidia > Bacteroidales > Tannerellaceae > Parabacteroides. The sequence goes on from CALVFH010000001.1 coordinate 10,336, forward strand.
CCCTGCCTATTCGTATGACCGCCACAGCCGTTCGACTTCCACCTTCGGTTCGACCGATATCAATGTAGATTTCCAGCATTCCACCCATAAAAAAGATGAACTCTTCACGTTCTCATACCGTTTCAGCCAATCGCCCAACGATAACGAGAGCTACACCGAGCTGCTCAACGTGGAAGATTACTATTTAGCCGAAGACTACCCGCAGTGGAACATCAACGACGCCGCAACCAACGAGCACACACTGCAAGTCGATTATACCACGCCTACCTGGGAGAACCAATCCCTCGAAGTCGGCGCAAAATACATCTTCCGAGGCAGCAACAGTGAGACCGAGCAGCAATACTACCGCGATTCACTCCAGGCGTGGGAGACCATCTACGATGCCAACAGCGATTTCCACCACAACCAGCATATCTACTCCGCTTACGTAGGCTATTCCCTGAAGTTCGGCAAGCTTGGCATCAAAGCCGGCGTCCGGGGAGAGGGAACCTCGCTGAACGTCAAGTATGCCTTGGCTCCGGAAATGAACTTCAAGACCAGTTATTTCAACATCGTCCCGAACGGAACCATCTCCTACCAGATTAATCCGGCCCAGCAGGTCCGCTTAGGCTACAACATGCGTATCCGCCGCCCGGGTATCCGTTTCTTGAATCCGTATGTGGATGATACCGACCCGCTGAACATCTCCTACGGTAATCCGAACCTCGATGCCGAGAAGAGTCACAACATCCATTTTAACTACAGCCTGTTCAACCAGAAGTTCAACATGAACCTGAGTGCGAACTACCGCTTCAACAACAACTCCATAGAAGAATACACCTGGGTCAACGACCAAGGCGTATCGGAAACGACCTACGGGAATATCGGCAAGACCCACAATGCGGGCCTCTTCCTCTACGCCAGCTATACCCCCGTGCAGTTGCTGCGCATCTTCATGAACGGAGGAGTCAACTACGAGGATCTGAGCAGCGAGCAGACGGGCTTGAGCAACGACGGCTTCAGCGGACGAGTCTTCGCCGGGATGCAGTTTACTTTCCCCAAGGATTTCCGGGTCGATCTGAACGGCGGTTACTTCTCCCCACGCATCAGTTTGCAAGGACGGCGCTCGGCAATGTATTTCACCAGCATCTCGCTCAATAAAAGCTTCTTCCAAAAGAAGCTCACGGTCTCTCTTACCTGTAACAACCCATTCTGGAAGACAATCAAGACTGAAAGCAACACGGAAGACCCTACGTTTCGCATGAATTCAGTCAATTACATGAATGCACGGGATTTTCGCATCAGCGTTTCCTATCGCTTCGGGGCACTCAAGGAAGCTGTCAAGAAAATCAGACGCGGCATCCAGAATGACGACATGATGGGAGGCGGGCAGAATGGCGGCGGCGCCATGTAAGCGCGTCCGTTAATGCCGGCAACAACCTCCGCCAGCAGTCGCGGAACTTTTTTAGCACCGTCGGATACCTCCGACAGCACTTACGGAGAATTTTTAGCATCGTCGGAGGCTCCGACAGCACTTCCAGAGAATTTTTAGCACTGGCGGAGGCTCCGACAGCACTTCCAGAGAATTTTTAGCGCTGGCGGAGGCTCCGACAGCACTTCCGGAAGATTTTTAGTGCTGTCGTAGGCATACAACAGCACTCCCGGAGAATTTTTAGTGCTAGCGTAGGCATACAACAGCACTCCCGGAAAATTTTTAGCACTATTGTAGGCATACATCAGCACTCCCGGAGAATTTTTAGTGCTATTGTATGCTTACATCAGTGCTCCCGGAGAATTTTTAGTGCTATTGTAAGCATACATCAGCACTCCCGGAAAATTTTTAGCCTTGGCGACGCCCTGCAGCAAGGCAGTATTGTTTCCTTTATAGACCTTAAATGTTTCCTTTTAATAAAAGGGTATTCCGCGAAACCTGAAAGAATGATACTTTTGCGTACCTGAAAAATATAAACACACGATGTATATGAGAAACATGAAAAACTTGGCGCTTGCCGCAGTCCTCTCTGCCGGCGTCTGCCTTGGAGCTTCGGCCCAGCAGAAAGTGGCGCCCGCTATCCCTTCCGATCCGGAAATAGAAGCCAACATCCAGCAATGGTTGAAGAAGATGACGCTGGAAGAAAAGATTGGGCAGATGTGTGAAATCACTGTAGATGTCATTACAGACTTCCCGGGGAGCAAAGACGGCTTCAAACTGAACGAGGCAATGCTCGATACCGTCATCGGACAGTATAAAGTAGGTTCTATCCTCAACGTTCCCCTCAGCGTGGCCCAGAAAAAAGAAGTTTGGGCCAAATCCATCAAGCAGATTCAGGATATTTCGATGAAGGAAATCGGAATCCCGTGTATCTACGGCGTTGACCAGATTCATGGAACGACCTACACGCAAGATGGCACGATGTTCCCGCAAGGGGTAAACATGGCGGCGACATTCAACCGCGACCTCGTGAAGCGTGGTGCCGAAATCTCGGCCTACGAGACCCGTGCTTCCAACATTCCATGGAGCTATGCCCCTGTGCTCGACCTTGGCCGCGACCCGCGCTGGCCGCGCATGTGGGAAAACTACGGAGAAGATGCCTATGTAAACGCAGAGATGGGTGTGGCTGCCGTGAAAGGTTTCCAGGGCGACGACCCGAACCATATCGGACCGAATCACGTGGCTACGAGCTTGAAACATTATATGGGTTACGGGGTTCCCGTGACGGGGCGCGACCGTACGCCGTCGTCAATATCCCGCAGCGACTTGCGCGAGAAGCATTTTGCCCCGCATTTGGCAGCTATCAAGGCTGGCGCCCTGAGCGTGATGGTCAATTCGGGTGTAGATAACGGCATGCCTTTCCACGCAAACAAGGAATTGCTGACCGGATGGCTGAAGGAAGACTTGAACTGGGATGGTCTGATTGTAACGGACTGGGCGGACATCAACAACCTCTGTGTGCGCGACCATATTGCCGCCACGAAGAAAGAAGCTATCAAGATTGCCATCAACGCCGGCATCGACATGTCGATGGTACCCTACGAGGTGAGCTTCTGCGACTACTTGAAGGAGCTTGTCAATGAAGGGGAAGTCCCCATGAGCCGTATCGACGACGCCGTGGCCCGTGTCTTGCGCTTGAAATACCGCCTGGGACTTTTCGATACCCCCAACACTGACCCGAAAGATTACCCGAAGTTCGGCTGCGACGAATTTGCCAAAGCAGCGCTCCAGGCAGCCGAAGAATCGGAAGTTTTGCTGAAGAACGACGGTATCCTTCCGCTGAAGAAGGGTGTAAAGATCCTGGTAACCGGTCCTAATGGCAACACGATGCGTGGATTGAACGGTGGCTGGTCTTATTCATGGCAGGGCGACCGTGCCGACGAGCTTGCTACGGCTTATAATACCATCTACGAGGCGCTGGCCAACAAGTTCGGAGCTTCTAATGTGACGTACGAACCGGGGGTTACCTATAAAACCGGCAATCCGTTCGTGGTACACTATTGGGAAGAGAATGCCCCGGAAATTGACAAGGCGGTGAAGGCTGCTGCCTCGGCTGATGTGATTGTGGCATGCATCGGAGAGAACTCATACTGCGAAACTCCGGGAAATCTGACCGACCTGTCGCTCTCGGAAAACCAGCGCAAACTGGTGGAAGAGCTGGCAAAGACCGGAAAGCCGATTGTCATGATTCTGAATCAGGGACGCCCGCGCTTGATTAACCCGATAGAGCCGCTGGCAAAGGCAATCGTGAACGTGATGCTGCCTGGAAATTACGGGGGCGACGCGCTGGCGAATCTGTTGGCGGGCGACGCGAACTTTAGTGGCAAGATGCCGTTCACGTATCCCAAATATCCGCACCTGCTGACGGTGTATGACTATAAGCCGTGCGAGAACATGGGCCAGATGGGCGGAAACTACAACTACGACGCGGTTATGGATGTTCAGTGGCCGTTCGGCTATGGTTTGAGCTATACTACCTATAAATATAGCAACCTGAAAGTGGACAAGACTTCCTTTAACGCCGACGATGTTCTGACGTTTACGGTCGATGTAACCAATACGGGCAAGGTAGCCGGCAAAGAAAGCGTGCTTCTCTTTACCAAGGATATGGTAGCCAGCAGCACACCGGATAATATCCGCTTGCGCAACTTCACGAAGGTCGAACTCCAGCCGGGCGAGACCAAGACGGTGACTTTGAAGATTAAAGGGAGCGACCTTGCGTTCGTAAATTATTACGGGAAATGGACACTCGAGGAAGGTGACTTCAAAGCGAAGTGCGGAGACCAGTGGATCGACTTCCAGTGCAACCAAACGAAAGTCTGGGATACTCCCAACCGATAAAACAAGTTTTCCATTATAACAAACTCTCCTTTTTTAGAAGGCTTCCCGAGATAATCGGGAAGCTTTTTTTATCTTTGCCCACATGCTATCGTTGAAATCGTATATTGACAAGCGGCTGGCGGGTGTTTATCCGCCTCGCGAACGCCAGGCATTGTCGCGCATTCTGGCGGACGAGGTTTGCCACGTTCCTTTCCACCGATTGTTACTCGACGACGTGTCTTCTTTGCCGGAAGAAGGGAGGAAACGGCTGGACGGCGTGCTCGACCGGCTTTCCGGAGGGGAACCTGTCCAATATATCTTGGGAGAAACGTTTTTCCATGGCTTGCGGATACGGGTGGCGCCCGGTGTCCTGATTCCGCGCCCGGAAACGGAGGAGCTGGTGGACTGGCTTATCCGCGATTTACCGGACGGAGAGCTTCGGTTGATGGATGTAGGAACGGGGAGCGGCTGCATTGCCTTGGCGCTGGCGGCATCCCGGACTTCGGCAAAGGTCTGGGGCGTCGATGTTTCTCCTGACGCGCTCCGGATTGCCCGGAACAACGGAGTGGAGCTGGGTATCCCGGTAGAATGGAAGAAAACCGACATCCTCGACAAAAGCCAATGGGCAGATTTACCGGCAGACTTGGATTGCATCGTAAGTAATCCGCCTTATATTCTGGAAAAGGAGCGGGTCACCATGGAGCGAAATGTGCTGGAACATGAGCCGGCCTTGGCATTGTTCGTTCCCGATAACGATCCGCTGCGGTTCTATCGCGCCATCGCTCGGTTTGCCCGGAAACATCTGCGCAACAAGGGATGGCTCTATTTTGAAATCAACGAGCGATGCGGAAAGGAGATGCAAACGATGCTTGCCGAAGAGGGATTAGGCAACATCTGCCTCCAAAAAGACAGTTACGGAAAAGACCGAATGATAAAAGCACAACAACTATGAAAGAAATCAGCGAAACAGAAATGTACCGCAAGGCCGCCGGCTATTGCGCGGAAGCAGAACGCTGCATCCAGGATGTGGCGAAGAAAATAGAACGGGCAGGACTCTCTCCCGAGGCTGCCGAACGGATTATAGCCCGCCTGCTACACGAGGGGTTTATCAATGAAACGCGTTACTGCCGTTCTTTCGTCAACGACAAACTGCGTTTCAACAAATGGGGACGCATCCGCATCGGAGCGGAACTGAGAAAGAAAGGTGTCGCCGCTGCCGCAAGCGAACCGGCCTTGCAGGATATCGATGAAACGGAATACAGACAGATTCTCTTCCAGCTTTTAAAGGCAAAAAAACAGACGACGAAAGGAAAAGACGAACGGGACTGCTATTACAAATTGCTTCGCTTCGCGGCCGGACGCGGTTTCGAACCTTCCTTAGCGGGGAAATGCCTGCGCGACTTATTTAACGGGAATGATTATGACGACGTTGTGGACTGACCTGCTGCGGTTGTTCTTCCCGAAGCCTTGCTGTATCTGCGGACGGCGATTGGGTGCAGAAGAAAAGGAGTTCTGCTTCGAATGTGCCAGCCAGTTTTCCCGCACGGACGACGATAAGCATCCGAACCGGACAGAAGAGTTGTTCATCGGCCTCCCCGGCATCAAATCAGCATACGCGCTGTTTACCTACAAGAAGGGAGACCATGTGCAACGTCTTATCCATGCACTAAAATACCATGACCGGCCGAAGATAGGTTACTGGCTGGGGAAAATGGCGGCGGAAGAGTTGAAAAAGAGCGACAGCCCGTTGCTACAGGCGGAAGTGATTGTTCCCGTACCACTCCATCCGGCCCGGATGCGTTCACGCGGCTACAACCAATCCGAATGGATAGCCCGCGGATTCTCAGAAGTCTGGAATATCCCCATCGACACCCGAAGCCTGATCCGTATTCACAATAATACCTCGCAGACCAAGCATTCCGCAACCGAGCGATGGCTGAATACATCGGAGATATTCAGCCTGGCCCGTCCAGATACGGCCGGTAAACATATTCTGCTCATCGACGATGTCATCACGACCGGCTCGACGTTAACCCATTGTGCCGAAATACTCTTGCAGCAAGCAGATACACAAGTGAGCATTTTCGCTCTTGCCCGAGTCTGATAATAAATCGAAATTAATCCTTGCAGATACCGATTATATCCCTTAGTTTCGTTATTTTTGCAGGACAATAAATATATTGAGGATTTTATGAAAACACTGGAAAGATTAGTAGCAGAAAAATTACTAAAAATTAAAGCGGTTAAATTACAACCAGCCAATCCGTTTACTTGGGCATCGGGTTGGAAGTCCCCAATTTACAACGACAATCGTAAGACATTATCCTATCCGGAAGTCCGTAATTTCATCAAGCTGGAAATTGCCCGTACCATCAGCGAAAAATATGAAAATGCAGATGCGATTGCCGGCGTGGCAACGGGTGCTATTGCTCATGGAGCATTAGTGGCCGACTTATTGGGTTTACCTTTTGTGTATATCCGTTCAACTCCCAAAGACCACGGTCTGGAGAATCTGATTGAAGGCGAATTGAAGCCGGGTTCGAAAGTAGTCATTGTAGAAGACTTGGTATCTACCGGTGGCAGCAGTCTGAAAGCCGTACAAGCGGTACGTAACTTTGGTTGCGACGTTATCGGCATGGTTGCAATCTTCACCTATGGATTCCCCGTTGCTGTACAGGCTTTCAAAGAGGCAAAAGTAACCCTGACAACATTGAGCAACTACGATGCTGTCGTAGAAGAAGCTGTGCGGACCGATTATATCGACGAATCAGAAATTGCAGTACTTCAGGAATGGAGAAAAGACCCAGCTGCCTGGGATCCGAACAAATAAACACAAACCTATATTAGAAAAATTGAATGACTGAATTTGTTAGTGAGATAAAAGCTATCCCACAAAACGAGGACCGTATCTTTGCGATGCTGTCTGATCTTTCCAATTTGGAGCGAGTAAAAGACCGCATTCCTCAAGATAAAATAAAAAACTTCGAGTTTGACAGCGATTCTTGCAGTTTCGCTGTCAATCCCGTAGGCAAAATAACCTTCCAGATTGTAGAGCGCGAACCAAACAAGACCATCAAGTTCACCACGACCAAATCGCCCGTGCCTTTGCTCTTGTGGATTCAGCTCAAGCAAGTAGCCGAAATGGATACCCGCATGAGACTGACCGTCCGCGCAGAACTTAATCCTTTCATTCAGCAAATGGTGTCAAAGCCCTTGCAAGAAGCTTTGGATAAAATTGCTACGGTATTGGCATCCTTACCTTATTGAGAAATACATAATCATGGCGCAGAAACTTTGGGAAAAGAACGTACAAGTGGACCACGAAGTAGATGTGTTCACCGTAGGTAAAGACCGGGAAATGGATCTTTATCTGGCTAAATATGATGTTTTGGGATCGATGGCCCATATTACCATGCTGGAAAGCATCGGCCTCCTCTCCGCTTCCGAACTGAAAACACTGCTGGCGGAATTGCGGAATATCTATGCCATTGCCGACCGTGGCGAGTTCGTTATCGAAGATGGCATAGAAGATGTTCACTCGCAAGTCGAACTGATGCTGACCCGCAAATTGGGCGACATGGGGAAAAAGATCCATAGCGGCCGCTCACGCAACGACCAGGTGCTGGTTGACCTGAAACTATTCACCCGAGCACAAATCCAACGACTGGTTTCGCTGACAACCGATCTATTCCATGTCTTGCAAGAACAGAGCGAACGCTACAAACACATCTTAATGCCAGGCTATACGCATCTGCAGATTGCTATGCCGTCATCATTCGGTCTTTGGTTCGGAGCATACGCCGAAAGCTTGGTTGACGACCTTCAAGTCATGCAAGCCGCGTACAAAGTATGCAACCGCAATCCGTTAGGCTCGGCTGCCGGATATGGTTCTTCGTTCCCGCTCAACCGGCAGATGACGACCGACCTTTTGGGATTCGACTCAATGGACTATAATGTAGTCTATGCCCAGATGGGACGCGGAAAGATGGAACGCACCGTATCGTTTGCCCTTGCCTGCATTGCCGGAACGCTGTCGAAGCTGGCTTTCGACGCCTGCCTTTTCAACAGCCAGAACTTCGGATTCATCAAATTACCCGACCAGTTCACCACCGGTTCGAGTATCATGCCGCACAAGAAGAACCCGGATGTTTTTGAACTGACACGCGCCAAATGCAACAAGATACAAGGACTGCCCAACCAAATCACCCTGATATGTAATAACCTCCCATCAGGATACTTCCGCGACTTGCAGATTATCAAGGAAGTCTTCCTCCCGGCATTCGACGAACTGGCCGATTGCCTGCGGATGGTTACGCACATGGCCCGCGAAATAAAAGTCAACGAACATATCCTCGACGACGACAAATACGCCCTCATCTTCAGTGTAGAAGAAGTGAACCGCTTGGTCTTAGAAGGCGTACCGTTCCGGGATGCCTACAAACAAGTAGGTCTCCGCATCGAAGCCGGGCAATTCGTACCGCAGAAAACCGTGTCGCATACCCACGAAGGCAGCATCGGCAACCTTTGCACCGAGCAAATCGCCCTGCTGATGCAACGCATTATCGAGGGCTTCGGTTTCGAGCGGGCAAACCAGGCAGAACAAAAACTCTTAAATACAGCCCAATGAAACGTATCTTTTTCTCGCTCCTCACGCTGGTTTTGCTCAGTTGCAACAGCACTTTCGATAGCAGTGTACCCGACTGGCCTGTTTACCTCGAACTCGATTTGACCTACGAAGACCGAGCCTTGAAAGCCATACAAGCCTATAAGATTTACACACCTGCCAATGTCAACCAAGCTACCGAGAAAACCGGTTTCGGAGGAGTTTTGGTCTATCACGGATTAAGCAGCACAGGCACCGACGCCTACTATGCTTTCGACGTAGCCTGCCCGGTAGAACACCAAGCCAACGTCCGCGTAGAAGTCGATGCCGATGCGATTTACGCCATCTGCCCCAAATGTGGAAGCAAATATGAACTGCTCAACGGTATTGGCAACCCGGTAGAAGGGCCGGCAACAGAAACGCTTAAGCAATACTATGTGGACCAGCAAGGCGAAAAACTTTATATCCGCTATTAATTTTCTATAGCAAAAATTTGGCGGTTACAAAAAATGACGTACCTTTGCAACCGCAATCGAGGCCGAAAGCGCTCGGCGCCACTCGAAAGCAAAGCAATGCGGAAGTAGCTCAGTTGGTAGAGCACGACCTTGCCAAGGTCGGGGTCGCGGGTTCGAGTCCCGTCTTCCGCTCATCGCTTGAAGCGAATGGATGCTCGAATGGTGGAATCGGTAGACACGAAGGACTTAAAATCCTTTGGCTATTGCAGCTGTGCGGGTTCAAGTCCCGCTTCGAGTACAAAGAATTGTTGCGGAAGTAGCTCAGTTGGTAGAGCACGACCTTGCCAAGGTCGGGGTCGCGGGTTCGAGTCCCGTCTTCCGCTCGAATATTATAAGTTCCCATAAGTACGTTCCCCCCGTGGATTCTTAGGAGTCGCGGGGGGTTTTTAATTTAATCCATTAAGCCCTCACATGATGAACAAGTTATTTTTCACCCTTCTGTTCAGCCTCTGCTGCCTGGTTGCCAGCATGGCATCCAATCCAGACGACACCTATCCCACTCCCGAGCGCCTTTTTCACATCGCCCGCAGCCTGAACCGCAACTTGGTCTGCTATGACGCGAACCTCGTAGGTGGCGAGCTCGACCCCGAAGCACCCATCAAAGTCTATTGGCTCAATCGGACCGACCGCCCGGGGCATACCAACGGACTGAATTTTATCCAGAAGAAACTGGCTTACGGCTACAAGGTAGTCGGTGGGCAGGACGATACCTACCAGGTGACGCTCTCCGCCTATCCATCGCGCGAAATCACCATCCGCAAAGACGGCGAGCATTACGTCGGCATCATCCGCATCAACGGCGTGGAAGCGCGGCTCACCTCCCTCTATGTGCAGCTGAAACCGAACAGCTCCATCAACGTCGATTACGTGGAACTGATTGGCAACGCCCTCTCCTCGGGTGAAGAAGTCCGGGAAAAGATATACAATTAAGCCACCCGCAGTGCTTGCAGATTGCAAAGTTTTCCCTACCTTTGGCTGAAAATTTTTTCATTCTAACATTAAATATAAGCATCATGAACAAATTACTTCTCTTAGCGGGCGCCATCTGCGGCTTCACATTTGCCGCCAACGCCCAGGAAGGCGGGCACGTTGCCCCCGAATGTACAGAATGGTATTCACCGAAACCGCCGAAAGTTATCCCGGCCGAAAAACCGGGCGACGCCCCATCTGACGCCATCATCCTCTTCGACGGCAAAGACCTCTCGAAGTGGGTTTCTCCAGTCAAAGACGGAAAGCCGGTCGCTGCCAAATGGAAGGTTGAAGACGGCGCCATCGTCGTAGAACCGGGCTCGGGACCAATCCAGACGAAAGAATATTTCGGCGACTGCCAGCTCCACATCGAGTTCAAGACCCCGCAGCCAGGTCCCAACAACACGCTCCAGATGAAAGGCAACAGCGGCATCTTCCTGCAGAGCATCTACGAAGTGCAGGTACTGGACGGACAGGACAATCCGACCTACGTCAACGGCATGGTGGGCAGTATCTACAAACAAGTAGCCCCGCTGGCCGACGTCTTCACCGGCACCGAGAAATGGCAGGTATATGACATCTATTGGAAGGCCCCGAAATTCGGCACCGACGGCGTTTTGGAATCGCCCGCCATGGTGACCGTCGTCCTCAACGGTGTCTTGGTCCAGAACAACTACATCCTGAAGGGAACCACCCCCTACATCGGCTTCCCGACCTATAAGGCACACGGCCGCCTGCCACTCTTGCTGCAAGACCACGGCGTCCCCGTCGCTTTCCGGAACATCTGGATCCGCAATCTGTAAGACATAAAAGGACATATATAAAAAAGCCAACTGACTTTACACGATCAGCTGGCTTTTTTTATGGAGTATTGAGGAGGAAAATCTTAAATCGAGGAGATGCGCAGAGCATTCAGCAAGTCACGATTGATGGGCTTGTCGTTCTTGATGGCTTTCGAGAACGGCACGTTAACAATCTGATCGTTCTGGACGCCAATCATCACATTGCGCTGCCCGTCGAGCAAGGCGTCGATAGCAGCCACACCCATACGCGTAGCCAGGATACGGTCCTGAGCCGAGGGAGAACCGCCACGCTGCAAGTGCCCAAGGATAGACACGCGTACATCAAACTGCGGATATTCTTTCTTCACCCGTTCAGCCACGCCCATGGCGCCGCCCGTCACGTCGCTTTCAGCCACCAGCACAATACTGCTGTTCTTAGACTTCCGGAAGCCTGTTTCAATCATTTCAGCCAGTTGATCTTTCTCCAAAGAGATTTCCGGAATAATAGCCGCTTCAGCACCCGAGGCAATCGCACCGTTCAGAGCCAGGAAGCCGGCATCGCGCCCCATCACCTCTATAAAGAACAGACGCTCGTGGGAGGTCGCCGTGTCGCGGATTTTATCCACACATTCCATGATGGTGTTGAGAGCTGTATCGTATCCGATAGTCACGTCTGTGCCGAACAGATCGTTGTCAATCGTTCCGGGCAGACCAACAATCGGCAGGTTATATTCTTCTGCAAAAATTCTTGCACCCGTCAATGAGCCATCGCCACCGATTACGACCAGCGCATCGATGCCGTGCTCTACTAATTTGTCGTAAGCCTGTTTGCGGCCTTCGGGAGTTTTGAATTCTGCGCACCGGGCGGTTTTCAGAATCGTGCCACCGCGCTGGATGATATTGCTGACGTTTTGAGTCTTGAACTCCACAATCTCATCAGTAATCATACCTTTATATCCGCGATAGATACCCTTCACGCGTAAGCCGTTGTAGATAGCCGAACGCGTCACGGCACGAATCGCCGCGTTCATTCCCGGGGCGTCACCTCCGGATGTCAATATTCCGACACAATTAATTGGCATATTTCTAAAGTTTTAAATTAACAGGACAAAAGTACAAAGTAAATCTGAAAGAAGCCCTATTCCATAAGGAATTTCATAGAAAATTAATTTCTCCCGGCATTGAGTTCCTGCACGCGGGCAGCCACCTCTTCCATCAGCCATTTGGGGGTGGAGGTTGCTCCGCATACGCCTACTTTCCGCACCCCTTCCGGCAGCGGGTCGTGAATCTCTTTGGCGTCTGAGATGAATCGGCTGTTGGGGTTGGCTTTCCGGCATTCCTCGAAAAGCATCTTGCCGTTCGAACTTTTCTTGCCGGCTACGAAATAAACAAAATCGTGTGTCGAGGCAAACTTCTGGATGTTGGGCAGGCGGTTGGCTACCTGGCGGCAGATGGTGTCGAAATATTGGAACTCGGTTCCCTCGGCTATCCGGCTTCTGATCGTTTCAACTACGTGGCGAAAGCCATCAAGCGATTTGGTCGTTTGCGAGAACAGAGCGATTGGGCGGGTAAAATCCAGTTTGTCGGCATCGGCCACACTTTCTACGACGATAGCCTGTCCGTCCGTCTGACCTACCAGTCCGTTTACCTCGGCATGACCTTTTTTCCCGTAAATTACGATCTGCGTTCCCTTGTCGCGGGATTCCACGTAGCAACGATGGATTTTCTTTTGCAGCTGGAGAACGACAGGGCAGGTCGCATCGACAATCGTAATCTGGTTGCGCCGCGCCGTTTCGTAAGTCGAGGGCGGTTCACCGTGAGCACGCAGCAGCACTTTCTGGTTACGCAGACGGGCAAACTCCTCGTGGTCGATCGTCCGCAAACCCATCGCTTCAAGCCGCTCTACTTCCAGGCTGTTGTGAACGATGTCACCCAGGCAATAGAGGGTATCGGTCGATTTCAGTTCGCGTTCAGCACTCCCGATGGCGGTAACGACACCGAAGCAGAAGCCCGAACCTCCGTCTATTTCTACTTCTATCTTCATACCTGTATATCTTGTATGCGTTGGCGGACTATTTCCAGCAGCCAGGCTTTCTGCTCGGCAATGGTCATCTCCGAGTTGTCGAGCACAATGGCGTCAGGAGCTTTCCGGAGCGGACTTTCCTGGCGGGTCGAATCGATATAATCCCGTTTCTTGACATTTGCCAGAACCTCTTCGTAGGTGGTGTTCTCTCCTTTGGCTTTCAACTCGTCCAAGCGGCGGCGGGCACGAACTTCGGGTGAAGCCGTGACGAAAAGCTTCAGTTCGGCATCAGGGAAGACGGTAGTGCCAATGTCGCGTCCGTCCATGACAATCCCTTTGGCTTTCCCCATCTCCTGTTGTTGGGCAACCATGGCCTGGCGGACAAATTTCAGGGCAGCGACCAGACTGACTTTGTCGGAGACTTCCATGCTGCGGATGTCGCGCTCAACGTTCACGCCGTTCAGATAAGTATCGGGGCGTCCGGTTTGTGGGTTCAGTCGGAACGCAATATGGATTGACGGGAGAGCCTGGCGAAGGGCATCTTCCTTGATGGTCTCGCCGGAAAAGTAGCCATGTTGCAAGGCATAAAGAGTGACGGCACGGTACATAGCGCCCGTATCGATGTAGATATACCCGATTTCTTTAGCCAAGTCTTTGGCCATCGTGCTTTTCCCGCTCGATGAATGTCCGTCGATGGCTATGATAATTCGTTTCATTGGAGTTCATTTTAAAAGACGTGCAATATTCGGAATTTTTCCTGACATCTACAAATGCAAATACAGATGAGGAATCAGCTCCCACTTTTATCTCGATTTCAATTTGGCCACATGTTTCCAGAGAAATATCCAGGCAACTACGGCAGCCAGAAAATCGGAGAATGGTCCGGCCAGCCAAACCCCGTCTAATCCGAAGGCCAGAGGCATCAGGAGGGTAGCGGGAATCAGAAAGATACACTGGCGGCTAAGGCTCAGGAACATGGCTTTCCAGGCAATACCGATACTTTGGAAAAATTGGCTGATGGCCAGTTGCGAGCCCACGACCAGGAAGGCCAGCAGATTCAGGCGCAGTCCGTTGGCGGCGATACGGGTCAGCTCCTCGTCGTTGGTGAATCCCTTGACGATAAGTTCCGGACAGAAGAAGCTGAGCAGGAAGCCGATACCGGTGATAACGGTCGATAGCTTGATGACTTTGTAGAGGGTCTGCTGCACCCGCTCGTGATGTCCGGCTCCGTAGTTGAAGCCTACGATGGGTTGCATCCCCTGAGCTATCCCGATGACCAGCATGACGACAAGCATGGCCACACTGGTGATAATGCCGCAGGCACCGATGGCAAGGTCGCCTCCGTAGGTCTTCAGCGCATGGTTCATGACGACATTCACCAAGCTGCCCGCCAACTGCATGGAGAACGGAGAAATCCCGATAGCGATAATGGCCCAGATGATGCGACGGTCCAACTTCAGACATTCGCGCCGAAAATGAATGAGACTGTCCCGGCTCAGGAAGTGCCCCATGACCAAAGCGGCTCCGACGGCCATCGAGATAACGGTAGCAATGGCTGCTCCCCGAATACCCATATCAAAGACAAAGATAAAAATCGGGTCGAGAATAATGTTCATGACCGCTCCCGCCAGCATCGTCAGCATGGCTTTCTTCGGATAGCCCGAGGCACGCATGACGGCGTTGAAACTAAAGCTCAGGGAAGCCAGGATGTTTCCCGGCACGACAATATACAGGTAGTCCTTGGCATAAGGTATCGTCTGTTCGCTCCCCCCGAAGGCTTTCAGCAGCGGGTCCATGAAGAGCATACAGGGCGTGATGGTCAGGACAGCAATGAGGAAGGTCAGTGTCAGAGCATTTCCCAAAATCCGTTCCGCCTGCGGGATGTCTTTTCGCCCCAGACAAATGGAGATGTGGGTGGCAGCACCAGCTCCTACCAGCATGCCGAAAGCTTGGAGGAAAAGCAGGATAGGGAAAGTCAGCGTCAGCCCCGATATGGCCAGCGGACCTACCCCTTGTCCGATAAATACACGGTCCACAATGTTGTACAAGGCATTGACCATTGTCCCGATAACAGCGGGAATCGCATAGAAAAGCAGGAGCCGGCCAATATTCTCGTGCTCCAGCTTCCAAGTGATTTCGTTCTTCATCGTTAGCCTCTGTAGTAATATCTTGGTTCACGTTCGCGTTCCTGGATAAAACCGTTGCGGTAGGCATAGAGCAGCTTTTCCAGGTCGCGTATCTGCATCTGCAATTCAGCTCCCTTGTCGGTATCTTTTACCATCTGGCGGTGCGAGCTGAGCTCCACGACAATGGTCGTCGAGCGGATGTCCAGTCCCTCTTCGATGGCTTTGGCGGTCGATTCGAAAGGCTCGTGCTGGACCAGCTGGAAGCCGCGCGAATGATAGACCAGCGTATAGCCGGCAATGCCTGTCTCGGTATGGTAGGCTTTGGAGAATCCGCCGTCGATGACCAGCAGCTTTCCGTTGGCCTTGATGGGGTTCTCACCTTTGATAGAGCGGACCGGGACATGGCCGTTGATGATGTGGCGGTGTTCGCCCGTCACGCCAAATTCGTCCAAGAGCATGTCGCAGATACGTTCTTCCGTCCGCAGGGTATAGTAGAAACCTTTCTCTTCCTTATGGGTTTCCTTGTCTTCAATGAAGCAGCGTTCGAAGGTAGCCATCCGGCTCTTGTCGAAGAGTGGTGAATCGGCCCCGCACCAGAGGTACCAGACATAGTCCATCGCAAACTGTTGCTCGGGTGTTTCTTCCGTTTCAAAGTAGGCGGTACGCACCAGTTGGTCAACCCGGTCGAGCAGCGCCTTCCCTTTGTAGCAGGCACCATCGACACAAACCTCTTTCAAGGTGCCGTCTTCGTTGAGAGGAACCGAGGCATGGAACAGCAGGTTGGAATTGCAGACCGTGTACATGCTCCCGTGGCGGAAAAGGCAGCGGACATGCTTATGGAGTTTCTCGCTGCTCTTGAACGAATGGAGCATCCGCTGCATCAGGTCTTCTTCGTCGATGGAGAGGCGGTAAGGATCTTTCGGGTCGAGGGTAGGCCAGAACGTGTCGCGCAACGGGTATTCTTTCCCGTCGGCAAGGCGGATAGTCCCTTTCTTCAGGTCCATGCGGTGGAGCAGCAGGCGGTCGTCCATCTTGAACTCCGGCCGGCGACGGATAATTTCCCCTTCGAGCTTAAACTGGATGACCGTTATGGCTTTCTGCATTTGCGAAATCAGGCGGATAGTCTTCTCGTCGAATCGTCCGTCCGAGGCGTCGGTCTTGGGCAGGAACAGTTCGCAGGGGTCGTTGGCATAAGTCTCCATGGCAAAGGTAGCCAAGGGCAACAGGTTAATCCCGTAGCCGTCTTCCAAGGTAGCCAGGTTCCCGTAGCGCAGACACATGCGGATGACGTTGGCAAGGCTCCCCATATTGCCGGCAGCGGCTCCCATCCAGAGAATGTCGTGATTGCCCCACTGGATGTCGAAGCTATGGTAGTCGCAAAGCGTGTCCATGATGATGTGCGCCCCCGGCCCGCGGTCGTAGATGTCGCCGATAACGTGCAGCTGGTCGATGGTCAGCCGCTGAATCAGGTTGCAGATGGCAATGATAAACTCGTCAGCCCGCCCGGTCGAGATGATGGTGTTAATGATTTTATCGACATAAGCCGATTTGTTCGGTTCCATCGACGATTCGTGCAGCAGCTCCTGAATGATGTAGGAAAACTCCCTCGGCAACGCTTTCCGCACTTTCGAGCGGGTATATTTTGACGAGACGTTGCGGCACACGCGCACCAGCTGGTTCAGCCGAATCATATACCAGTCGTCTATCTCCTTTTCTTTTGCCTTCACCAGCTCCAGCTTGGCTTCGGGATAATAAATCAGCGTACACAGCTCTTTCTTTTCGCTTTCACGGAGCGTAGTACTGAAGATTTCGTTCACCTTGCGCTTGATGGCTCCCGACGCATTCCGCAGCACATGGATGAACGCTTCATATTCGCCATGCACGTCACTCAGAAAATGCTCCGTTCCTTTCGGCAAGTTCAGGATCGCTTCCAGGTTGATAATTTCCGTGCTCGCGTCGGCAATTGTCGGAAAGCTGCGCGAGAGCAGTTGCAGGTAGCGCAAATCGGCCGTTATCATTTCCGGAGTAATATCTTTTGTCATATTTGTCATAACTGTATTCTTTTTCTTTTGCAAAGGTAAGTATTTTTCAAGGAATGCCATGTGTTTTTAAATCTCTCTCCTTTTCGTTAATTTTGTATGGAACTTTTAAAATTAGCACTATGGAGAATCAGGGGGAGATTATTTTATACCAGCCGGATGAGACCGTTAAGCTGGAAGTACGATTGGAAGATGAAACCGTTTGGTTAACACAAGCACAACTGGTCACGCTATTTCAGTCCAGCAAAGCCAACATCAGTGAACACATCAAGAATATTTACGAGCAAAAAGAGTTGGAGGAGAGCGCAACTGTTCGGGATTTTCGAACAGTTCGGCTCGAAGGGAACCGCCGTGTTTCCCGCAAACTCACGCACTACAACCTGGATGCCATTATCTCCATCGGTTTTCGCGTGAACAGCAAAAGGGGGATCCTCTTCCGCCAATGGGCCAACCGCGTCCTCAAATATTATCTGTTGAAAGGCTACACCCTCACGCAGCGCATGGAACACCTGGAGGAGAAGTTCAACAAGCAGGTCCGCATCTACGACAACGAACTGCAGAAAATCAACAACCACATCGACTTCTTCGTCCGCACCTCGCTGCCGCCCATCGAGGGGATTTTCTATAATGGCCAGATTTTCGATGCTTATAAGTTTGCGGTCGATCTGATCAAGACTGCCCGGAAATCAATCTTGCTGATTGACAACTTTGTGGACGAGTCGGTCCTGCTGATGCTCAGTAAGCGGAATGCCGAGGTGGAAGCAGCTATCTACACACGCTCAGTTTCCCCCCAGCTGAGGCTCGACCTGAAACGTTTCAACCGGCAATATCCCCGCGTCGAGGTGAAAACCTGCCGCGACAGCCACGACCGTTTCCTGATTATCGACGATACGGCAGTCTATCATATCGGCGCTTCCCTGAAAGACCTGGGAAGGAAGATGTTTGCCTTTTCCAAGCTGGATGTTCCGGCAGAGACTTTTACCAAGCTGCTGCTGGCCGACCTCCCCGAAGAGGAACCACCCGCACAGCCTTGCGAGACGGCCGCACAAACAGTTGCGCAAGAAGAAAAGGGTGAAAGGGAAGAAAAAGAAAGGGACGAACCTCCCGGCCCATCCCTGTCTTAACTAATTGTTATTTGTTATGCTAATGTTGTCTTTCAGTTTTGACATTAGCTTCTATAATTGCTTATATTCATTTGAAAAAAATGATTCTCGCTTTTTGTTTTTCCACGGCGTAAAATTAGAAAAAGATTGGCACATGCACAACTTTCTGCCACTTTTTTTTAAAAAGAATATTTTTCTGCTGCCGCACATGGCGGGGTGCTCCGGAACCATTTCCGCCGTCCGGCTGTTCTAATAGTGTAATTTATGAAAGGGAATAAACATGAAAAGATTATTTGTCATCCTGATGGCTGTCCTGATAGGAACGGCGTCGGGGTATGCGCAATCTGATGAGGGAAGCGACGGGAAGCCACTCTCGAAACGGGAATTGCGCCAGCAGGAACGGGCCGCCCGGAAAGCCGAGAAAGAAGCGAAAAAGAAAGCCGAAGAAGCCGAAGGCAGGCGCTTGTTCGAGATGGCCAAACAGGCGGTGGACAGCTGCGACTTCGTGGTGGAGGCCGAGAAGGTGGAGTTCCGCTCAGGCCGGTTTGTCTATGTCAATTCCTCGACCAACTTCGTGTCGCTCCAAGGCAATGAGGCGACTATCCAGCTCTCGTTCAACATCCCCGTGTCGGGCGTGAATGGCTTGGGCGGCATCACCGTTGACGGGACAATTACGCGGATAGAACAAAAGCAGGACCGGCAGGGCAACATGATGTATGAAATGATGGTACAGGGAATTGCCGTGTCGGCCAACGTGGTAATCCGCCTGACCGAAGGGTCGAACGAGTGCCGCGTGACGGTCATGCCGAATTTCCACAGCAACCGCATTTCGTTCATAGGCTACCTCTGGCCCGGAGCCTTATCGCGTATATTTAAAGGAAGAAGCATTTGAAAAAAGCCCCGTAACTCAAGAAATATGCTTATTTTTGCTGTCCATATAATGTATAGCGATTAAAAATATGCAATTACCGATAGACCAGAAAGACATCAATAAGTTCCTGTTGATTGGGGACAAAGTACTTATCAAACCCAAAAGCCCGCAGAGCCAAACCAAAACGGGCTTGTATTTACCGCCTACGGTGCAAGAGAAAGAACGGATTTTGTGCGGATATGTGCTGAAAGTGGGGCCCGGCTATGCCATCCCCGCCGAACATGAAGACCGGGAAGTGTGGGAGCGTCCGGAAGATACCGAAGTGCGCTACATCCCGCTGCAGGCAAAAGTAGGCGACCTGGCAGTATATCTCCAAAGCTCGACCTTCGAGATTTCTTTCAATAACGAGAAATATGTAATCGTTCCTCACTCGGCCATCCTGATGCTGGTACGTGAGGACGATTTGTTTGAATAACGATTATAAAGCGATTATAAATGAATAAGATTGTAAGTAAAGAACATTTCTCGGCCAATGTGGTGAAGCTGGAGGTGGAAGCGCCGCTGATAGCCCGCTCGCGGAAGCCGGGACATTTCGTGATTGTCCGTGTCGGCGAAAAGGGCGAGCGCATCCCGCTGACCATCGCCGGGGCTGATACGCAGAAAGGGACAATTACGCTGGTGATTCAGGCGGTGGGAGCTTCTTCCCGCAAAATCTGCGAGCTGAACGTGGGCGATTATATTACCGACCTGGTAGGCCCGCTCGGACAGGCTACGCATATCGAGAAAGTCGGGACGGTGGTATGTGCCGGAGGCGGCGTGGGCGTGGCTCCGCTGTTGCCTATCGTCGAGGGCTTCCATAAGGCGGGCAACCGCGTGGTGGTGGTCCTGGCTGCCCGGACGAAAGATTTGATTATCCTGGAAGACCAGATGCGTGCCAATGCCGACGAGGTGATTATCATGACCGACGACGGTTCGTATGGCCAAAAAGGCCTGGTGACCGACGGGGTGGAAGAAGTTATCAAACGGGAGCATGTGGATTTGTGCGTAACTATCGGTCCGGCCATCATGATGAAGTTTGTGGCCGCCCTGACGAAGAAGTACAACATCCCGACCGTCGCTTCGCTGAACACGATTATGGTCGATGGTACCGGAATGTGCGGCGCCTGCCGGATTACCGTGGGCGGGAAGACCCGTTTTGTCTGCGTGGATGGACCAGAGTTTGATGCCCACCAGGTTGATTTCGATGAGTTGCTGATGCGCCTGAGCGCTTATAAATAAGGAGGGAAAGAAGACTATGACAGAACAAGAACAACTGATTGCTTCGCGTAGGGCCGAGCCGTGGCGCGAAGAACTCCGCAAGCAGATGAAGAACAAGGAGCGTACGGAAATCCCGCGCGTGAAGATGAACGAGCTGGACCCGGAATACCGCAGCCATACGCGCCGCGAAGAGGTGAACCTCGGACTGACGGCCGAACAGGCCCGGCGTGAGGCGCAGCGTTGCCTGGACTGCCCCAAGCCGACGTGCATGCAGGGTTGCCCGGTAGGAATCCAGATTCCTTCCTTTATCAAGAATATCGAACGGGGCGAATTTCTCGAAGCAGCCCGCATCCTGAAAGAGACAAGTGCCCTGCCTGCCGTGTGCGGCCGTGTCTGCCCGCAGGAAAAGCAATGCGAGAGCCAGTGTATCCATCTGAAGATGGGGAAAGAGCCGGTGGCCATCGGCTACCTGGAGCGTTTCGCTGCCGATTACGAGCGCGAGAGCGGACACATCTCCGTCCCCGAAGTAGCTCCGGCAAACGGCATCAAGGTAGCCGTAGTCGGTTCCGGTCCGGCCGGTTTGTCTTTTGCCGGCGAAATGGCCAAGCGCGGATACGACGTGACGGTCTTCGAAGCGCTGCACGAGATTGGCGGCGTGTTGAAATATGGCATCCCGGAGTTCCGCCTGCCGAACCAAATCGTAGATGTGGAAATCGACGGGCTGCGCAAGATGGGCGTACATTTCGTGACCAACTGCATTATCGGCAAGACGCTGTCGTATGATGATTTGCACGACGATGGCTTCCGCGGCATCTTTGTAGCCAGCGGAGCGGGACTGCCGAACTTCATGGGTATCCCGGGCGAAAACCTCGTCGGCGTGATGTCGTCAAACGAATACCTTACCCGTGTGAACCTGATGGATGCAGCCGACCCGGATAGCGATACGCCGGTGATGGAAGGCAAGCGCGTGGCGGTCATCGGAGGAGGTAACACCGCGATGGATTCTGTCCGTACGGCCCGCCGCCTGGGTGCCCAGCGTGCGATGATTGTTTACCGCCGCAGCGAAGAGGAAATGCCTGCCCGCGTGGAAGAGGTGAAACATGCGAAGGAAGAGGGCGTGGAGTTCCTGACCCTCCACAACCCGATTGAATATCTCGGCGACGAGCGCGGACGTGTCCGCCAGATGCGCCTCCAGAAGATGCAGCTGGGTGAGCCCGATGCCTCAGGCCGCCGTCGCCCCGTGCCTGTCGAAGGTGCCATCGAGACGGTAGATGTCGATGAGGTGATTGTCAGCGTGGGCGTGTCGCCGAATCCGCTGATACCCCGTGCGTTCAAGGGACTTGAGATCAGCAAGAAAGGAACCATCGTGGTCGATGAAGCCTCCCGCCGTTCCGCCCTGCCCGACGTCTATGCCGGTGGCGACATTGTCCGTGGCGGTGCTACCGTAATCCTCGCGATGGGCGATGGCAAGAAAGCTGCCGAAGGAATGGACAACGCTTTAAGATAAATAATTCTGTTTAAAAAAGAACGAGGGTGTATCCCAAAAAGGTACATCCTCGTCTTGTTATGGTTCTCCGACGACATGCCTTACAGGCACACCGTCACGAGTTTCCTAATTTCCTATTGAAAAAGTTGCGGGACAAACTCGGAGAGATAGATTCTCCAGTTGCGCCAGATATGGCCGCCGTCGGTCTCGCGGTAAACATACGGGTAATGGTTCTTGTCGAGCATTTCCCGGTATTCCTGGTTCGCCTTGTAGAGGAAATCGGTTTTCCCGATGGCAATCCAGTAGAGTTTCGGAGCTTTGGCAAACTGCGTCTTCAACTTACCTTCCAAGTCTGCATAGATGGGCGATTCCACCTCTTTGTTCGGGAGAATGGCGGCCGAGAACAGACCGATGTAGTCGAACATGTCGGGATAAGCTTTTGAGATGTGCATCGAGTGAAAACCACCCATCGAAAGGCCGGCAATGGCGCGGGCGGACTTCTTTTTCTCTACCCGGTAGTTCTTTTCCACAAACTTGATGATTTCGGGGAAGGTTGTTTCCATGGTGCCCTCCATCGTACGCGGGAGCTGCATGGTCGGCTTGTAAAGCCCCAAGGATGATTCGCCGGGAGCGGCTTCCTGATCGACATTCCCGTTAGGCATCACGACAATCATGGGTTTGGCTTTTCCCTGCGCAATCAGGTTGTCGAGAATCTGGACGGCACGGCCCAGGGTAACCCACGCTTCTTCGTCGCCACCCATGCCATGCAAGAGGTAGAGCACGGGGTAACGCTTGCCGTTGGTCTCGTAGCCCGCCGGGGTATAAACCGTCAGTCGCCGGTCGTAGCCCAAGGCGTCGCTATGGTACCAACGCTTGCTGACCGTCCCATGGGCCACTTTGTTCACACTATACAAATCGCCGGGATTGCCCTTGATGATGAAGATATTGAAGACCGAAGCCACATCGCGGCTGACATAGATATTGTTCGGGTCGGTAACTTTCAGTCCGTCAACCAGGAACGAATAGTTATACAATTCCGAAGGCAGCGGTTCGGGAGTCGTATATTCCCACACGCCGTCTTTCCCTTCTTTCAAATCGGCAGCTCCGGGCACATCGGCTTTCCCGAAAGGGGTATCCACTTTCTGCGAGGGCAGGAAATCCCCGCTCACCTGAACCTTCACCGCTTTGGGCGCATAAAAACGGAATGTCACGGTATTATCCGGATGAATCTCCGGCGACACGATGTTCTGTCCGCCCCACAACGACTGTTGCGCATAGGCGACAAGGCCCGTGAGAGCCAGCATAAACAAAAAAATGACCTTTCTTTTCATAATGCAAGTATTAATTGGATGACAAAATAAGGAAAAAGAGACAGAAAAAAACAAGAAAAGCCACTTTTTTTTCAAAGAATATTTCTACCTTTGCAACAATCACAGAACAAATGTGATGCAAGGGTTTATGAAAAGCCTTAACTAACTTTTTCTTTTTGTTTAAAACGGTTAAATGTAGAAACGGCCAAGCGAGACGCTCCGCCGTTTTCTTTTTTATATCCCCTCACTCTTTAAAATTCCAGCTGGACCACCTGAGGATTATGGTCGCTCAGATACCCCGTCGGGCCGGCAGGTTCCTGGGCTATTTCCGAACGCAGCACATGGATTTGCGGAGTAACGAAGATGAAATCGATTTTATGACGTTCTTCTACGGGCTGACGGCCGTAATCATGGAACGTATAGGCGGGGCCTGCGGTTACCTCGGCAATCTTGTGCGCATCTTTCAGAACGAAAGCGTTGGTAGTCAAAGTCCGGTAGGCCTCTGAATCGTCCGCCACGTTGAAATCGCCCGTCAAGACAGCCGGCTGGTCGCCCACAATCGTCTTGATGCTGTCGATAATCAGCAAAGCCCCGTTCTTGCGAGCCTCTACCCCTACATGGTCGAAATGCGTATTGACTCCCATAAAAATCTTTCCCGTAGCCTTGTCTTTGAACTTAGCCCAGGTAGCCACGCGCGTGCAAGCACCGTCCCAACCGATAAAGCCCACGCTGTCGGGATACTGGGAAAGCCAGAAAGTGTTGCTGGCCAGCACATCGAACTTGTCGGTACGGTAAAGGATGGCGGAATATTCCCCTTTCGTTTTTCCGTCCTCACGCCCTACGCCGATAGCCGCATAACCCGGCAGACCGGCTTTCAAATCTTCCAACTGATGATGCAAGACTTCCTGCATGCCCACAATGTCGATCTGCTTGTCGCGGATAAACTTGCAGACGCTGTCTTTCCGGTGCGACCAACTGTTCTGGCCGTCGGCATCGGTATCCATACGGATATTGAACGTAGCCCATTCAATCTGGGTTTTCTGAGGAGCAGCTTCGGCCTCGGCTGTAGCTGTCTGTGCTTTTTTGCCTGAGCAACTGCAAACCAACAGGACACTCAAGGCAAGATAAAACAAATTCTTCATGTCTGTTATCATTTATGATTTATAAATTAAGTTCACCTTTTCCCTGACGGATAATCTCAAACTCGTCGGTAGTGCAATCGACCACGGTAGATGGCTCGATACCACCCATTCCCCCGTCAATCACGACAGGGACCTGGTTGGCGAATTTCTCCTGAATCAATTCCGGGTCCGTAGAATATTCTATCAGCTCGTCATCCTCATCGTGAACCGACATGGTAAGCAAGGGGTTTCCCAGTTCTTCCACCAATGTGCGGACAATCTTATTGTCGGGCACGCGAATCCCCACTTCTTTCCGGTTCTTGTATATTTTCGGAAGTTCGCTGCTGGTCGGCAGGATAAACGTGAAAGGCCCGGGCAAGTTTTTCTTCATCAGTTTAAAAGCGGCATTGCTGACCTTGGCATATTCGCTCAGGTTGGACAAACCGGAACAAATAATGGACAGATTGCTTTTCTGAGGATTCACCCCCTTTATCCGGCAAATACGTTCCACCGCCCGGACATTCAGCGCATCGCAGCCTATCGCATACACCGTATCGGTAGGATAGACAATCAGCTCCCCTTCACGCAAGGCATTAACCACCTTCGCAACATCCCGGGGATTGGGATTTTCTTCATAGAGTTTAATCAGCATCTTAAGCGTTACGAATTACGACTTATCCATAGATAATATGTCCGTTCTCGTCGGTATATTCCTCCAAGCCTTTGCTGTATTGGTTCATGGCACGGAGGCTCATCCCCATGCTGGAGAAACCGCCGTCGTGATAGAGGTTCTGCATCGTCACCTTGCGGGTGAAATCGGAGAACATCAAGACGCAATAGCCGGCACATTCATCGGCCGTTGCATTGCCTAACGGGCTCATCTTATTGGCAAAATCCATCAGATGTTCCATACCTTTCACACCGTTGCCGGCAGTAGTAGGCGTAGGAGACTGGGAGATGGTATTAATCCGGACATTCTTCTCGCGTCCGTAGATATACCCGAAGCTGCGGGCTATCGATTCCAGCAGGCTCTTGGCATCGGCCATGTCGTTATATCCGAAGAACGTACGCTGGGCAGCCACATAACTCAGAGCTACGACCGAACCATATTCGGCAATCGCGTCCATCTTCTTGGCTACCTGCAACATCTTATGGAAAGATATGGCGGAAATATCGAGCGTCTTCTGAAGGAAATTGTAATCCAGATCGTCATAAGTACGTTTCTTGCGGACATTCGGACTCATCCCGATAGAATGGAGGACAAAATCGACCGGACCACCCAGGATTTCCATCGACCGGGAGAATACTTGCTGTAAATCATCTACACTCGTAGCATCGGCGGGAATGATTTCTGCGTTCAGCTTCTTCCCCAGCTCGTCGATCTGTCCCATGCGTACAGCCATCGGGGTATTGCTCAACGTTATCGTTGCCCCTTCATCCACAGCACGCTCCGCCACCTTCCAGGCGATAGACATGTCGTTCAATGCTCCGAAAATAATACCTTTCTTGCCTTTCAATAAATTATGTCCCATAACTTTAATCATTACTTTATTTATCGGCGCAAAAGTACGATAAATCCGCCATTTATGCAACCAAGGTGCTGAAGGCGGAATTGCCTCTCGCTGTTACTCCCGGTAATAAACACGCTTGACACGCGGAGAAACTGAGGTCAGAATTTCGTAAGGGATGGTACGGAGATGGTCGGAGAGCTCATTCACATCCAGTCCCTCACCGAAGACAACAACCGTATCGCCTTCCTCGGCCTGAATATCCGTCACATCGACCATGCAGGCGTCCATACAGATATTTCCAATAATCGGACAACGTTGCCCATTTACCAGCACAACGCCCTCCCGATTGCTAAGATGGCGGTTCAGTCCGTCGGCATACCCGATAGGAATAATCGCAATCCGTGAATCGCGGTCCACATAACTCCGGCGACCATAGCCGATGGAATCGCCCTTCGGCACCTGCTGGATTTGAAGAATTGTGGTTTTCAGCGTACTCACATTGCGCAAACCATTCAAGCCCGAGGCACTGACCCCATACAGTCCGATGCCAAGACGCACCATATCCATCTGGTACTGCGGGAATCGCTCAATCCCCGCCGTGTTGAGAATATGCTTGATCACCTTATATTCCAACCCCTCTTCCAAAGCGGAAGCTGCCAACTGGAATTTCCGGATTTGCTCCAGAGTAAACTCGTCGAACACCGAAGAATCGCTACCGGCCAAATGAGAAAATACCGAACGGACCACCACGCCGCTTTGTTGCTTCAGACGGGCACAGACAAAAGGCATATCTGCGGGTTGGAAACCTAAGCGATGCATGCCGGTATCCACCTTTATATGTATCGGATAAGAGATAATTCCCCGCCGCTCAGTCTCGTGAATAATCGCATCGAGCAAACGGAAACTATACACTTCCGGTTCCAGGTTATTTTCGAACAAGACGTTGAAACTCCCAAACTCAGGGTTCATCACCATAATAGGAATCGTTATCCCGGCATTGCGCAATTCTTCCCCTTCGTCGGCTACGGCAACGGCCAGATAGTCGCACCGATGCTCCTGCAAGGTCTTGGCCAGTTCGTAAGCACCCGCTCCATAGGCCGAAGCTTTAACCATGCAAACCATTTTGGTAGTGGGTTTCAGGCGCGAACGATAGAAATTAAAATTATGAACAATCGCATCCAGATTTACTTCCAACGTCGTCTCATGGACTTTCTTGACCAGACGCTCGGTAATCCGTTCGAAATGGAAATGACGGGAGCCTTTTATCAGAATCAGTTCATTGCGGAACTTCTGATGCATGGGTTGAGCCAAAAGCTCTTCCGTAGTCTGATAGAACTCCTTTTCCCTGACAGTAAACAGATTTTCAAATTCCTTTAAGTCCTTCCCGATACCAATCAGACGATTCACCTTGCGGCGCTCTATCAAATCGGCCACTTTGCGGTACAGCGATTTAGGCAATGTACCCGACTGGAGGATATCTGAAAGAATCAGCGTCGATTTCATTGGCTTGCCTACTTTCCGGCTCTGTTGGAAATCAAGCGCAATATCCAGAGAGTTGATGTCTGAATTGTATGTATCATTAATTAAAAGGCAGCCGTTAATCCCTTCCTTTACCTCCAAACGCATCGCTACCGGTTCCAAATGCCGGAATTTCTCGACATCGTTCACACTGGTCGGTTTCAGATAAAGCATCACAGCCATACAATGGATAACATTCTCGATAGAAGCATCATCAGTAAAGGGGATGGTATAAACCCGCTCAAACCCCAGCATGGCACAATGGATGACCGTTTCGTTCGCCTTCTTCTCAATCGATTCTATATACAGCGGAGCTTCTGTATCCGTACGGCTCCAAACGATTGCCTTATGAGATAAACAAGAAGCCTCCATCGCATCGGCAATCAGCGTATTGTCGCCATCGTAAATAATCGCCTCGCTATCGGCAAAAAGCTGTAACTTCTCGCGGCATTTCTGCCCCATCGACACAAAATTTTCCTGATGAGCCTCGCCGATGCTGGTAATAACTCCCACGGTCGGAGCGATAATCGGCTGGAGCAGCTCCATCTCATCGGGTTGTGAGATACCCGCTTCAAAAATGCCCAAAGTGTGGCGGTCGTTCATCTCCCAAACCGAGAGAGGCACACCGATTTGCGAATTGTAACTCCGCGGAGAACGGACAATGTTGAATTCCCCCCGGAGCAACTGATAAAGGAATTCCTTAACAATCGTCTTCCCATTGCTTCCCGTGATGCCGATAACCGGTATATGAAAGCGCTTCCGATGAAAGGCTACCAACTTCTGCAAGGCCCGAAGCGTATCTTTCACAATCAAAAAATTAGCATCCGGCACGGTGGAAAATTCAGGAAGGACATCGCTGACAACAAAATTACGCACCCCCAATTTGTAAAGGTCTTTAATATAACGATGCCCGTCATTGGTTTTTGTTTTCAGAGCAAAAAACAAACTTGCTTCCGGAAATGACAAGCGACGGCTATCGGTCAACAAGATGCTGATAACTGCATCATGCCATTCTGCTGGACGGGCGGATATGGCCCGGGCGACTTCTTGTATCTGATACTCCATATTACACACAATTAAATGACGAATTGTGAGCTATGCCTTACTTTTACATCACTCTCACAATTCTCCTTTATCTGTTTGGGCTCCAAAGTAAGGAAATTTCTCCATAAAGCGTTGCTTCTTTAACATAGTTTGATGCTGGAATTGCTTATAAGCCTCGCTTTCCGGATTCAGAGGCCTATGTGAAAGGGCTTTTTGTATCTTCTGCCATTCTTGCATAGCTTCTAAAGTCTCCGAGGCCAGATAATTTTCACAGAATGTTTCCCAAATATAAGAGACGGCCTGCTCCGAAGGATGGAGCATATCGCCAGCATAAAACCGGTAATCACGCAATTCATCCATCATCAACTCATAAGCCGGGAAATAAATGATACGCTCGGGATAACGTTCCTGCAACTGATCTATAGCCAGCAATAAGGTTGCCTTGCTCAACTGGTTCCCATGTGCCCCGTCTTTCCAATGGCGGATAGGACTAACTGTCAAGATTAACGACAGCTGTGGATTACGGGAAAAAAGATTGTCCAACAGCAAAGTCCAGTCTTCCACAATAGAGGCTACGGAAAGACGTTCACGCACGAACTCCCGCTCAGGCACCTTATGACAATTAGACACGACCTGTCCTGTCTGCCGAAGTCGATAGGCATAAGCTGTCCCCCAAGTAACGACCAGACAAGTCAACCGGTCCATACGCGCAGAGGCCCTCACTAACCGAGCATTGATATTCGCCAGACAAGTTCCTTTCGATGCCGACGAAAACCCTCCATGATGCATCCAGCTATGCCACAGCCCGTTCCACAAGAATAAATCGGCCTCACCATACGGCTTGCCAACAACTATCTGCCGAAGAGCCGAAGCTATAGACGCCGGATTATACAAGATACCAAAAGGGTTTACGTCAATATCAAATTGATTGGCTTCCATAGTTTCGCCGATATTTTGGGCAAAGCACGAGCCCATCAACAAATAAGCATCTGCATACGAAAACCGGCGCGGGGGGTGGGAGATGGCGATGTTCGTAAAAAAGTTCATATCATTAATAATAGTAGGTCATCCATAAAAAACTAACAGCTGTATAAAAATCGCCACGAATAAATAAGGGGAAGAAAAGGAATAGACAGGAAGCATATAAAAAAGCTCATTCCGAGTTGCCGATTACGAACCGGGAAGTTTCCGGCTCATAATCTCAACTCTCGACCTATATTAATTCAGAAGTTTCTTGACAGTTTCAGAAATAGCACGACCTTCGGCACGTCCGGCAAGGGCTTTCGAAGCAACCCCCATTACCTTACCCATATCTTTCGGACTGGAAGCACCAACCTGCTCGATAATTTTCTTCAATTCCGCCTCCAGTTCCTCAGCCGTCATCTGCTTAGGCAAATACTTTTCAAGAACAGTAACCTGCGCCAATTCACCATCGGCAAGGTCCTGACGTCCTTGCTGAACATAAATAGCAGCTGAATCCTTCCCCTGTTTTACCAGTTTCTGAATGAGCTTCAAAGCATCTGCATCAGTCAATGTATCATTAGCTCCCGGAGCTGTTTTAGCCTCAAGGAATACCTTCTTTACGTTTCTCAATGTTTCGAGGGCTACTTTGTCTTTCGCCTTCATTGCGTTTTTAATGTCTTCGCTGACCTGACTAAATAAATCCATATTTCTTATTTTTAGGTAAAACTAATCACTGTCCCGGCAGAATTACCGCCCCGGTCCTTATCCTTAGTCAAAGAAGCATTCGTAGCATTACGCAACCGTGCAACTTCCTTGCTGTCACGTTTATAAGCTGGCGTATTTTCAAGCAGACGGACTAAGGAATCATCATCATCTTCCAATTCGCGGGCAGAAAGAACCACCGGTTCAATGCGTGGGCGGAAACGAGGCCCATACGATCCATAATAGGTGTCAATCAATATATCTTCCTCTTCACGGGCTTGCTTTTTGGCCAGATCTTCTTCCGCTCTCTTCTGCCGGTCTTCTTCGCTAAGCTCGGTCTGCTGGTCGTCGGTCAAGACATCGCCCAAACCAAACCCGGTTACCAAAATAGTAATCTTGATTCGATCGCCTAAAGAATCATCATAACCATGCCCCCACTTGACTTCATATTCCGTCTTAAACCGGAACATGAAATTATGAATATCATCCATTTCATCAATACGAAGTGCATTCTCATGACTGTAATAAATCACAAAAGCTACACGCTGAGCATTGTAGATATTCTCCACGTCGTTGACCAAGGTACTGTTTACCGCATCTTCAATTGCCCGTTGCAAACGTCCTTCACCTTCGCCATATCCCACGCTAATCAATCCTACGCCGCTATTCCGCATGGTAAAATCGACATCGGCAAAATCGACATTCTGCTCCAAATTGGTCGTGATAATCTCCGCAATGCTCCTGGCTGCAATTGTCAGCGTTTCGTCAGCCTTCCGATAAGCATCAGGCACTGTGGTACGCGCCTCGGAATACAACATCCGCAAACGTTCATTATTGATGACAAGGAGAGAATCAACATTCTCGGCCATCCGACGAACCCCTTTTACGGCTTTCACTATCTTCGGACGCCCTTCGAATAAGAACGGAATCGTTACGATACCTACAGTCAGGATCCCCATATCCTTCGATATTTTGGCCACTATCGGACCAGCACCGGTACCGGTACCTCCTCCCATCCCGGCCGTAATAAAGGTCATCTTTGTTCCGTCGTCCAGCATCGAACGGATTTCAGCTTCACTTTCCAAAGCCGCCTTCTCGCCCTTTTCCGGAACATTACCCGAGCCCAAACCACCCGTAGTAGTCCGTCCGAGCAACAGTTTGTTAGGCACATTAGACTTCTCCAGAGCCTGATTATCCGTATTGCACAAGACAAAAGAAACATCCTTGATTCCTTCGTTGTACATGTTTGTAACAGCATTGCCGCCGCCGCCGCCCACACCGATAACCTTAATCAAGGCCCTCGAATCGGATGGTGTACCGAATGATAGTATCTCGTTATCCATGATATGTTGTATTATCAATAATCATTATCTTTAATTTTGAACTCTTTGCTCACTTCTTTGATTGAAGTGCCGATTGTATTGGTAAAAAGATCTTTAATCCACCAACCTTTACCACGCTTTCCTCCATCGTCTCCTCCTTGAGGTTTATTTTCCGGATCGGTTCCTTTCGTACTTTCACCTTTTGATTCTCCCGGATTTTGTTCTGTTTCAATCGGGCGTTCAGGCTCTTTTCCTACCCCTATATTTATTTCTACAGAGGGCGATTTAGGACGAGCAGGAGGAACCACTTTCTCTGGTTGTTTTGCACAATTCTCACGACACAGAAGCAATAAGGATGCTGCCA
Source organism: uncultured Parabacteroides sp. (assembly GCA_944326775.1). GTDB lineage: Bacteria > Bacteroidota > Bacteroidia > Bacteroidales > Tannerellaceae > Parabacteroides. The sequence continues at coordinate 42,256 of CALVFH010000001.1, forward strand.
GCATATACTCCGGATTATTGGCAATCATATCGTTCCCCATTACCAAATCCCGACGTACAGAAGCAATACGGACATCCATCTTGAACCGCATTTTAACCGCCTCCCGCAAATCTTTCAACATAGCCCCGGAACCGGCAATAACCACCGTATAAGAACCTTCTTTCAGAATATTCGCATCAAGCACACGAGCATAGACATTTTCGAGAATCTCACGCACACGAGCTTCTACAATCTCATCCAAATCGGCTTGTTTGATGGTAGCCATTCCATTCATACGGTTGATGTCAATGGGCAACTGCTGTTCCTCTTTATTCGGGAGAGCCGTTCCATGAACACGTTTCAAACGTTCAGCCTCAGATTCGGGGACATCCAATCCTGATTCAATATCCCGGGTAATCAGATGACTACCAAAGGGGACAACATACAACATCTGCAGCTGGTTTCGCCGATAGGCACTGACAGAAGTTACCCCCGCACCGAAATCAATCAATATACACCCCTGTTGGCGTTCAGCATCCGTCAATACAAAGTTGGCCAAAGCAATCGGAGAGACTAAAATCTGCGGGACCTTGCAATTGATACGGTCTGTCATCTTCTTCAACGAACTGTACATGACTGGACGACCGACAATCAACTTATATCTGGCATCAATCCGTGAGCAAGTCGTCCCTACCGGGTCTCTTTCAACACGTCCATCCAAGCAATAAACCGGAGAAACTATATCGAATACCTCCAGTCCTGCCGGGTGATAATTCCGACATTCCTTTTCCATGTTCAGCAGGAGATCTTCTGTGATCTCTCTCTCTGCTCCAAACGTTCTTGTGACCGTATGATCTACAGAACGGAGAGAAAAGCCTCCTACCCCAATATATATTTTGTCAATTTTCGAATCGCCAAGTTTATTTTCCAATTTACGGACAAGCGCATTAACGTGATAAGCGACCTCCTCGCCATTATACACACATCCTCTACGCATAGATCTATCCGTCTTCTCGACATCAGAAGCCAAAATAGACAATACGCCGGAAGGAGTTCTTGTCCCCACCATTCCAGCCATGTGAGACGTACCTAAATCAATAGCTGCGATAAAATCCGTATTAGCCATATCCCTTATCTTTTAGTACAAACAATCTGATTCTTATATTTTAAATTAATAATGCTATACTTTTCCCAACCGACTTTTGGAATCGCCTGTTCATAGAATAGCCTTAAATTATCCAATTTCTCCCGGAAGCCATCAAATGAGCCTAATATAATCCGGTGATTCCCTACCCGCGGTATCAATTCAACATCCCCATCAGGATGGACAAATATTTGTTCTATTTGATTATTCCAGAAATCATTGTTCTGCAAAAATAATGCAAATTCATATAACTCGGTAGTCGATAGCTCTTTTTCTATCGCTCCATTTGCAATTGGAACACGAGCGACATAACGACGACTTAGCGCCATCGTGCTTCCTTGATTATCGATATAATATCCTCCGTCGGCAGTCATCACTCGCAAGATAGGCATTTTCTGCTCTACTTCCAATTTGATTCTTCCAGAAGGAGTCTTGTAGGCCTCTACTTTTGCAATCATATCATTCTCTTGTAAAGCAGCTTCAATTTTCTCCGTATTAATCTCGTCCATCCGGTGTTTCATAGGATCCAGTCCGGCTTTCCGCAAGATTTGAGCCAAATCAGCCTCATTGATAAAATGCTTATCCAAACTGTCACGAACAACAATTTGCACGCCTACGCAAGGCGAAACCTGTTTCCGATCTGCCAGAAATAGCGAAGCTGCAACAATATACCCACTGAGCAACGTCGCAAGTATTATGGACAATACCTTAATCACCGTCTTTCCAATAATATTTGTTTAACAGGTTCCACCAATCGGTCAATATCTCCGGCGCCCAACATCAACACTACCTGATAAGAAGCGGCTTCATTTTTTATCCAGTCCAGCAACTCGTCCTTTCGAACAAGATGCTTATCAGGAATTGTCACTTGATTAAAAATCAACTGCGAACTAACTCCTGGTATCGGTTTTTCACGGGCAGGATAAATATCCAACAATATCAACTCGTCAAGCAAAGAAAGGCTTTTTGCAAACTCTGAGGAAAAATCCCGCGTCCGACTATACAGATGAGGCTGAAAAATCCCCGTAATCTTCTTTCCGGCATACAACTCTTTTACCGAAAGAATACTTGCTCGAATCTCTGCCGGATGATGTGCATAATCATCCAATAAAACAAGATCTTCCCGCTTCAAATGAAAATCAAACCGACGGACAGGACCGGCAAAAGTAGCCATACCTTGTCGGATTTCCTCAACCGTTGCTCCGTTTAGCCAAGCCAGCGCCATCGCAGCTACACCATTCTCAATATTGACTTTCACAGGAACTCCCAAAGATACGTTTTTAATTTGAACATCAGGTGCGATAAAGTCAAAGATTATTTCACCTTGGCCAATTCGGATATTCTCTGCATGAAAATCACCTCCGTTTTCGACCGAATATGAATAAAGTTTCACACCTTTCTGTAAACGGGGTTGAATAGGAAGTCCTTTTTTCATCAACAGGCAGCCTCCCGGACGAATCAAGGAAGTAAAATGCTCAAAACTCTCACGATAGGCCTCCGGAGTACCATAAATATCCAAATGATCCGGATCCACCGCCGTAATAATAGCCATATAAGGACGCAACCAATGGAAGGAGCGATCAAACTCATCGGCCTCTATTACCGTCAAATCGCTCCGATCGGAAAGCATCAGATTACTATTATAATTCTTCAAGATACCACCCAGAAAAGCATTACAATCAACATGCGACTGCTTCAATATATGAGCCAACATCGATGAAGTTGTCGTTTTGCCATGGGTCCCAGCCACACACAAACCTCGCGCCCCATTTGTGATTAATCCCAATACTTGCGAGCGTTTTAATACCTCAAATCCATGTTTCCGAAAATAACTCAACTCGGTATGAGATTCCGGGACAGCCGGCGTATAAATAACCAAAGTCTGTTGAGGATCACGACAATACTCCGGAATCAAGTCAACTTTATCCTCATAATGAATAAAAGCGCCTTCTTTATTTAATTCCGCAGTCAATTCCGAAGGAGTCCGGTCATAACCCGCCACCTTCTTCCCTTTTGAAAGAAAATAGCGAACCAACGCACTCATTCCAATACCTCCGGCCCCCACAAAATACACACTCGATATGCTATGGATTGTATTCATAATTCAAGACTTAACAGCTTAGGATTTTCTAATTATTTTTTCAATCTCTTCGACAATCTTCTCTGCACTATGGTGATACGCCAGTTTAACAATATTCCGACTCAAGTCGGCCAATAATGCATCGTTGGCTATGGTTGCCAATGCCTGATCAACCAACTGTTGGGGAGCAGCCTGATCCGTTACCATCAAAGCCGCCTCTCGGTTCACTAAGGCAAGCGCATTCTTTGTCTGATGGTCTTCCGCCACATTCGGGGACGGCACCAGAATAACCGGTTTTTTCAGCAGACACAACTCTGAGATAGTTCCTGCGCCAGCACGCGAAATAACCAAGTCTGCTGCCGAATAAGCATAATCCATCCGCGAAATAAAATCAGAACACCATACAGGCATCCCCCGATAGGCTTTTAGGTGTTTCAACGCCTCTTCATGATAATATCGTCCAGTCTGCCAAATCAATTGCACCTCTGAAGAACAAATTTTATCCAATCCGTTTTCAATACTCCGATTAATGGTACGTGCGCCCAAACTACCTCCAACGACCAACAATGTTTTCTTTTCCGGAGAAAGGCCAAAGAATGCCGCCGCTTCTTCCCGCTTATTCTGGGCATTTTCCAAATCACTACGAACTGGATTCCCTGTCAGTACAATCCGATCGGCAGGGAAAAACTTCTCCATCCCTTCATAAGCCACACAAATACGTTCGGCTTTCTTCGCCAACAACTTGTTAGTTACTCCCGCATATGAATTTTGCTCCTGAATCAAAACAGGAATACCCAGCGATGAAGCCATCCAAAGAGTCGGTCCACTCGCATAGCCACCGACCCCGATTGCTATATCCGGACGAAATTCACGCAAAGTTTTTTTAGCCAAATGAAGGCTCTTCAATAAACGGAGCACCACTTGGAAGTTTTTTAAAAGGGATGAACGGTCAAAACCACTTACCGGCAAACCAACTATCGGATAACCCGCAGCTGGCACTTTTTCCATTTCCATCCGGTCTTCTGCACCTACAAAAAGAATTTCACAATCCGGATAACGCTTTTTTAATTCATTAGCGATAGAGAGCGCGGGAAAAATATGTCCTCCTGTTCCTCCCCCACTAATGATGAATTTATAGGGTTTCATGTTTTCTATCTTTTAATCAGTCTATCATTATATTTTCTCCACAGAAGCATCTATTTGCGGAGCTTCAGCAATCAATGTATTGTCCGAACCAGCATCCGGCTTTATCTCTTCTTCCGGCAATGAATCTTCCTCATTACCTATATTTGCTTCAAATCTGCTTACACTTAATATAATACCAATATAAAAGCAACTGATAATCGTGGAAGTTCCACCACGACTTATCAACGGAAGAGGTTGTCCCGTAACCGGAATCAGATGTACAGCTACCGCCATATTCGCCATTGCCTGCATTCCCAACAATAATCCACATCCGATTATCAAATATTTTGCATATAGCGAATGGCATTTCTTGGCAATCATCCCAACTCGGACAAGCAGTGCCAAATAAACAAACAAAAGAAACACACCCGGCAACAAACCTCCCTCTTCCAAGATAATGGCATAGATAAAGTCGGAATAAGCCTGGGGCAAGAAATCACGCTGGTCGCCATAACCGGGCCCTTTCCCGATGATATTTCCCTCAGCTATCGCTATCTGCGCATGAACCACCTGATAATATTCGTCTTTTATCGTCCCATTAGCCTCTACCATCGGCTCATCTTGAAAAAATCGCTCAATACGTGCTTTCCAGGTTACCGCTCGGGGAATATGTTCCAAAATGGACTCCGGCGTAAACTTCAATACCAAAAAACCCATGGCTCCGATAGCCAATAAGACGACAGCAAGTTTACCTAACCGCTTCAAGGACGTCTGCCCCACAAACAACATCACGAGGGTAAATATAAAAATGAGCAAGGCCGTCGAACCGTTCGTCGGAAATATCGCGCCGCAAATTAACAAAGAGCCTACCAATATCCAAGTAAAAATCTGTCTGTCAGTAAGTATCCCCCTTTTACTCAAAAATAGCGCGATATAACTAATCAATGAGAGCTTTGCCAACTCTGAGGGTTGAAACTGTATGCCGAATATCTCCAGCCAACGTTTTTCTCCATTGATTTCCACGCCCCATAAGGCCGTTATAACCAGCAAAACAAAGATAAAAGGCAATATTAATCCGCCCAATTTGAAATACCGATAAGGGATATTATGCATCACCAGAATTCCGAAAGTAAAGCCCAAAACCAACATCCCGAAATGTCGTGAGATTGGTCCCAACATATCGTCATTCTTATACACCATCGTACTTGTCGCACTAAAGACAAAAACCAACGAATAGAGGCATAAGATGGCAAAGATAATCCATATCACCGGATCTCCTTTAAATATCCTCTTTATCAGATTCATTGCACGGTTCCTCCTTTTTCAGTTCTTATTTTTACAAAGCTCGCACACAATCCTTGAATTGCCGCCCACGGTCTTCATAGTTCTCAAACAAATCGAAGCTGGCGCAACAGGGCGAAAGCAAGACCGTATCTCCTTTTTGCGCCATGTCATACGCTAAGCCTACCGCTTCTTTCATCGAACGGGCATCGGCAATCTGCGCTACTTTCCCGTCAAAGAAAGTATGCAATTTCGTATTGTCCTTTCCCAAGAATATCAAGCCATGTACTTTCTTGAGCACCAGTTTTTCAATTTCAGTATAATCATTTCCTTTATCGGTTCCTCCCAAGATAAGGATAACTGGTGTTTTCATACTTTGGAGTGCATACCAGCATGAATTCACGTTGGTAGCTTTCGAATCGTTGATATAGTCCACTCCACGGACACGCGCCACTTTCTCCAACCGGTGTTCCACGCCCGTAAAATCCATCAGGGATTCGCGGATTTTTTCATTCTGGATATCCATAACCTTTGCCGTAATGCTTGCCGCCAACGAATTATAAAGGTTATGCGTTCCAGTCAATGCCAATAATTCTTCATCCATCGTAAATTCTCCTTTACTTGTTTTCACTATGATTTGATTATTTTCCACATACGCCTTCACGCCTTCTTCATGCGTTTCAGCAAATGGATACAACGTTGCCTTTGGCTGGTGCCGCTCCACCTCCCGGCGGATAATCGGGTCGTCGTTCCAATAAATAAAAGCATCATCAGCTGTCTGATTCTGGATAATGCGGAACTTCGCATCCACGTAATTCTGCATCTCATAATTATAACGGTCCAGATGGTCAGGCGTGATGTTGAGCAATACCGCAATATCAGCCTTAAAATCATACATGTTATCCAGTTGAAAACTACTCAACTCTATGACATATACGGCATGGGGCGATTCAGCGACCTGCAAAGCAAGACTATTCCCCACATTGCCAGCCAAACCGACATCCACACCGGCTTGTTTCAAAATATGATAGGTCAGCATTGTCGTTGTTGTCTTCCCATTGCTGCCTGTAATACAAATCATGCAGGCTTTACTATAACGTCCTGCAAACTCAATTTCCGAGATAATATGTATTCCTTTCGCCTTCAATTGCTGAACAATCGGCGCCTTATCAGGAATACCGGGACTCTTCACCACCTCGTCTGCTCCAAGGATTCGTTCTTCCGAGTGCCCCCCTTCTTCCCACTCGATGCCGTGAGCGTCGAGCATTTCTTTGTATTTAGGTTTAATCGAACCGCTGTCAGAAACAAACACTTCGAAGCCTTTTGCTTTTGCAAGAACGGCAGCACCAGCCCCGCTCTCGCCTGCACCCAATACTACAATCTTACTCATATCTTTCCTATTTAGATCTCTATGCTTTCGTTTCCCTATTCCTATGGTTTACGACTTGGAAACCTATGGTTTAACGCATCTTCAACGTCACGATGGTTATGACCGCAAGGATAATCCCAATCAACCAAAAGCGAACCACAATTTTCGATTCCGGTACCACATTAAGGGGTTTTTGAATAATCGCATCAATGCCCGCATTTCCAGGTTTCTGAAAATGATGATGCAACGGTGCCATTTTAAATATTCTCCGCCCTGCCCCATACTTCCTTTTTGTATATTTAAAATAGAACGTCTGAAAAATAACTGACAGATTTTCAACTAAAAATATACCACAAAGGATAGGGATCAGCAACTCTTTACGAATGATAATCGCAAATACCGCAATAATGCCGCCTAACGTAAGACTTCCCGTATCGCCCATAAAAACCTGGGCAGGATAAGCATTATACCACAGAAACCCGATAGTTGCTCCGATAAATGCCGCCGCAAAGACTACCAGTTCCTCTGCTCCGGGAATAAACATGATATTGAGAAACGAAGCAAACTCAAAGTGCGACGACATATAAGCCAAGATTCCCAATGCCACTCCAATAATTGCCGAACTACCTGCCGCCAGACCATCCAATCCGTCAGTCAGATTAGCACCATTCGAAACAGCAGTCACCACAAAAATGACCATCAAGACAAAGACCACCCATGCCGCCTCTTCCTTATATGGCCCGGCCCACGAAACCAGTTGCGCATAGTCAAAATTATTGTTCTTTACAAACGGGATAGTAGTCTTTGTCGATTTTGTCTCTTGTGGATGAAACTTCACTTCTTGAATAGTATCTCCCTGACGAACTTCCATATTCTCGCGAATCACCACATCCGGACTCAAGAATAAGACCAAACCAACTATCAGCCCAAGCCCCACTTGCCCGACAATCTTGAACCGTCCATGCATACCTTCTTTATTCTTGCGAAAGACTTTGATGTAATCGTCGGCAAAGCCCAATGCTCCAAGCCAAAGGGTTGTAATCAACATCAGAATCAGATAGATATTATTCAACTTGGCACATAGCAAAACGGGCACGACAATAGCGATAATAATGATAATACCCCCCATTGTCGGTGTTCCTTTCTTGCTCATCTGTCCCTCCAGCCCTAAATTGCGCACCGTTTCACCAATCTGCAAATACTGCAAACGGTCGATGATACGGCGTCCGATAGCTGTAGCAATGAAAAGAGACAAGATTAATGCCAATCCCGAACGGAACGACACGTACTTAAACATGCCGGCTCCAGGAAAATCTAACTGGTCTAAATAGTTAAACAAATAATACAACATACATTACGCCTCCTCTGTCGCAAACAATTCGCGAAGCAATTCGCGGTCATCGAAATGATGTTTAACCCCTTTGACTTCCTGATAATCTTCATGTCCCTTACCCGCTACCAATACAACATCACCACGTTGGGCCATCATCGTTGCCGTTTTGATAGCTTGTGCACGATCGGTAATACGGAGAACACGTTCCATATCAGCAACAGAAAGTCCCGCTGCCATATCATCGATAATCGCATCTGGTTCCTCAAAACGCGGGTTATCAGATGTCAGTATCACTAAATCGCTGAGACGAACAGCTTCTTTTGCCATTAACGGACGTTTCCCTTTATCGCGATTTCCACCACATCCGACAACAGTTATAATCCGCCCCTTTCCTTCAAGCACCTCATGAATAGCATTTAACACATTCGTCAAGGCATCCGGGGTATGAGCATAATCAACAATAGCTGTAAAGCCTTTGGGTGAACGAATCGTTTCAAAGCGCCCGGTTACCGGATGCAAGGTACTCAGAATAACCAACACTTCTTCCGGATCTTTTCCAAGAGCAACCGCCGCAGCATAAACCGCCAACAAATTATAAGCATTAAAACGACCCACAAAATGGACCGTCACCTCATGGTTGTTAATCAACAAATCCGTTCCTTCCACATGAGCCTCCAGAATCTTTCCCTTAAAATCGGCCATTGTCCGTAAAGAATAGGTCAGTTTCCTTGCCTTCGTATTCTGAAGCATGACCATTCCTGATTTGTCATCCGCATTTGTCAAGGCAAAAGCGGTTGCCGGCAGATCGTCAAAGAAACGCTTTTTAGCTCGAAGGTAATTCTCTACGGTCTTATGATAATCCAAATGATCTCGTGTCAGATTAGTAAAAATTCCACCATTAAAATCCAATCCACTGATACGGCGCTGGTCAATGGCATGAGAACTAACCTCCATAAAAGCATATTCACATCCATCAGCCACCATCTCCGCCATCAGCCGATGAAGGGTCAACGGATCGGGAGTCGTATGCTCCGTCGGGATAGGACGCTCGTTAATATAATTGCAAACCGTCGATATCAAACCAGCCTTATGCCCCATCTGAAGAAACATCTTATATAATAAGGTAGCGATAGTTGTTTTCCCATTGGTACCAGTAACTCCCACCAACACCAGTCTGCGCGAAGGATTACCATACCATTGTGAAGCCAATAATCCTACTGCCGGAGTAGAATCTTTAACCACTACGAAAGTAGCTTTGTCATTTAAACCCTCCGGAATCTCTTCACAAACAACAGCTGCCGCCCCCTTTTCAAGAGCAGCTTCGATAAAATCATGCCCGTCAACAGCCGTTCCACGGACAGCGACAAACACTTCGCCAGGCTTAATAAACCGAGAATCCGATTGGACACCGGTTATTTCTATCTCGTCTTTCCCGATGATTTTCAAAGCATCTAAGGCTTGAATCAATTCATTCAGTTTCATAATTATCTTAAAGTTAAAACAATAGTCTGTCCTTTCACAATGCGTTGCCCGGGCAAGATACTTTGCGATCTGACACGCCCGATGCCCTGAATGCGCGTCCGCAATCCAAGACTTTCCAACAGATACACCGCATCTTTAGCTCCCATTCCAACGACACGCGGCACTAATCCTTGCCGCAATGTCAAATCTTCAATGTCTAATTGGCGTGAAGCGGTATCTGCCTTAGCATATACCCATTGTTCCTGTTTCAAGCTATCTGTATTTATATTAATATCCAATTCATCCAATACAGAGACTAACGCTCCATAATCGCCCGATTTTGCTGACGGCAGCAGAACCGCCGTCGAATCTGGTTGCATATCTTCCACATTGATACGAACATGGCTGGCATAAATCTTCTCGGCTATTGTTTTTACAACTCCACCCGACATCGTGCCTCCTGAAGGATAGCCAATCCGAGGTTGCCGAATCACTACGATACAGGTATATTCCGGTTTATCAGCCGGGAAATACCCACAAAATGCAACCTGATGCCCGGCTCGGCGATATACACCCCCCGAAGCAATTTGAGCAGTTCCTGTCTTTCCGGCAATCCGGACAATATCTGAATGCACCGCTTTTCCAGTTCCTTTTTCAACAACCCCCAACAACATATCCTTAATAATAGCCAAAGTTTGTTCCGAACAAATTGAAGGATTAATTACTTCCGTCGAAAAACGTTTCACTACTTTCCCATTGTTCAAAATTTCTTTGGTAAACATTGGACGCACCATTTTCCCATTATTGGCTATCGCATTGTAAAAAGCGAGTGTATATATAGGAGGAATCTGGGTTTCATAACCAAAAGACATCCAAGGCAGCGTAGTTTTGGACCAATAAAGCGTCGTGTCGTCAGGACGACGAATCTTAGCCCGACCCGCACCGGGAATCTCCAAATGCAAATCTTTCGTCAACCCAATACGATAAAGCCCTTCCACATATTTTGTCGGATTATGCTCATAACCTTTAAGAATAATCTTAGCCACGCCAATATTAGAAGAATACCAAATAGCTTGCTCTGCTGTAATCTTATGATATCCTCCCCTATTATTATTATGGTCGGTCATGCGAGCGCCTTTATACATAAAAATACCATTGCCCACATCCACCGTATCACCCGGCAAACAAACCCCATCTTCCAAAGCGACCATCATTGAAGCTACCTTAAATGTTGAACCTGGCTCGGTTTCATCCGCCACAGCATGGTTCTTTGTTTCGGCATACACGCCTTCCCGCAAACGAGCCATATTCGTAATCGCCTTGATTTCTCCGGTTTTCACCTCCATTACAACGGCTGTTCCTGAAGCTGCATCAATTTTCTTCAGCATATCTACCAGCGATTTTTCCGTAATATCCTGGATATTGATATCGATTGTCGAGCGGATATCCATACCATCAATCGGTTCAACCTCCGTTACGTTAGTCCATCGTCCACCGATACGTTTAACAGAACTAAGTCCCGGTACACCACGCAACAAAGAATCATATTGCAATTCCAAACCATTCTTACCCTTCGAAACACCCGTTGAATCAATTTCCCCGTAAATATCCCCAATCGTACGTGAAGCCAAAGAGCCAAACGGTTTTTCACGTTGCACCATCTCTTTGACATAAAAGCCATTCTTATATTTATTCAACCGGAGAAAAGGGAAGTTCCGAATTTCTTTTAAATCGGAATAAGAAATCTTATGAGTAATCACCGGAAACTGGCGACTTTTCGAGGCATATCCTCGACGCAAATAGGATTTATATCCGGCAGGCGTCCGATCTTTAAATTTATGTGACAAACAAATAGCCAAGGAATCTAATCCATTGCTCTTGTCCTTGAAGAATACATCTTTTAAAAAGCCATCAGCGCGAAAGTCTATATAAGTATAATAACGAGGCACACTGGTTGCCATAAGCTTTCCGTCGCAAGAATAAATATTCCCGCGCCCAGGCAAAATCAAGCGGTTTGGTTTTTCCTGCTCTTTAGCAATCCCCAGCCAATAACTCTTGTCAACAAACATCACTTGGCAAGTTTTTCCGATAATCCCTATCAAGACAAGGACAAAAAGAAAAACTACACAATAATAGCGATATAAGATTTTCTGCCCGTTATCCGTCTGAGGTGCTTCTCTCGATTCATTTTCCTCTGCCATCTTACTTATACAGTTCATATGGAGGAGTCTTAGCTCCTTCTAAATCGATACCTTGTTCTTCTATTAAAAGTTCTATCTGCGATTGACGGCTATGTCCCGTCAGTTCTGACGAAATAGATAATGCTTCAAAACGAACATCACGCAATTCCTGTTGCAAACGATCAATTTCTTTCAACTTCTGGTCACAAGTATAACGGTTCCCGATGAAGAAAAAAATCATACATACAATTAGAATAATCATTTTCGTATGTCTGACAATAAAATCTTCTTTCAGTACTCCGCCACCCAGAATATACCATACCGAAAAACGTCTTTGCTTTTTAGTTCCTTTTATCTGTTGCTTTTCCGTATTCATGACTTTAATCTACCTGTCGTTTTTCCGCTATCCGAAGTTTAGCACTTCGTGAACGCGGATTCCGTTCAATTTCTTCGGCCGACGGAACGATTACTTTTCCCGTCACCAGTTTGAATGGAGACTGCAGATTTCCAAACAAATCCTGCTCCACTTTTCCCTCAAAATTTCCTGTTTTCAAGAAATTTTTCACCAGCCGATCTTCCAACGAATGGTAAGTAATAACCACCAACCACCCACCGGTTTTCAGCACGCGCAAACTTCCTTTCAGCATCTCTTGCAAAGCCCGCATTTCATCGTTTACCTCAATACGCAAGGCTTGAAAGACCTGAGCCAAAAATTTCTTTTCCTTGTCTCGACCGATAAACGGTGTCACAATTTCCAGCAAATCACTACTTGTCTCTATCTTTTTATTTGTCCGATAAGCAGCTACGGCCGAAGCCAATTTCCGCGCATTCTTCAATTCTCCGTACAAATAAAAGATATCGGCCAGCTGTTCTTCCGAATAATCGTTCAGCACATCGGCGGCTGTTTTTCCGGCTCGGGTATTCATCCGCATATCTAAGACTCCGTCAAAACGAAAAGAGAATCCACGGTCTTTGTCATCAAAGTGATGCGACGAGACACCCAAATCGGCCAACAAGGCATCCACATTGCCCATTTCACCATAGTAATGCATAAAATTGCAAAGGTAACGGAAATTGCTCCGCACAAATACGAAGCGCTCATCTTCGGGTATGTTCTGTTCTGCATCAGCATCCTGGTCGAAACCGTAGAGCACTCCATCAGGACCCAACCGATGCAAAATCTCCCGAGAATGACCGCCACCGCCAAAAGTTACATCCACATACACACCGTCCGGCCGGATATTCATTCCTTCCAGACTTTCATGCAACAGGACAGGCACATGGTATTTCACTTCGCTTTTTTCCATCTTTTACCTTACAAATCTAAACATCATCTAAATTAGAGGGTAAAATTACATATTTACCATACACCCGCCAACCAAATACGACCGAAAGTAAGAAAAAAGTTTTCAACAGGTGTTTGTTGTTTCTCATGTAAAGAAAATCGCACAAAAAAGCGACCGTTTTTCAAAAAAGAAGTGGCTATCGGGCCACCGAACGATAGACCTCTAAGGTCTCTCGAACCGTTTTTTCCCAAGAATAAAGAGCAAGACGTTCCCTTCCCAAACGGACCAAGCGATTCCGTAAAGCATCATTTCGCAACAAACCATCTATTACCGAAACCATATCCTCTGGCGACTCTGGATTAAAATAAGCGCCTGCTTCACCGGCTATCTCCGGGAAACAACTGGCACGGCTCAACGCCACAGGACAATCATTGGTATATGCTTCCAAAATAGGGAATCCAAATCCTTCATACAAAGAGGGATATACAAAGACAAGCGCTTGGCGATAAAGTTGGCTCAACGCTTCGTCGCTAACCGAATAATGACGAATCCGTGAAGCTAATCCCAACTCCCGGAAACGCTCCAGCTCAGCTTTTCGAAAAGCTTTCCCAACACAAAGCAAATATAATTCGGGATATTCAGCTGACAGTTGACAATAAGCATCCAAGAAACGATTGAAATTCTTATATCCATGTCGGTCTCCAACAAATAGCAAATAATGCTCCGGCAATGACAAACCCGTATAAGTGCTACGTATCGCACTTGTTCCATGATAAACCACAGAAATCCGTTCCGGAGGTATTTGAAGCAGACGGACGATATCCGCTTTGGTGTTTTCGCTAATCGCAATGATATGATCGGCCTGGCGAATCGTCTCCGATTTCCAAGTCTTCATTGTCTCTGCATTACCGAAATATTGGGGAAACAATTCATGCGTCATGTCATGAACCGTAATGACATAAGGTTTTCCGGAAAGATACGGCAAAAAATAGGGGTTGTAATATGTCGGATGAAAAACTTGAAAGCGACCTTGCTTCAAAGCACGAATTGATATCTCTTCGTTATATTTCTTCACAACGCCCTTGAACCATTTATACGGACGCTCCGGCAAATAGAATCCAGCCTCTTTTCGAATTACCGGATCAGCATGAAGATAATAGTTGGTCGAGACTCCCAGTGACAACCGGGTGTCCGCGCCAAGGCAACGCCTCAATTCATAAAAATAACGTGAGATACCTCCAAAACGTTGCATCTCGAAGGCTTGATGGTCGTATAATATGTCGGGTATATCCATACACTTACGGTTTAGATTGTCTGTGCTTTACGATTCTCTGGTAATTCCGTTTCCTGATAGAACGGACATATTTCTGAGGCAAGAGTTTCTGCAATCCGTCTTTCAAATGGACACGCAATGATTTGAATACAAACCAAAGCTTCCATCGCCAGGTTTGCTCCACTCCGTGAATACGGGCATACTCCCGATTCACCTGCAAGCGATTCTTCGACGATGCTCCTTCTTCCGACTCAAAACAAGCAATGAGCCGGTCGGCATAATCAAACTTTCCATTCCGCTGATAGTATTGGTAAAAGAAATCATAGTCCGCGGCATACGGATAAGCCAAGTCAAACGGATGCGCCTTCATCTCACCCGTCCGGACAAATACAGACTGATGACAAAAAGGCATCTTCTTCCGCATATAATCCAAGGGTTTAGGCTGCATCACCACGGAACCGAACGAAAGGCGTAATTCTGTTTTCCCATAGACAACACCGGTTTCGGCCGGATAATCTTTGGCAAAAAGATCGGTCAGTACCTCCGGATCATGAAAACCATCACCTGCATTCATGAAATTAATCCATTCGCCCGTTGCCATGCGGATGCCTTTATTCATGGCGTCGTAGATTCCTCCGTCCGGCTCGCTCTGCCAACGGAAACGGATGCAGCGCTGCAGAAACTTCTCTTCCCATTCCCGGATAAGCGCCACCGTACGGTCGGAAGAGGCTCCATCAATCAGGATATATTCCATATTCGGATATGTCTGCTGAAATACGCTCTCCATCGTCGGGACGATGCTGGTTTCCGCATTATAACAAACCGTAATGATGGTGACCAAAGGTTGTGTCATCGTTTTTTCCTCCTTTCTTCCTCCTCCCGGATATTCCGACGCATCAGGCGGAAACACGATTCCGCATCGAAACCCCGCTCCCTTGCGTAGGTATCAGCCAGCACCTTCAGCATCCGGTCCGGGCAAGAAAGACGCTCGAAATTCCGACAACCCTTTTCCATCCCGACCTGCCCGAACGACATCCGGTTCAAGTCAATCAGTTCGACTTCTATTTCAGGCATGTCATCGCGAAAGAGAATATTCCCGGCGGAATAATCGCGGTGCAAGAATCCGTGTTCATGCATCCGGGCCGTAACGACTGCAATCGCCTCCAGAATCTCCCGTTCCCGGGGGAATGTTTTTTCCCGCAAATCGCAGAAGGTATAAGGACAAGCCGATTTCTCCGAAACAAAATAGCTCTTTGCCATCAACAAACCTATGCTTTCGCTCACGTAACCCACAGGTTTAGGCGAACCAATCCCATTCTTCCTCAACAGCAGGGCATATTCATACGCCCGGACAGCTTTCGATTTCCGGAACCAGGTATAGGCAATACGATTTATCCAATGGGGCTTCTGATAAGACTTTACGATAAGGTTCTTGCCGGCTATCAGATACTCGCGCAACTCGTTCCGCCCTTTGTAAATCACGGTTCCCGAGGTGCTGAACGTCTGCGGCAAGGCATAAACGAATGAAGCCAACGCCCCATAACCTTCTGCCACCTTAAACGTATGGGGATGGACTATCCGGGAAAGCCGGTTGACAAGCCGAGACCACGAACGCCGATAGCGCAACGGCCCTCCCAGCTCCCGCTCGAAAAACTCCGGATGCCTGCGGTTCAACGTATCGACCACATGGCGTTTCAAAGCACGGTCGCTAACCCTTTTGGACCGAGGGCGCACCCGGTAATACAGTCCGGTTTCCGGTAAACGCACAACTTCGCCCCCGTCTTTCAGCATCGCAATCCAGAATTCCCAATCCTCGCGGGCGATAATCTCCTCGCAATACCCGCCTACCCGCTCCCAGTCCGCCCGGCGATACAACGCGCAAGTGTCCATCATATTCTTCCGGGCCAGCAGCGACAAGGAGAAAGGCGGTAGCTTCCACTCCCCCTGCCGTGCGCCGAAGAACTCAGCCCGGCACGAGACCACCTTCACCTCCGGACGGGCCTCAATCACCCGAACCGCCGAAGAAATAAAGTCCGGAGCAATGCGATTATCGGCATCGACCGGGAGAATATACACTCCTTTCGCCTCACGAATCGCCCGGTTGCGTGCCACACAAACTCCCCCGTTCGGCTGCGTGAACACCCGGACATTCGGATGCCGTTCGGCATAGCGCCGGGCAAGCTCCAGCGAACCGTCGCGCGAGCCATCGTCCATCACAACCACTTCGAGGGCCGGATAATCCGATGCCAAGACCGAATCAAGCGTTTCCGCCAGATAAGCTTCCATGTTATAGACCGGAATAACTACCGATACCAAAGGTTCCGCCATAGCTTTTCAGATTTTATCGCGACCTTTCGTCAGCTTCAGCCAATAATACTTCAACGGATTCGTATATTTCAGTTGCTTCCAGGGACGGCTCCCGTGCGGACGATGCCATACAGGCAGATTGGTAAAGAGATAGTTCGTCAGACCGGCTTCGAGCGAACGGTGCGAAATCGTCACGTCGTGCCAACTCTTCGAGGCATCGAGCTGATGGAAATCCACGGCCCGCAGCAAGCCCGGCGTAAGGAGCGAACAGCAGAAGCTCAGGTGCTTCTTCTCGGCGAAAGCCTGATTTTCCTTCCCTTTGGCATACAGATAGGGATAGTTGATATTCCCCGCCTCATCGACGGTTACCGAAGCCGCAATCCCGCAATCCGGACGCGCCGCCGCCCCGTCGAAAAGCCCTTGCAGAGTATCGGGCCGCACGACGACATCCGACTCCACGATAGCCAGAGCCGCATCCGCCCTCAGCGCGCGCTCCTGAGCCAGTTGTAAGACCAGCAGATAGTTCGGCGAGGGATGCGTCGTCAGGTCGGAAAGATGAATCAGTTCGAAAGGCGCCTCCTGCGCAGCCTTTTTCAGCCGCGCCCGCGTCTCATCCGTACTGAAATCATCATAGACAAAATAAGTATGGGGTACCGTAATGCGGGAAGCCGCAATGGCTGCAATCGTTTCCAGTGTCAGCTCCACCGAATCCTTAACGGGCGTAATAATATGCAATTCCTTCATCGTTTTTTGCTCTTTGGGATTGCAAAGATAGAGAAATTCAGTGTAAATGAGGCCTTGGGAAAAAACCGGATTTTGTAATTTTGCAGCAATTCCTATATATTCATACAAATAACAGACACAATGATCACATTTACATTAAGTTTGCTGGCACTTGTGGTTGGCTATATGCTCTACGGGCGTGTGGTTGAACGTATTTTCGCTCCCGACGACCGGCCAACGCCAGCCATCAGCATGGCAGACGGCGTCGATTACGTCGTCCTGCCGGGTTGGAAAATCTTCATGATTCAATTTCTCAACATTGCAGGCACCGGCCCTATCTTCGGAGCCATCATGGGCGCGATGTTCGGTCCGTCGGCCTATCTGTGGATTGTCTTCGGGTGCATTTTCGCCGGAGCGGTCCATGATTACCTCAGTGGCATGCTCTCGATGCGTCATGGCGGGGCGGGATTACCCGACCTGATAGGCCACTACCTCGGTCTCCGTACCAAACGGGTCATGCTGGTCTTCTCCGTATTCCTGTTGCTGATGGTCGGAGCCGTGTTTGTCTATAGCCCGGCACTTATCCTCGGCCGTCTGTGCGGCGAATCGCTCAACTGGGTTTATTTCTGGTGTGTCGTGATCTTCATCTATTACTTCCTGGCGACGATGCTCCCCATCGACAAGATCATCGGACGCATCTACCCGCTGTTTGCCATTGCCATGCTCTTCATGGCCGTCGCGCTGATGGTGGTTCTCTTCCTCAAATGGCCGTCGCTCCCCGAGCTGACCGACGGGCTGAAGAACATGCACCCCGCGTCCGGCCCCATCTTCCCCTGCCTGTTCATCACCATCGCCTGCGGAGCCATCAGCGGATTCCACGCCACACAAAGTCCGCTCATGGCCCGCTGCATGAAGAGCGAGCGCCAGGGTCGTCCGCTGTTCTACGGTGCGATGATCACGGAAGGCGTTGTCGCGCTGATCTGGGCCACCGTCTCCAGCTACTTTTTCTACGGAGGCGCAGCAGCCGAACTGGGCGTGCCAGCCACGCTCCAGGCTCCGGAGGTCGTTTCCACCGTCTCGCAAGGCTGGTTAGGCACGTTTGGCGGCGCTTTGGCCCTGCTGGGAGTCGTGGCCGCCCCGATTACCAGCGGCGACACCGCCCTGCGCAGTGCCCGCCTGATTATCGCCGAGTTCCTCCACCTGGAGCAGCACTCCATCCGCAAGCGGATTTACATCTGCATCCCCGTCTTCGGCGTAACCCTGCTCCTGCTGTGGTACAACATAGCCGACGCCGACGGGTTCAACGTGGTGTGGAGCTATTTCGGTTGGGCCAACCAGACGCTCGCGGTCTTCACGCTCTGGGCCGTCACGGTCTATCTCGTCCGGAAGAAGAAACCGTTCGTGATTACGCTGGTGCCCGCCTTGTTCATGACGTCGGTATGCACATCCTTCCTGCTGATTTCCGACAACGTGTTCGGGTTGCCTGCCGTCGTGGGCTACATCACGGCTGCCGTGGTATTCGTGCTCTCCGGCGGGTTGTTTGCCCTCTGGTACCGGAGAAACAAGGCCTACAGCCGTCCGTAGTGCGGAATTTTCGCCCCTCCGATGCAGCAAATCGGCTCGAATACGCATCTTTACACATAGACGAAGTTCTGTGAAGTGAATCATACAACCATAAACATACGTATCATGAAAAAAAGCAAGTCAACAACCGTCCGCGTGCTCTCCAGCCTCCTTGCGATGCTGGGGTTTGCCGCCTGCGGCGACGATTCGTCCGACGACTGGGACGACATCCCGGTCGAATACGGCACGCCGACCTACTCTTTCCAGGTGAAAGGGCAAGTTACCGACCCGCAAGGAAGCCCCATCAATGGCATCCGAGTCATCGTCAGGTCTCCGTACGGGTCTTATTACAATATAGATGAAGAGCGCCCAGTCTCCGCCGACACCATCTACACCGACGGCAGCGGAAACTACACCTCCCACAACCTCTTCGGCGACACCCTCCGGGGCAAGCTCTACTTCGAAGACCCCGACAGCACGGCCAACGGCGGTGCTTTCCGCACGGACTCCCTCGATTTGAATAACCTCGAGCCTCAGCAGATTGCCGAAGGCGAAGGCTGGCACCAAGGCAGCTTCGAGCTGACCGCCAACAAACAACTTTCAATAGACAAACAGCATGACGAATAAAATCACCCCCCTCACCCTCCGGCGCCGCCTCGGGTTGGAAATCGCGCGCCGCCTCTTCCGCGAGAACGCGAAGGAACACCCCTTGCGGCAGCTCTTCTGGGAGTGCACCCTCCGCTGCAACCTCCATTGCCGGCACTGCGGCAGCGACTGCAAGAAGGAAGCCAACTTCCCGGACATGCCCCTCGCCGACTTCACCCGTGTGCTCGACCAGGTAGCCGAGCGCACCGACCCCCACCGCGTCTTCGTCATCCTGACGGGCGGCGAGCCCCTTGTGCGCACCGACCTGGAGGAGTGCGGGAAAGCCATCTACGACCGCGGCTTCCCCTGGGGCATGGTGACCAACGGCCTCTACCTCTCGCGCGAGCGCCTCAACCGCCTCCGCGCGGCCGGGATGCACACCGCCACCGTCAGCCTCGACGGGCTGGAGCCCGAGCACAACTGGATGCGCGGCCATCCGCACAGTTTCGAGCGCGCGCTCGGCGCCATCCGCCTCCTGACGGAAGCCGAAGACCTGGTTTTCGACGTGGTCACGTGCGTCAACCGGCGGAACATCGGCCAACTCGACCAGCTCAAGGCGTTGCTCATCGCGACGGGGGTGAAACGCTGGCGCACCTTCACGGTGTTCCCTACGGGGAGAGCTGCCAACGACCCCGACCTGCAACTGACGGGCCCGGAAATGCGCCGCCTGATGGAGTTCATCCGCCTCACCAGGCAGGAAGGGCGCATCCGCCTCTCCTACGGCTGCGAAGGCTTCCTGGGAAACTACGAAGGCGAGGTGCGCGACTACCTTTTCGCCTGTCAGGCGGGCATTAACGTCGGCTCCGTCCTGATTGACGGCTCAATCTCGGCCTGCCCCAGCATCCGCGCAGACTATCACCAGGGCAACATCTACCGCGATAACTTCATGGATGCCTGGGAGCAACGCTTCGCACCCTACCGCGACCGCGAATGGATGCGTACGGGGGAATGCGCCGACTGCCAATACTTCCGCTATTGCCTTGGCAACGGCATGCACCTGCGCGACGGCAACGGAAAACTACTTTTTTGCCACTTAAAACGATTGGAGGAATAATATGAAAAAGATTGTCAGAACAGTGAATTGCGTGCTCGGCGCCGCCCTCGCCCTGTTGGGCTTCTCGGCCTGCGATGGAACGATGGCAGACGAATACGGCACGCCGACGGTTGATTACCAAGTCAAGGGGACCGTCACCGACGAAGCGGGAAACCCCATCGAGAACATCCAGGTAACCCTTGAGAACGAGACGGACACGATGCGCACCGACGCCAACGGCCAGTTCCAGTCGCCCGAGCTGCGCAGCATCTCCATCAGCCCCCGGATCAAGTTCGAAGACACCGACGGCTCGGCAAACGGCCTCTTCGTCTCCACCACCACAAGCCTCGACGAGGCGGAACAGACCCAGCTGGAGAAAGGCGACGGCAACTGGTACCAGGGAAAGTTCGAGGTGAACATCCAGCAGCAGCTCCGCAGGCTGGACAAATGATTTTCCGACACGAAAAAAGGCATGGCCCCCGCGGGAACCATGCCTTTCGTGTCTCTGAAGCGGATCATTGGATCGCCGGGCCCTCGTGCTCGTCGTCCTCGTCCTCTCCGCCGGTCGTCGGCTGGTCGTCTTCGTCCCCCGTCGTCGGCCGGTCGTCAGGCTCGTCCGTTCCGGGCGTCTCCGTATCCTCGCCGGGCGTTTCCGAATCCCCTCCGGGGGTCTCCGAACCCGGTTTGCCGCTTCCGCCCGAAGCTCCCGCCTCTTTGGAATAGACTTCCACCAAGCCATTCACCTCGTCGATGAAGGTCTCGACCTCGTCCGACGTCTGGACAATCGCGTAGGCATTGACGATGTCGGCAATCTCGCTGTAGCGGGCGTTTGCCTCGGCCATCAACTCCATCGAATCCAGCTCGCTGACCTTCGCCTTCTCGCCGGCCTCCGCCGCCTTCTGGAGGAAGAGGCGCTCGAAGTCTTCGTTGGCTTCAAGCAGCTTGGCAGTCTCCTCGTCGAGGCCGAGCAAGGTCACCGCCGCCGTGTTTTCCGCGTCGGTCAGGACGGCGTACATGCCTTTGATTTCGGCGGTTTGCTTGGTGTACTTGTGGTTGCGAATCCCCTTGTAGGGCGCCAGCTTCGGCGCAAGCAGTTCGGCCGCTTCGCGCTTCTCATCGACCGGCGAGTTGAGAAAAGCGTTCACCACCGCGCTGATGGTGCCGCAGGCCTGGTCGCGAACATCGTCGGCTGATGCCAACGCTTGCGTTGAGACGAAAGCCCTCTGACGATTCACGATGGAAGTCAGCTTTTCCACGGAAGCCTCATACGCCGGCACCTTGTCTTCGATGTGCAGCGCAGCAGGCGTGGACTTGGTTATAAACCCTAATACTTTGTTGTGAAAGTCTGCGCATGAGCCAACTAATAGTTTGGTCATGCTAAATGTTTTAATGTGATTCTTCATGAGCACAATAGTTTTCATTAATACTGCGAATATACATCTTTTTTTGGCAAAAGCTATTGCCGGAGAAAGAATTTAGAAAAAAATCTTGTCTAAAGCTTTAGACGAGTTTTGAAAGGCCTTCGGAAAGTCGTCTAAAGCTTTTGGGAGGTCTCCGGAGTACTCCGGCGAGCTCTCTAAAGCTTTAGACAGGTCTCCGGAGGCCTCCGGCGAGTTCCCTAAAGCTTTTGGCAGGTCTCCGGAGCACTCCGGCGAGTTCCCTAAAGCTTTAGACAGGTCTCCGGAGCACTCCGGTGAGTTCCCTAAAGCTTTAGACGGGTTTTTGAAGCCCTTCAGGAAGCCGTCAATCTATCGGGTAGAGTTCATTTTTCACCAATTCATAGAAAGCACGCACCAAATCTTGCTGGCGGGGGTTGGCCTTGTGCAGATAAAGCGATACGTAAAGCATATAATTGTCTGAGGAGACGGAAGCATCGTATTTGCGGATGCTCCCATCGTTGTAGGCGGCGAACCATCTGGAAAAAAGCCGTTCCCGTTTCATTTCTTTGCCGTCCAGATTATCGCATATCATAATCATGGCGTTTTCATGGCGGCGAAAAAACATTTGCAGGATATGCACGACGGTCAGGGCGATTCGCTTATCGATAGGGTGAGGCCGATCGTCTTCCGGCTCGATATTAAAAGTGTAAACGTCGGTAAAAGCCGGATGATAGCCGTTATAATCAAGAAAATAAGCATGGTAAGTTATACCATGCTTAGTCACGAAAGTATAGGATTGGTCCTCTTCTTTCGAAATTTCATACGGGAGTTGCGAATTTGATGCCACGGGTCTCTGCCAATTTCTTTAAATCACCTTTTTTCTGAATGCATTGACGTATGGCCCGCTTGTCGTCCAGCATCTGCCGGAAGACGTTCTTCTGTTCTTCTTTCTTTACTGCTGTTTTCATACGTACAACGGTTGTTTGCCGCAAAGTTAGTTCTTTTTTCTGGTTTCCAATGCGTTTTTCCGGAGAAGGCAAGGTTTTTCGCTGCCCGCCTCCGCCCGAAAAAAAACAGCCCGCCCCGAAGGGCGGACTGCCACGCGAAAAAATACACCTCACACCTTACTTGCTATAAGGTATTCTGCTTCAACTTCTCTATATAATCATCTATCTTCTGCAGCTCTTTCGGGATGTTGATGCGCTGAGGGCAGTGGGGCGAGCACTGGTTGCATCCGGTGCAGTGGCTCGCCTGGCGGAGCTTGGGCACGCTGCGGTCGTAGCCTATCAGATACTCGCGGCGGGCCTGCTCGTAGTTGCTGGCGTTGCGGCTATCGAGCACGCGGCCCTCGGTCAGGCATTTGTTGTAGTGCAGCAGGATCGCGGGGATGTCCAGCCCGTAGGGGCAGGGCATGCAATACTTGCAGTCGTTGCACGGGATGGTTTCGTACTGCATCATGATGTTGGCGGCCTCCTGCAGGAAGTCGGGCTCCTCGTCACTAAGCGGCTGGAGGGGCGAATAGG
>CALVFH010000002.1 GCA_944326775.1 uncultured Parabacteroides sp.
CCATACCCCTTGGCAAGGTTTTGACGACCCTCGGAAGGCTGCCCATACCCCTTGGCAAGGTTTTGACGACCCTCGGAGAGCTGCCCATACCCCTTGGCAGGGTTTCGACGGCCCTCGGAGCCTTGCCCATACCTATATTCTCTCCAGCGCGAGCCGCCGGCACTCCGCCCTTCGGATTTTCCCGGTCTCCGTCTTCGGAATTTGCGCCACCACGCAGATTTTTTTCGGCTGGCTGTATTTCCGGATATGTGCCGAAATGAATTGGCGCACCGGCTCCAGCGGCGTAGGCTCGATGAGGAGGATGATGGCCTCGCCGAACTTCGCGTCGGGCACCGACGTGATGGCGAAGGGGACGGGGATGGCGTCGCGCAGCTCGGCTTCGAGCGTCTCGGCCTGCACTTTGACGCCGCCGGTGTTAATCGTGTTGTCGCGGCGCCCCAGAATGCGGAAGGAGCCGTCGGCACGGAGCTCGGCGACGTCGTTGGTCACGAGTTCGGTGTCGGAAACCTGCGGGGCGTCAATCATGAGGGTGCCTTCGGGCGAAAGACGGAGGGCGACGGAGGGAAACGGGCGGTACCAGGGTGAAGCATCGGTGCCGTTCAGCCGCCGGAGGGCGATGTGCGAGAGCGTCTCGGTCATGCCGTAGGTCGAATAGGCTTCGACGGGCAGGCAACGGAGCGAGGCTTCCAACGCCGGGTCGATGCTGCCCCCGCCAATGATGAGGAGGGAGGTGGCAGCGAGCTTCGCCGCCTCGGCAGGGACGCGCAGGGTCTCGAAAACCTGCAAAGGCACGAGGGCGGCAAACTTCACCGGCGGAAAATCGGACGCGAACGGATGGGCCGAGGGCTCTTGCAGGACCAGTTCGAGGCCGCGCACCAACGCCCGGACGACGACCATCTTGCCGGCGATGTAGCGGAGGGGCATGCAGAGCAACGCCCGGTCGCCGGCACGGAGGCCCAGCACGTCGCAGGTCAGGCGCGCACTGTTTTCCATCTTTTCCTTTTGGGCAAGGAAAGGTTTCGGCGTGCCCGTGGAGCCGGACGTATGGACCAGCACCGTCGGGCTGTCGGCAAACCATTCCTGCAGGAAGGCGCAGAGGTCGAGCCAGATGCCGCCGCGGTCGCGTGCCAGGGCGGTCAGCTCGGCGAGGTTGTCCCGGCCGTAGCGACGCCCCTCCAGGAGGAAGGTCTGTTCATTGCGGGCAGTCATGGGCTTGGGGATTAGGGTTGTACCACAGGCAGTCGCCGCGGACTTCCAGCGGACGGGGGAAGTTCGAGGTAAAGAGGGCGCCGGTGCCGAGGCCCTGGGGACGGGGGTTGTGCAGCGTGGCGCACCACTGGGCGATGGCGTTGAGGCCGACGTTCGACTCCAGGGCGGAGGTGACCCACCAGCCTATGCCGCGCTCGTCGGCCAGCCGGATCCATTCCCCAGCGCCGTGGAGGCCGCCGTGCAGCGAGGGCTTGAGGATAATATACTGCGGGCGGATGGTCTCCAGCAGTTCCTGCTTTTCCCGAAGGCGGTTCACACCAATCAGTTCCTCGTCGAGGGCAATCGGCAAGGGAGTGGCGGCACACAGGCGGGCCATTTCCTTCCACTGGCCGGCGCGGACGGGCTGCTCAATCGAATGGAGGTCCAGCGCAGCCAGTTGCTCCAGCTTCCGGAGCGCGTCGTGCGGGGAAAAGGCGCCGTTGGCATCTACCCGGAGCTCTACCTTGTCGGGCGGAAGCTGGCGGCGGATATAGCGGAGCAGATCCAGCTCTTCCTCAAACGAGATGGCGCCTATCTTTAGCTTGATGCAGCGGAAACCGGCGGCTATTTTCGTCTGAATCTGGGCGTACATGTCCTCATAAGAGCCCATCCAGATCAAACCGTTGATGGGGATGCCTGCCTCACCGCGTGAGAAGGGCGTATCCCAGAAAGCCGGACTTCCCGAAGCCAGATGGCGGAGCGCCGTCTCCAATCCGAAGAGGATCGAAGGGTATGGGCGCAGGGCCTCATAGTCGAGACAGCCGTCCGATTCGAGTTGGCGGCACGCCCGGGCGAGATGTTGCTCGTAATCAGGCAGGTCGTCGCAGCTCAACTGGGGAAGCGGGGCGCATTCCCCCTCTCCGCGGCGCCCGGTCTCGGTATCCGTAAGGGAAACAAGCCATAGCCGGCGCTCGGTATAGATTCCCCGCGAAGTCCCGGCCGGTCGCTTGAACCGGAGGACGTGCGGGGCGTATGACAAACGGTATTTCATAGGGCTTACGGGAGGATGGGAGAGTCGCCAAAGCGGGGTTTACGTTTCTCGAGGAAGGCGTGGCCTCCCTCCTGGGCTTCGTCGGTGAAATAATAGAGCATGGTGGCGTCGCCAGCCAGTTCCTGGATGCCGGCTTGGCCGTCGAGCTCCGCATTCAGGCCTGCTTTGATCAGACGGAGGGCCAAGGGACTGTGCTGCATCATGGTTTCCGCCCACTCGACGACTTCATCTTCGAGCCGATCCAAGGGGACGACCTTATTGACCAATCCCATCTCCAGCGCTTCCTGCGCGGTGTATTGACGGCACAGGAACCAGATCTCGCGAGCCTTTTTCTGACCTACGCAGCGGGCCAGGTAAGAGGCGCCGAAGCCGGCGTCGAAGCTGCCCACGCGCGGACCGGTCTGGCCGAAGCGGGCGTTCTCGGAGGCGATGGTCAAATCGCAGACGACGTGGAGGACGTGCCCCCCTCCGATGGCGTAGCCGTTGACCATCGCAATCACCGGCTTGGGCAGCGAACGGATTTGCTTCTGGACTTCCAGGACGTTGAGGCGGGGGACGCCGTCGGTGCCTACGTAACCGCCTCTGCCTTTCACGTGCATGTCTCCGCCCGAGCAGAAGGCCTTGTCGCCGGCTCCCGTGAGGACGACGACGCGGATGTCGGAGCGCTCGCGGCATTCCCGCAAGGCATCACTTATTTCGGAAACGGTCGTTGGCGTGAACGCGTTGCGGTAGCGTTCGCGGTTGATGGTTATTTTTGCGATACCCTCATACATCTCGAACAAGATTTCGGAATACGTTTTGATGGGTACCCAGGTACGTTGTGTTGCCATATCTATAGGATTTTAAAATGTTGTCGTTTTTCTATTCGATTTTCGAATTGCAAAGGTACTGCATATTTTACATTATCTGCCAATCCGTATCGAGAACTCACGCCATATCATCACCGGTCTTAACAACATCGACCTTGACGGTCTTATGGAACGGGATGAACCGGGAAATAACAGCTATGACCAACGTAGCAATCAGCAGATAGCCCAACAAGGTTTTGAGAGCCAACAAGAGGCTCTGCTGCTGTACCAGCATGTAGAGGGTGTTGGTCGCCAACTGCTGCGCTTCGGCCATGCCATGTCCCGAGGCAAGCGACGACTGGAGCGTGGAGGTATAGCGTTCGGCAGCCAACGGATCGGCCAGTGTCACCTGCTCCGAGAGACGGGTGAGGGCCCGCTGCTGTAGATAATATAAAGCATTGTTGTAGAAGGAGACGCCCATCACCGGCGCAAATGCGGAACGGACTGCGATGACAAAGAAAGCGTTGGTCAGCATCAGCTTATGGTCTATCTCCTCTACAACGAAGACACCGAAGGCAATAACCAGCACCATCATGCCCAGCCCACGGATAAACATCGGGAAATAAAGCATTTCGTAGGTACTCGAAGGTGAGATGCCGAAATACAATATCCCAAAATAGACTACATAACAGGCCATCCCGCCGGCAATAAGGAAGCGGAAGCGCCAGCGTTGCCAGCGGAACCACCAGAAACAGATGAAGCCGCCCAAAGCAAAACCGGGAATCAAAAACAAACTGAGTGTGTTGGTGTGGACACTGTCAACACCCAGTACCGAAGTCAGATAGGTGGTCGTCAGCGTGCTGGACGAGCTGAAAAACAAGGTCAGGAACATATACAGAAATCCTACGACCGACTTCGGACGACGCAGGATGCTCAAATGGATATAGGGTGTCTCGCTCGAACGTTGTTGCCAGACAAACAGGGCGACCAGCAGAGGAGCAACAAAGACGTATGCCAATATCTTCGGAGCTGCAAACCAGTCAAGAACTTTCCCGTACGTAAAAACATAGAGAATCATCAGCATCGCCGTGGAGATAATCACAATTCCCCGGTAATCTATCGCCGCTAACGGAAAACGGATCGGTATCTGGGCATAACGAAAACAGATCAGAACAAAGACAATAGCTACCAAAATGCCCAGCATCATGAAGTAATACATATAACGCCAGTCGTAGAAATACGCCAGCTGTGCCGTGACGGCCATGGAGATCTGCCCCATCGCAAAAACCAGAGGGAAGAAATAGGAATAGAATTCGCTTCGCACATTCCCAGGAGTAAACAAGGGCTGAATATGAATAATGAACCATAGCATCACAAAGGCTTTAAGCAGGCCAATGAAGAAACTACAGACAATAATGATGTCCATATTGTTTGAATAGGTACAACAAAAGCTGAGCAAAGCCTGAATTGGCAAATCTCCCAAAAGCAACGCTTTCGGAGGAATGGCATCCAAAACATAACGGACTATAGGATAAGCCACTGCCATGCCAACCGATGTAGCATAATATCCCATTGAGATGTCTTCGCTGAAAACGCCAAGCGAACTGGAAACCTCAAGCATACTGCCCGTATAGGCCCCGTTAAGCATGGAAGTTGGCAAGAAAACCAGAAAGGCTGTCAGAACCCCCAGCCACTGGGGAATCCCCGGGCGAAGAGGCAAATCGAGTTTTACCATAACGTCTCTCCTATTTCTTTAAGGCTTCGGTAATGACCATCATACCGGCACGAAGCTGTGCCATATCCTTCTCGGTTACTCCCTCCAAATCTATACGAACAGGGATTCGCTGTTGAACTTTAACAAAGTTTCCGGCAGAATTATCTGTCGGCACTAAAGAATATTTAGAACCAGTAGCCTCAGAAATCGCCGTCACTCGACCAGAAAAGACTTTTCCACTGATTGCATCCACTCGGATACGAACTTCCTGACCTATGAAAATATTCGAAATCTGGGTTTCCCGGTAATTAGCCGTAATCCATTTATCTTTATTACGAACCAGATATGAAATTGTCTGGCCAGCTGACACGTACTGTCCGGGCTCAAGGGTTCGCCGTCCCATATAACCATCGTAGGGTGCCGTAATAACTGTATAAGAAAGATTCAATTCGGCCAAATCCAAATCGGCTTCTTTCCGCAAGATGTTGGCTTCCGCACTGGTCTGCTTTTTCGTTTCTTCGGCATGTTGTGAAACTACAGCCTCCCGCTGTTCTACTAGAGCTTGGTAACGAGCTTTAGCGGCTTCATAAGTCGCTTTCACCTGCTCAAACTGCTGCTCCGCTACAGACTCTTCCTTCAAAAGACGAGCATAACGGTGATAATCCTGTTCGCTTTGCCAAAGTTTTGCCCTTGCTTCAGCGATATTAGCTTCCTGTACAGCAATATTAGCCTCTGAAGTCTGAATACCTGAATGGAGAACATCTTTCGAACCCTGTGCATCAAGCAGCGCTGCTTCAGCCTCTTTCACATGAATCTTATATTCTCTATTATCTAAAATCAATAATGTATCACCTTTATGAACAAACTGATGCTCACGGAAACGAACTTCCTGAATGTAACCAGCAACACGAATATTAATTGGAGCAATATATTGATCTATATAAGCGTCATTTGTGATTTCATAATCAAAATACCGCCAAAAGTAACGTATTGTCCACGTAATACCAATAAATGCAATAACTATGCAAACAGTATTTAGTATAATATTACGAAATCGTAATCTTCTTAAAATCGACCTTTTCTTTTCAAGTGTAGTCATGTAGATAATATAATTAAGTTCAATAACAACTATAATTTGCCACACGCATGCTGCAATTCATAATATGTGTAAATCACTTGTGCACGAGCTGTCGTCAATTGTAATTCTGCATCCAGCAAGACACTATTCGCATCTAACAAGTCTGTAAGAATAGCCAACTGACTCAAATAACGATTCTGAACAATACGGTAATTTTCTTGAGCCTGACGAACAGATAATTTGAGAGCTTCCACCCGCTCAACAGCCTCCTCATGCCTGAGAAAAGCTGTACGTATCGTCATCCGCGCCTGCTGTTTCAACTGCTCTTCCGCATTTTCCCATAAATGAACCCCGAGGCGTGCAGAATTCACTCGATGCTTATTTTTATAAAGGGAAGATAGCGGATACGCAATAGAAAGCCCAATATTCCAATTATTGTTATACATATCAGCCATTGTCCGCGACACCGGCCGAGCAAGAGTATTTCCTGCGTGCAACGAAATTGTTGGCCGATAATCCGCTTTAGCCAAATCTACTTCATTGCGAGCAAGCTGTATCTGCTGTCTGGCAAGCAGCATAGCAGGATCATTTTCATAAGCATCTTCTACATATTGCTGGTACTGTCTAGTAGATGTCAACTGATTAAGAATAGCAGTATCTGGAATAATATATAGCTTTTCATCTAACCCTAACAGAATATCTAATTGCTGAGATAGTATTACCAAAGTATTTCCTGTCTCCTGTAAAGCCAAACGATCTGTTGTCAATTGTAATTCACTTCGCAAGACATCATTATTGGTAATCACTCCTTCCGCTTTCAAACGCTTGATATCTTTTAACCGCCTCTCTGACTCTTCAATATTTCGAGCTAATACTTCGTATTGCTTATAATAACTAAACAAACTCATATATTGCTGCAATAAGTTAAGTTTAATATCAGCTTTATCTGTTCGAGTCTGTAAATAAGCAATCTGTTTTTCCAGGTCTGCTTTTCGAATGCTATATCGAATTTTACCTCCTTGATAAATGGGTTGTGTCAGATCAATCGCATAATTTTGCGACCAGTCGGGGGTTTCCGGCCGTGTTGGATTACTTAATCCTCGTTCAAAAATAATAGGTTGTCCCACATATCCCCCATTCAAACCAATTTGAATATCTGGCAAACGATTTTTACGTGCAATTTGACTCTGTTCTTCAGCTTGCCGTTCTAACATTCTGTCAGCTTGAATATGTAAGCTATTTTCAATACCTAATTTGAGTAATTGTCCAACAGTTAAATAGAGAGAATCTGTTTGTGCAAATAACGGACAACAAGAAAGGAATATCCCTATTCCTATGCTTTCATACCGCTTAATAACTCTCCAAAACATCATGTAAATCCTTTAATTCCATACATCCTTTTTTTACTTTTTCTAATCCAAACTTTTTCTCCACAAAAACATAAACGTCATTCAAAATCGGATTTAATCGTTCTTTAAAAAGCACACCTTCATTCGTCAGGTAAACTCGTTTATTCCGACGGTCTGTACAATCCTCTTCCCTTCTGACAAGTCCCTTTTTTTCCAAGTTATTCATCAGATTAGTCAAACAAGCTTTTCCTTTGAAAATCCGTTCTGCCAATTTTTGCTGACTGATTCCCTGCTCTTGCCAAAGACTGCATAAGACTTGCAGCATTTCAAATGTAATATCTGTGTTTTTTTCTTTCAACGCATTTTGCACGGCCTTTCTAAACGCCATTCGTGCACGGATGATTTGTAGCATCCACTCGCGTGCATACATACCCTCTTGCATATTCATTTTTCTTTTGCCTCTGCAAAATTACAGGTTCTATATGATATAGTCAAATATTTAACTATGGAGAATGCTAAAAAATTTTTCTTTTTTCTAAACCTTTCGACAAATCCGATTGTTGTAACTATACAAGCGTGATATCAGTAGTATTTGTTTTTTCATATAAAGTAGAGTTTGTTATTTGTTTACGCCGCGTGAAGCTGTGAAGTTTCACGCGGTTCCTTTTTGTATCTTCCTCAATCGAAAAATCAGAATCAATATTTCTATTTCATTAAACTCCCCCTATCCTTTTTCCGTCTAATCTCACGAATATCAAATTTATCATGTATTATGAAACATCTCATTCTATTTCTTGCATTAATTCTTATAGGGAGTGGATTTACATCATGTATTGTACACCGAGATCCACCTAGACACATGGTGATAGTAGAGGACCGGCCGCCGAAACCGCCTCATAAACATCACAAACCACCCAAACATCATAAAGTACCACATAAGAAACCTCATAAGAAGTACTGGAGATGGTAAAAATCGAAAAAAAGAGATTGGTTGAAACTTCTGTAATTTATATACAGATTGTAATTCTTTCGGAAGATATCTTTGCAGCTAAATCAATGGATAAAATGTTATGCAACTAATCAAAGACAAAGAATTCGGTGGCGAACGCCCTCTTTTTGCGTCGCACGACCTTCATCTGGATCATGTAATTATCCGTGCCGGAGAGTCGGCTATCAAAGAATGCCGTAATATTGTGGCTACCAACTGCCGTTTTGAGGGGAACTACCCGTTCTGGCATGTTCACGGCTTCACAATCGAAGATTGCTACTTTGATGTAGGCGGCCGTTCGGCACTTTGGTATTCCGACAACCTGAAAATGCGGAACACCGTGATCGATGCCCCGAAAATGTTCCGCGAAATGCACGACATCGAACTGGAAGACGTGCAAATCAACGATGCGGACGAGATATTCTGGCGCTGCCAGAATATCCGCGTGAAGAATCTGAAGATTCACGACGGGACTTATCCGTTCATGTTCAGCGAAAACATCGTGGTTGACGGATTAGAGAGCGACAGCAAGTATGTATTCCAGTATGTCAAGAACGTAGAAATCCACAACGCACGGATAACCACGAAAGATGCGTTCTGGGAAGTGGAAAATGTGACGATATACGATTCGGAACTGAACGGGGAATATCTTGGCTGGCATTCGAAAAATCTCCGGTTGGTGAATTGCCATATCTCCGGGGAACAACCGCTTTGCTACGCGCACGATTTAGTGTTGGAAAACTGCACGTTCGACGCTGCTTCGGACCGGGCATTTGAATATTCCACATTAAATGCCGATATTCGCGGCGCAATTACCAATATCAAGAACCCGACCTCGGGACGCATCGTGGCAGACGAAATCGGCTCCGTCACAATCGACGAAAACATCCTAGAACCTGCCAATTGCGTCATTGAAGAACGGAAAAGAAGCTGAGTATGTATAATTTCGATGAGATAATCCCCCGCCGGGGCACAAATTCCTACAAATGGGACTCGTCGGAAGCCGATGTGCTGCCGATGTGGGTGGCTGACATGGATTTCCGGACGGCTCCACCCGTGATAGAAGCGCTCCAACGCCGCGTGGCGCATGGGATCTTCGGTTATACGCGTGTTCCCGATGCGTATTATGAAGCCGTCATCAACTGGTTTGCACGCCGGCATGGATGGAAGATAGAAAAGGACTGGATACTTTATACTTCGGGAGTGGTACCGGCTATCTCGGCCGTGATCAAAGCGCTTACCGAACCGGGAGACCAGGTTGTCGTGCAGACTCCGGTCTATAACTGCTTCTTTTCATCGATCCGCAACAACGGATGCGAGATTGTCAGCAGTCCACTGCGTTATGAAGGGCAGACTTACCATATCGACTTCGAGGATTTGGAGAAAAAAGCAGCGAATTCAAAGGCGAAAATCCTGTTGCTCTGCAATCCGCACAACCCGGCCGGAAGAGTCTGGACGCGGGAGGAACTTCTACGCGTCGGAGACATTTGCCTCCGCCACGGACTGACCATCCTCACGGACGAAATCCATTGTGAACTGGTTTATCCCGGTCACCACTACGTGCCTTTCGCTTCGCTCTCGGAAGAATTGCGCCACCAGACGGTGGCTTGCGTTTCGCCGAGCAAATCGTTCAACATTGCCGGCTTGCAAATCGCCAGCATCATTGCCGACGACGAAGCAGTCCGACGGAAAATTGACAAAGCCATCAATATCAATGAAGTCTGCGACGTGAATCCCTTCGGCGTCATCGCGACCATCGCCGCCTACAACGAGGGAGAGCCGTGGCTGCTCGAACTCCTGGAATACCTGAAAGGAAATTACAATTGCATGAGCGCGTATTGCCAAACCCACCTGCCGGATTTCCCTATTGCGAAGCTGGAAGGCACCTACCTCGTGTGGATGGACTGCCGCAAGCTGCGCCGGACCTCGGAGGAGCTGGAAGAAGACCTTCTGAAAACCGAACACCTCTGGCTGAACGCAGGGACCATGTATGGAGCGGACGGAGAAGGCTTCATGCGCTGGAACATTGCCTGCCCGCGCCAGGTGATGCTTCGCGGGTTGGAAATGTTCAAACACTACGCGACTCGATAAATGGAAAGCAAGACCGATTCTTTACTCTCCCGGATCCGCAAAGGGGAATCCATGACCTTGAGCGAGCAGCTGCACCTGACGTTCCTGTTGAGTGTCCCGGCTATTATGGCTCAGCTGTCGTCGATTGTGATGCAGTACATCGACGCTTCGATGGTCGGCAGCCTTGGAGCAAGCGCCGCGGCGTCGATTGGGCTTGTCTCGACCACGACATGGCTGTTCAGCGGAACATGTACGGCTGCGGCGACTGGTTTTTCCGTCCAGGTGGCTCACGCCATCGGTGCCGGCGACATGGTAAAGGCTCGGTCTGTTCTAAGACAGGCTTTAGTGGCGATCAGCCTCTTCGGAATCGTTTGGGGAAGCGTCGGCGTAGCGATCAGCCGTTTCCTACCCGTCTGGTTAGGAGGCGACCCGTCAATTTGCCGGGATTCTTCGCTTTATTTCTGCATCTATTCGGCGTTCCTGCCCGTTTTCCAGCTTTATGTCCTGGCCAGCGGTATGCTTCGGTGCAGTGGGAACATGCGGATTCCCAGTATGCTGAGTGTCCTGATGTGCCTGCTCGACGTGGTTTTCAATTTCTTCCTCATTTTTCCCACGCGCGAGGTGAATATTTTCGGTCTGACGTGCCGGATGCCTGGAGCGGGCTGGGGAGTCGAGGGCGCTGCGCTCGGGACGGGCCTTGCCGAGCTGGTGGTTGCCGTCCTGATGCTCTGGTTTCTCTGCAAACGCTCGAGAGACCTGAAGTTGAACCACGAAAAAGGAAGTTTCCGCCCGACAATCCCGACACTGAAAAAAGCCATACGCATCGGGTTGCCGATGGGAATCGAACATACGGTGATTTGCGGAGCTCAGATCATGACGACCGTGATTGTCGCTCCGCTCGGCATCTTTTCCATTGCGGCAAATTCATTTGCCATCACCGCCGAAAGTCTTTGCTACATGCCGGGCTACGGTATCGGCGACGCCGCGACAACATTAGTCGGTCAAAGTTACGGTGCCGGACGGAAAGACCTCACTCGTCGCTTTGCCTATATCACTGTCCTGATGGGAATGGCCGTTATGACGCTGATGGGAATCATCATGTACATCGGTGCACCGGTTATCATCGGAAGTATGACTCCCGACGCTGAGGTGCGAGCCTTAGGGACTGAAGCCTTACGCATCGAAGCCTTCGCCGAACCGATGTTTGCTGCTGCAATTGTGGCTTACGGGGTGTTCGTGGGCATGGGAAACACGATAATCCCCTGTCTCATGAACTTTTTCAGCATTTGGGCCGTCCGGTTGACGCTTGCCGCCTCGCTCGCCCCTTCGATGGGTCTAAACGGAGTGTGGCTCGCGATGTGCATCGAACTCTGCTTCCGCGGAATCATTTTCCTCACGCGGTTGAGATGGGTTTTCCGGTAAACAATCTCTTTTACCTATTATAATGACAAACCGATGGAACTGACATTCAGAAAAGCCGTGAAGAAAGACGAAGAGCGCGTTTGGACGATTATTCTTCAGGCGAAAGAACAGATGCGGAGGCTCGGAAGCCACCAATGGGACGAGAACTACCCTGCCCGCGACAGCATTACGCAGGATATCGAACGCGGCGAAGGCTATGTGTTCGACGAAGCAGGGCAAGTTGTCGCATACGGTGTCGTTTCCTTTGCCGGGGAACCGGTTTACGAACAGCTCAACGGCAAATGGAGCAGTGATGCGCCCTATTTAGTGGTGCACAGGTTGGCCGTGGTCGACGGGAAAAAACACCAAGGCATCGCGAAACGCTTCCTGCTCGAAGCCGAGAAGGTTGCGCGCCACGAAGGAATCTTTTCCTTCCGCGTGGATACGAATTTCGACAACCAGTATATGCTCCGGCTAATTGAGGATTTGGGATTTGCCTACCGGGGAGAGTGTATCTACCGGGGGGAATGCGTCCGGATGGCGTTTGAGAAGAGCTTGTCGCCGTTGGAGGAAAGTTAGGCAGGAATTAACATAAAAATGCCGGGAGCGTTTGGATTCTCCCGGCAAAAGAAAAGGAATTTGTAAGATTACTTCGGCAAATTGAAAGCCACCGAAAGTTCATGCATCTGTTCGGGGCTCATCCCCTCGGGCTCGAAGCCCATGTTGCGCGAAGTGACATAAATTTGCGCGGCCTTGTTGAGGACATCCACCTGGTCGAATGCCGCCATGATGTCGGTATCGACGGCAAAGACGCCATGTTTCTCCCACATCACTACGTCATAGTCGGGAAGTTCGGCTATCGTGGATTCCGCAAGCTCCACGGAACTGGGAAGCTGATAAGGAACCATTCCCAAACCGCGCGGGCAGAAAGCTTTCGTCTCGGGAATCATGCTCCACAGGAGGTTCGAAGCCACATCTTTCTCCAGAAACTTGCGATGGTGTGTCATGGCTACCAATTCGATCGGATGGGTATGCATCGACGCATTGTAAGGGATTCCTTGCGACAAAAGATAATTGTGCACACTCAGGTGGGAAGGCAATTCGGAGGTTGGCATCACCGGCTGGTCAGCGATAATCACGTAATGGGCACAATCATCCAGGATTCGGATAATCGAACCGTTGGCCATCGGATCGCGGGCAAGGTCTCGCATCCGTTTCTGGGTCCCTTTACAGTAAAAAAAGCCGTTTTTCAAGGCGGGGAGCGTAGCTCCGATGGAAAGAGGCTGACTAATCGCGGGCATCCGGCGCATTTCATCGTCGGCAAATTCCGTAATGTTGATGGTGATGTTTCCGCCATTGCGTTCGGCCCAGCCTTTCTGCCAGAGATAACCGGCCACTTCGGCTACTTTATCGATTTCTGCGGCGAGAGCCGGGCGGGAAATAAGGATTGAAGACATTTTTCTAATCTTTAAATGTTAAGTATCTAATAGAGTATCCAATATCTGAGGCAGGAAGGAAGAAAGAATCAGGACAAGAAGGCCCGACGCAAGGACGAAAAGGGTCTGCGGCGTGCAACCTTTCCATTCTTTCAGGATAATTCCCCAAACATTCGAGAAAACGACGTTCAGCGCCATCAGAATACAGAAAGCAAAGGTAAGCAAAACGGGCGAACCGGCAAGGAAACCTTTCCCCAAGGCTAAACCGAAGAATTGACTGTACCAAAGGATTCCGGCGAGCGCACAAAAGAGCAGATTGTTGGCCCAGACGTGTCCTTTGCGGTAATCATTCCACGTATGATTGCGGTTGTTCTGGAAAAGACAGTAGGCAACATTCGTCAGCAGGCCGCCCAAAGTCACCAGTAGCGTTGCGGGAAGGGTTTGATAGATGGCAGGCGATTCCGGAAAGTGAATAGACGATCCAAACTCAAGTCCGACGTTGAAACATCCGCTCATGAAGCCGGCCAACAGGGCGATAAGGATGCCTTTCGGGAAATTGAAGTCTCTCACCGCCTGTTTTTTCTCTTCTTCACTCAAGGTTTGCGATTTCATGTGCCCGGCAAAGCCGATAATCGCGATGCCGGCCAACGTAACCAGCACACCCAAAAGGACTGAAGCGGTAAGTTTCTCCAAATGATGGGCTTCAGGATAGAAAACATCCAGCAAAACCGGTGCCAGGATGGTTCCAAGGGCGGCGCAAGTGCCCAAAGAGATACTTTGCCCCAGCGCAACCCCCAGATAACGCATGGAAAGACCGAAGGTGAGGCCGCCAACTCCCCACAGAACGCCGAAAAAGACCGTCAGGAACAGCGCAAGGGGATTCGCGCCGAAGAATAACTCTCCGAGACTGTGCCCGGCGGGAACCGAGAGGAGCGCACCCATCAGCGGAAAGACGAACCACGCAAAGATGCCTTGCAAGAGCCAATACGTCTCCCAACTCCAGTCCTTGATCTTATTGATTGGCACATAGCTGCTCGACTGACAGAAGGCGCCGACCGCAATGATCGTTAATCCGATTATGATCTCCATGCTGTCACGTTCGCTTCATATTTTTCAACCTCGGAAATGTAGCTTTCACCGACCGGAACATTGTTCTTCAGGCAGAACATATCCCACACTGCGTTCCAAGGCAATGATTTGGCTTCTTCAAGCAAGGCCAGACGCTCAAACAAACGATCGGTCGCTTCGTATTCACGGAGCCGAGCAAGCGGTTCGAGTAAGGCACGAAGCATAGACTTTTGTGCAGCCCTGCTTCCTATGACATACGCGCCGATACGGTTGATGCTGGCATCGAAATAGTCAAGACCGTAATGTACACGGTCCAAAGCATCGCAGCGGACAATTTCCTGAAAGAGTTCAAGTGTGGGGTCGTCCATGATTGTAACATGGTCGGAGTCCCAACGCACCGGGCGACTCACATGGAGCATTAATTCGGGCACGAAAAGGAGAAGAGAGGAGACTTTGTCGGCTACGCTCTCCGTCGGATGGAAGTGTCCCGTGTCGAGAGTAATCATCTTGTTCCGCGAAACCCCATAGCCAATGTAGAAATCATTGGACCCGACGGTATAACTCTCCAAGCCGATGCCGAAGACCTTCGACTCGATGCTGTCTTTCATATTCTTGTAGTCGATTTCAAAAATCTGGTCGAGCGAATCCTTCAACAGTTCGCGATATTTGAGCCGGTTCACGGTCTGATCCTTGCTCCCGTCATGAATCCAGATATTCATAA
Organism: uncultured Parabacteroides sp.; assembly: GCA_944326775.1. GTDB lineage: Bacteria > Bacteroidota > Bacteroidia > Bacteroidales > Tannerellaceae > Parabacteroides. Next base: position 14,853 of record CALVFH010000002.1, read on the forward strand.
TGCAGGGATCGCCCTGTGCTTCGCCCATAGCTTCCGCCACCGCCCGGCAACGCCGTGTATGTTCGATCCAAAAGCGGCGGATGCCTTCGTCAGGATTGGCTAACGTGAGATTTCCACTTTTCGGATGCGAGAAAGAGGTAGAATTGAAGTCGAGTTTCATATTGTGCTCCCGTCCCCACTCTATCCAACTCTGAAAATGGCGGGGTTCCACCTGGTCGCGGTCGATTGCTTCGCCCTGGAAATCTCCGTAAATCTCGTGGAGGTTCAACCGATGCGTGCCGGGAATGAAGGACGCGGCTTTCAAAATATCTTGACGCAACTCATCAATATTCCGGGCACGTCCGGGATGGTTTCCTGTTGTCTGAATCCCTCCCGTCAGGGCGCCGGCACCTGTTTCGAAGCCAATTACATCGTCGGCTTGCCAGCAATGAAGGGAAAGGTGGAAATTTTGCATGGTTTCTAAAACGTTTTCGACATCTATACCGAGAGCGGCATAGCGTTCTTTCGCGATTTCATACGCTTGAAGGATCATTTCTTCTTTCATGGTATCATTTTTTAGTAATTCTATCTTTTACAGACTATCTCCAATAGCCTGAAACCTTAAAAAAGATCAGCGAGTGACCTCTTGAAACTTGCGATATGCCGCAGACCATCGTTCGGGATGCTCCGGCACATAGGTTTTGAGCGGAACAGCCTGTGCAATACGCTTCCGCATTTCGTCGAGAGTCGGACCGTCGCCATTTGCCAAGGCCTGCACCAGGAGATTGCCCACGGCTGTCGCCTCGGCAGGACCTGCCACCACCGGAAGCCCGATGGCATTCGCCGTCCATTGGTTCAACAGTTCGTTCCGGCTTCCTCCACCGATCACATGCAGAATTTCGACCGGATGAGGTGAAAGACGACACAAGTCGGCAAGGACTTCCCGATAGCGCAAGGCCAAACTTTCAAAAATACAACGAACCAACTGCCCGCGAGTCTCAATGGCCGGTTGACGATGTGCTACGACATAGCGGCGAATGGCAGTTTCCATGTCCGATGGATGGGCAAACAACGGGTCGTCGGGAGCTATCAGGTTGCGGAAAGGTTCGCTCTGCTCTGCTTCGGCAATCAGTTCGCTATAAGAGACGTCGGACCAGTTCTGACGGCAACATTCAAGCAACCACATGCCACAGATATTCTTCAGAAGGCGGATTGTCCCGTTTACTCCGCCTTCGTTCGTAAAGTTCAAGGCTTCCGCTTCTGCATGAATGACCGGAGTCGTCGTTTCTACTCCCATCAGCGACCAGGTTCCACTACTCAGATAGGCGAAATTGGGTTGATCGGCCGGAACAGCCGCCACGGCCGATGCCGTATCATGTCCTGCTACGGCAATAACCGGTACCGGCCCCATACCCGTAAGGCGTTGTACCTCATCGGTAAGCACTCCCACCTTTTCTCCGGGGTAAACAAAACGGCCGAAACGATCTTCCGTGAGGCCGACACTGGATAACAGCTCTGGTTCAAGCTTTCGACTATGCACATTGACTAATTGGGATGTGGAAGCAATCGTATATTCGCACACCATCTGTCCCGTAAGCAGATAAGCCAACGCATCGGGCATGAAAAGAAACTTGCCGGCAGCTCGGAATGCACTATCCTTACGCCGGCAAAGTGTATCAAATTGGAAAAGCGTATTAAAATCCATCACCTGGATACCAGTCAGCTTATAAACCCGCTTTTGCGGAACGCGTTCGAAATAGCGTTGGGCTGCCCCCTCGGTTTGCGGATCACGATAAGCATACGGTTGACGGAGAACCCCTCCATCCTCTCCTACACAGACAAAATCCACACCCCACGTATCAATTCCAATAGAAACAATCTTCGTCTCTTCCCGTGCGGCCATCCGAAGTCCTTCCAGCAAATTCCGATAGAGCTCCCACAAATCCCAATACAGATGGTGCCCCACAGCAATAAGATGATTAGGAAACCTGTTGATCTCTTTGGTGACCAATCCTTCCGGAGTGAAAGTTCCTACAATCGTCCGCCCACTGGTTGCACCCAAGTCAATGGAAATATAAGATTCACTGTTCTTCATAACCGCCGAGGTAGATTAACTCTTCGCATGCATGACCAACAATGGTGTATTCGTATGGAACAACATGCGGCGAGCCAGACTGGGACTGAACATCCGTGCCAGAATATTCCGGCGGTAGGTGCTGAAAGCCAACATATCTATATGCTTATCGCGCACAAACTTTTCAATAGCCAACAAGAGATCTCCATCGTCTAAAACCGTAAACGTAATTCGTGCGTCGGGATACTGCTTCTTAAAGTATTCCTGAGCTCCGGTAAGGCGAATTTCATTCCATTCATTCCGGCTTGTCGAGATATTGAACAGATGAATATCGATATCATAGCCGGTAAAAATATCCATAAAAGCATCGAAGACCAACAAATCACGTTGATTGAAGGAAGTAGCAAAAGCCACGTTCTTTACAGCATCCAAATTATTGAACGGAACATCTTCCGGAATAGCCAATACCGGCACGCGATTCAACTCAATCACTTCACCGGTAACACTCCCTATCAAGTCGGCATCTTTGCGGTCTTTTCCCCGCGTTCCCATGATGATGAAATCCGGACGATATTCTTTGCCATAAGCAATAATCTCCTCTTCCGGCAAACCTTCACGCAAAGTATAATTGAACTCAACCTCGGGCAATTCCCCGCGCGACATCTTCTCGTGAAGCGTCTTACAGATACCTTCCATATCTGTCACCACTTTATCGCGCAAATGTTCAAGTGTATCTTCTTCTTTCAGCTGATAAGCCAACGTGTTGCCGATAGGCGCTGCCGTCGGGAAATAAGGACTGAAATAAGCGTGCATAATCATCACTTCGGCATCGCGTTTATGGGCATAGTTGATGCCAATTTCACAAGCCTTCAGAGAATAGTCGGAGAAATCAACGGGAATAAGTATCTTGAAACGATGCGGTTCCTTAGCCTTCTCCTCGTCTTTCTCTTCAAGCCATTTACTGTCTTCGATGATGCGCAGGGCGTGAGGCAAATCGCTTTCCTTGATTCTGACCCGCACCCCGGCGGAAATGACCGGTTGGATCTGGTTCACATTGTGAATATAGACCTCTATTCCTTCCGTCTCCAGAATTGTTTTCAAGATCTGGGCTTTTTCATAGGTATGAATAGCCAGCGTTACTAATTTGTCTTCCATAATTCCTCCTTCCTTTATTAAATCCTATGATTCCTCTTTCTCGGCCAGAATCTGCATGGCACGGTCGAAAATGGTCGTATCGTCGAGTACCACGATACCCCCGTCAGGACCCGGCTCGATATGAATCCCGCAACTCTTCCCGTCGTCGAAATTCTGGCCGCCGAAATAGTTTCGTACGGTTTCTACCGAAATGCCCAGCTCATCGGCAATGCGATGCGAGCTTCCGTCGGGCAAACTATCTTTGATTTTTCTCAATTCGTTGAATGTGATTGTCTTTGTCATGGCATTTACATTTTAAATTAATACTTGTTTATTTCGATACCGCTAACTTACGATTTTTCCGGATGGCTCCCAAAAAAGAAACTATGCTTTACAACATAGTTGCAGGAAAATCAACCGAAAAATCAGGAAAGCGGTTCGACATGAAGCATGATGTGTGTCTTCTCGCCAAAACAAGCCCGCAGTTTCTGCTCTATCTCGCGCGTCCATTCGTGGGCTGTCCGGACAGAAACCGAACCATCAACGCGAATATGGGCTTCGATAGCGATGGTATTGCCGATGCGTCGGGTATAAAGATTATGAGGCTTGCTTACATGCGGATTTTCCATAATAATCGCAATGATGTGCTGCTCCGTTTCCTTTGGCAAAGAGACCTCGAGCAAGTCGTTGATGGCCGGATAAAGCAACAGCAAGGAGACACGCACAATAAAGATGCTGACCACAAGAGCCGCCAGCGGGTCAAGGATGCGCCAATTCTCTCCCAACAGAATCGCCCCGCCTATACCAATCATGGTGCCAATCGAAGAAAAGGCATCCGAGCGGTGGTGCCAGGCATTGGCCACGACGGCCTGGCTGTTCACCTGTTTCCCTACACGTATGGTGTACTGATAAAGAGCCTCTTTCACCACAATTGAAGCGACTGCCGCAACCAGGGCGATATATCCCGGTTCCTCCAGCAGGACATCATTGACGAAAAAGTTCCAGATTCGGGAAAAGCTTTCCCAAAACAAACCGAATCCTACGCATAGCAGGATAATGCCGATAACCGACGTGGCCAGCGTCTCGTATTTCCCATGCCCATACTCGTGCGATTCGTCTTTGGGTTTCGACGAGATATTCACAAACAACAAGACAATGATATCCGTCACAAAATCGGACAACGAATGGACGGCATCAGCAATCATCGCCCCACTATTCCCCACGAAACCGGCCACAAACTTAAACACCAATAGTACCAGATTGACAAAAGAGCCCCAAAGCGTGACTTTCTCAATCTTCTTTTCTCTACTTTCCATAATAATAATGCATTTTTCGAAGATGACTTTAAACGGCCGCAAATATACAATAATCGCCCCGCAAATGGATTGCAAGGCGACTAAAGTTTAAGCTCTTTTTATAACTTACTGTATTTTAAAGATATAACAGGCAAAACCTCTCCAAATTCCCTCTCTTTGTGATTGAGATAAGTTTCGTGGCACATCGCCACACGAGCGTGTCGGTGAGTGCCACACGAGTGAGTGGCGATGTGCCACGCGAGCGAGTGGCGATGTGCCACGCGAGCGAGTGGCGGTGTGCCACGCGGTCGTGTGGCGCACTGCCACGAAACCCGGCTACAAGAGGTCGGACGCCAGTTCGGAAAGCTGGCTGCGCTCGCCCTTCACCAGGTTGATATGGGCAAACAGTTCCTGCCCCTTCATCTTATCGACCATATAGGCCAGGCCGTTGCTCTGCGCATCGAGGTAGGGCGAATCGATTTGCTGGATATCGCCGGTGAACACCATCTTCGTCCCTTCCCCGGCACGGGTGATAATGGTCTTGATTTCGTGTGGGGTAAGATTCTGCGACTCGTCAACGATGAAATAGGTATCCGAAAGGCTCCGGCCGCGGATAAAGGCCAGCGCCTCGATGACCAGCTGGTTTTCCTTCTGCATCTCGTCGATACGGCGGTTTTCGTTGCTGTTGGGAGTGAACTGGCTTTTAATCACATTCAGATTGTCGAACAACGGCTGCATGTAAGGCGCCACCTTCTGCTTCTCGTCGCCCGGCAGGAAGCCCAGGTCGCGGTTGGCAAGCGCCACGATAGGCCGTGCCAAAAGAATCTGCTTGTAGTTCTCGGCTTGCTTCAGGGCCGAAGCGAGAGCCAGCAAGGTCTTTCCGGTACCGGCTTTTCCGGTCAGGGCCACCAGCTTGATCTCCGGGTCGTTCAGCACCTCGAAGGCAAAACTCTGCTCGGCGTTCCGGGGCTGTATGCCGTAGTTGTTGGTCTTTTCCACCCGGACCAGTTTGCCGGTAAACGGATTGTAGCGCACCAGCACGGAATTGCGCTCGCTTTTCAGAATAAAGCAATCGTTGGGCTGGAGTTTCGAAGAGAACTCCCAGCGTTCGGCGGGGATGCCATGCGAGGAAGAATAAATCTCGTCTATCAAATCGCCGTCCACACCCTCGTAGATTTCCTGGGCGCGTTCGAAGATATCCACGTTCGTCACCTTGTCGGTAATATAATCCTCTACCTGAATACCCAATGAGCGGGCTTTCATGCGGAGGTTCACGTCTTTGGTCACGAGGATGGTGGGCATGTCGGGATGCAACTCGGCCACACGCATCGTGCAGGACAAAATCCGATGGTCGGGCGTAGGCACCGGGAAAGAGGCTTTCACGGTCTCGTGGTATTCCCCGCCCGTCACCACATGCAACATGCCCCGTCCCGGGCCCAGCGAGGCGCCGCGGGTAAAGAGGTCGTTCGTCGTAATGGAGTCGAGTTCCCGCACAAACTCGCGGGCGTTGAAGTTAATCTGGTCACTACCCTTTTTAAACTTATCCAGCTCTTCGAGCACAACGATAGGAAGGTAAATGTCGTTTTCCTGGAAATTCTCGATACATTTATAGTCATGCAAGATGACATTCGTATCCAATACAAAGTTCTTTTTCATGGCTCTCTGTTTTTAAGATTTATGTATTAAAGAAACAAGCAAACGAGAGCTTTAGTTCGGATACGGCTCGAGGGGAAACGGCGATTTTAGATTTATTTAAAACCCTCCTGTCACAAAGCGATCGGTAGAAACATCAATCCATCCCCCTCCGGCTTTCACTTTGTCCATCAGAGAGCGGAACAAAGCGTTTTGCCCGAGCAAGTCGGGATTGCCCACCAGGAACATCTGCTTCCGGGCCCGCGTAAGGGCAACGTTCAGTTTGCGGTCAATCAGTTGCCCGTCTTCCTCAAACGTATTGCCGGTAAGAAACTCCAGCTGATAAGGACGCTGGATCGTAAAGCTATAAACAATGCAATCGCGCTCGCTCCCCTGGTAACGTTCTACCGTATCGATGGAGACATCCATCAATGCGGGAATATCCAAGCGGGAAAGTTCTTTCCGAATCATGGCTATCTGGTTCCGGTAAGGCACAATCACACCCACGGTATGATAAGGGTGGAACGAACCGGCTTCACGATGCTCGGCCGCGAGATAAATCGCCCGCAGAAGGACTGCCACACGCCGGGCCTCGTCGAGGTTGACTTTCTCGGAAAGTGTAATACGCCGGTCGCCCCGCGACACGATGAACGCCATGCGCCGGGAAGAGACAAGCTGCTCGAGGCCATCAGCACTCCCGACTTCCAGCGGAGGAAGAGACTCACATTGGTGGAATACCGGGATAGGCTGGAGCGTGGAACCATAGAATGCCTCGTTTGCAAATAGCGCCACCTCCGGATGCATCCGTCCCTGACGGGAGAGCTGGTAGATAAAATCTTCGGTTCCGTTCTGGCGTTGCAAACGGATCAACCGTTCGAAAAGGGATTGCCGGCAATCCAGAAGACCGATTTCGCGAAGCATCGGCTCGGAAACCTTCGAGCTTTCCTCCGGCTGCTGCACGACGGCGGGCAACTGCTTATGGTCTCCAATCAGGATAAACTTCCCAATAGCATTCCGACCGCCATGCTGGGCTGAAAGAATTCCCAGCAGATGAGGTTCGAGAATCTGCGAGGCCTCATCGATAATAGCCAGTTCGAAATGTTTCAGACTGAAAAGATTCAACCGGGAAGAAACAGCGGTGGTTGTCCCTACGAAAACCCGCGTCTGCATAATCAGCTGGCGGATCTCCTGAATATTGTTGCACGTCTGCACCCGGCTGCCCAGCAACTGCCCGTGGAAGCGAGGATCACACGAAAGATGGCTTCCGATACGCAGGAAGGGGATCTCGTGCCGCTGCATCTTCTCGCAAATCTCATCAACAGCCCGATTGGTATAAGCCATCAACAACACCGAAATTCCCTCTTCACTCAATGCCTCGCGGACCAGAGCCACCAACGCATACGACGTCTTGCCTGTTCCGGGAGGACCAACCAGCAGAAAATAATCCTCTGCCTGCTTGGCTTTTAAAAGGAAAGGATTGAGAGGGACGGCTCCGCCATCGTAATCTCCATTCAATTTGCGTAAAGGGTTCCGCCGCGGCTTACGGACATTGAGCAACAGATTCCGCCGTTCCTCACGGGCCGAGAGGAAAGCATACAGTCCCCGATAGATGGCTGTATAAGATGATTCCATAAAGTCGTGCTCAATAGCCCAGACGCTATCTTCCGGAAAGATACAAGTATTCCGTTGCGGAAACCGGAGTTGGACGGAAACCGCCTCCGGCAAAATTGCAAGGATACTTCCACGAAGGATTTTCGCTTTGTTGGCATGCGGCTCGGTTCCCAATGCATAGGCATAAAGAATCACGATATCCCCCACCCGGAAATTCGGAAGGAAGTCTTCCCCCTGAGGCGGAATAGAGAGCGTAACCCGATCATATCCGCCGCCGGCAACCGACTCCTGTTTGTCTGAAAGCTCCAAATCAGTCAGGATGTTTCCCAGCAAACGTTTCTCCAGAAGTTCACATCTCCAAACACCCGAAAAGCCATGTGTCCGACAGGAGTTGCCCGTCTTGGCAAAAACATGTTCTTTCGCAACAAACGTAAAAAGGCGCGAGAAGTAAGCCTTCTCCAACTTCGAGGCTCTCTTGAATACCTGCAAAAGCTGGTTGAGCTGCGGCTCCTGGTAGTGGTTCCACAAAACATCGTGCCGCTGATACGTATTCAGATGAGACGGGGTAAGCTGCTCCAAAATAGGTCCAATCTTCCCTTCTGCATAAAGGAGGTCGCACTTCACTATCTGGTTTCGAAGCTTCAACGCCTCACGCATCAGGTGGGGATTAAAGGCATCTTCCGGCAAAAGGCCATCCGGATAGCGCGAATAAAACAAATATTGCCGGGAGTCTTTCCCTTTAATACCGAAGTTATAAAGCAAAAGGATGCGATAAAGCAAGATCTGGATATAATGTTCCTCCTTATGTCCGTTCGAAGCATAAGCTCGCTTCCCGGACTTCTGTTCCAACAGCACCCGATAGTCGTTCTGCAATAAATCGACACGCCCTTGCAAACCAAGTTCCTCACAAAGGAAAGAAGGCTCGAGAATCAACTCCTCAAGATCCATGTGATACATCCCTGCAAAGACATCCTCTACAAAATGAGTAATGTTATTCAGTTGGGCACGGGCCTCGCGATGGAACTCCCCAAGCTCTCCGCACGTAATCAGGTCGAGGGCGGCATGATGAAAGAAACGCTTGATCGAATCCACATAGTCCACCGGCTTTCCGCCCCGGTTATTAATCACTTCATCAAGAAACTGACCGGCCAAGTTTCCTAACTGAATGGCGGGAGTATTGGCAGCTGGAGCCAATTTTCGTAAAAGATGGTTATAGGGCTGATGGCCGTACTCTTTCCAACAGGCTGCGATAGACGAAATATCGACCAGATAGTCGGGTTCATAAATAATCAGTTTAGGCTGAAGGATTCCACCCTCGTCTGTCTTCAAATCGAGCAAATAAAGTTGGGAACCCGGACTGAGGAGTTGGGACAAGTATGCCATGTCGTCATTTTCCGCCTGGGCATGGTAATCCACTTGCACTCGGGATAGCTGTTCATCTTCTGCATATCCATAAATAAACGAATCATCCCACGTATCGACGACCATCCGGAGATTCTCCCGTGTCTTGGGCGGTTGCCAGTCAACCGACCCGTCATCAGTGGGAAACCAATCTTCCAATGCTCCGGGGACCTCCTCTGCAGACCAACGGGAAATAGAATGCACCAAGGCCTTCACATCATAACGAAAAGTCAGGTAATCCGGAGCTTCATGTCTGCGCAATACATCCAGGCAATGCACCCGGAAACGATTTAACCGATAAAGTTCTGCATCAGAAAAACCATGATCCTTGCATACCCGCGTCATCCGTGGAAAAGGTCCGGAAAAACTATAACCGGAATGTTCGGTCTGCTCTTCCAGCAAACGGACAAAAAGAACGTACAGCCAATTATATTTTTCAGGAAGCGAAGACAGACGGTCGTGAATAATCTCCGCTATCTCTTCATAAACCATCTTTTCCATAGGGATACCTTTCCGAGTCCAATCAATCCAGGACCTTCAATTTCGCATACTTCAACAGCAGTTGCTTCTGCCCGAAATTATCAAAAGCGACGGTTGCCTTGGCATTATTACCTTCTTCCGATACAGACAATACTTTGCCCTCACCGAAACGGTCATGCCGGACACGAACACCCGGCTTCAACTCACCTAAAGCTGCAGGCGGAACAGAAGAAGGAGCCACCGTCTCGCGTTTCACGGTATCCATCCGCCTTAATACACGAGGCGCAGCCTGTTGTTGCAACGGCGAACTGAACACTGGCCGGGAAGGTTCGGAACCGTTCTTTCTCAAAGACCCGGCAGGAAGCGATTGTCCCCCATTGTCCACCTCCAGATACCGGAGGTCTATGTCGCGCAGAAAGCGACTCGGGGAACAGGGCTGGCTTTGACCGTTCCGAAAACGGCTCTTTGCATAGCTTAAAACACAGTTTTCTTCTGCCCGGGTAATCGCCACGTAGAACAGGCGCCGCTCTTCCTCGATCGCCCGGAGACTGTCTTTTGCCATGGTCGAAGGGAATAGCTCTTCTTCCAGTCCTACCACGAAAACATTGGGGAATTCCAGTCCCTTGGCGGCATGGACAGTCATAAGAGTCACCTTGTCGGCTGCATCGTCACCGGAATCATCCTGGTCGGTCAAAAGCGACACTTCCGACAAGAAATCAGAAAGATGAATCTGTCCGGAACCCTCTTCCCGACGAAGTTGGCAAAACTCAGCAATTCCCTTCATCAACTCCTGCAGGTTCTCATATTTTCCCAATCCTTCAGTCGAACGATCTTGAGCCAGAAGTTGAAGCAAACCCGTTTCCTTGATAACCAGTCCGGCCAGTTCGTCGGCATCCATCGAATCCCGTAATGAGACGAAATGTTCCATCAATACGCGGAAAGACGAGAGCTTGCGGGCCGTACCGGCATTAACCTGAACGGCATATTCCAATGGAGCCTCCAACACATGCCAAAGGCTTGTGCCTGCCGACACGGCGGCGCTGATCAGCTTTCCTACCGTAGTCTCGCCAATCCCCCGTGCCGGATAATTGATTACCCGTTTAAATGCTTCCTCGTCATGAGGGTTCACAATCAAACGGAAATAGGCAATGACATCTTTGATTTCCTTACGCTGGTAGAATGACAAACCACCATATATCTTATAAGGAATCCCCCGTTTGCGAAAGGCCTCCTCCAGCAAACGCGACTGGGCATTGGTGCGGTAAAGAATAGCGAAATCTCCGTAGCGGCAAGATTGCGCCATCCGCATCCGGAGCAACATCGAAGCCACGGCATAAGCCTCCTCGTAATCCGAATAAAGCGAAAGAAGACGCAATTTGCTACCGGCTTCCTTCTCGGAATAAACATTCTTGGGTATCTGTTCCTTATTCTTGTTGATCAGACTGTTGGCTGCATTTACAATATTTTGTGTGGATCGGTAATTACGTTCCAGTTTGAAAATGCGGCAACCCGGATATTGGTTGCGGAACTGAAGGATATTGTCAATATTCGCCCCGCGAAACGAATAGATACTTTGGGCATCGTCGCCCACCACACAAATGCGTCCGCTCGTTTCGCAAAGTTTCCGGACAATCAGATGCTGGGCAAAATTGGTATCCTGATACTCATCGACCAAGACATATTGGAATCGCTGGCTATATTTCTCCAAAACAGAAGGATGGTCTCGGAAAAGAATATTGGTCTGAAGTAACAAATCATCGAAATCCATCGCCCCCGCTTGTAAACACCGGTTTTGATAGCGAGCATAAATATCGCGGATTAACGGAACCTTTGCGTTCATATCACTTTCGACCAGCTCCTTATTCTGTCCATACAAGGTATGGGTAATCAGCGCATTTTTTGCCCGTGAAATACGGCTTTGCACCATCCCGAGGCGATACGTCTTGTCGTCAAGCTGCATTTCCTTGATAATTCCCTTCAAGAGATTCTTCGAATCCGTGGCATCATAGATGGTAAAATTCGAGGGGAAACCGATATGCTCTGCCTCCACCCGCAAAATACGGGCAAAGATGGAATGGAATGTGCCCATCCACAGTTGCCGGGCCACGGCATCGCCCGTAATCAAGGCAATACGCTCTTTCATTTCCCGCGCTGCCTTGTTGGTAAATGTCAGAGCCAGGATATTCCAAGGCTTGATACCCTGATTCAGCAAATAAGCTATCTTATACGTCAGGACACGTGTTTTTCCCGAACCGGCCCCGGCAATCACCAGCTCCGGCCCATCGCAATACTCCACGGCCTCGCGTTGAGAATCATTGAGTTGTTCCAAATAGTCTGTCATGTCTCGGATTTTTTAGGCATGCAAAAATACAAAGGATACGCGAGTTCTACAAAAGGAAGCCGGCGAAACGGGATTTCCCGGTCCCCGGAGAGCCTCCCCACCTGATTTTTCTTCAAGCGAACCCACGTTAATTAAATAAAGTTTGCTTACTTTTGTCCATTCTTAATCGATGAAACAATAAAAAATGATGAACGAAGATATCAAAAATGCTTGCGAAGTCATGCAAGCCGGCGGACTGATACTCTATCCGACCGATACTATTTGGGGAATCGGATGCGATGCCACAAACCCCGAAGCCGTCAAAAAAGTTTACGAGTTGAAAAAACGTGCAGACAACAAGGCGATGCTGGTCCTCATCGACTCCATGCCCAAGCTGGAAACCTATGTCGCCGAGGTGCCGGATATTGCCTGGGACCTCGTCGAAGTGGCCGACAAACCGCTGACCATCATTTATTCCCAGGGAAAAAACCTGGCTCCGAACCTGCTTGGAGAAGATGGAAGCATCGGCATACGAATCACCCGCGAAAAGTTCTCGCACGACCTGTGTGAACGGTTCCGCAAACCGCTGGTATCGACTTCAGCCAACGTCAGCGGGGAACCCTCGCCGGCCAATTTTGAGGAAATCTCCGAAGTCATCAAAAACGGCGTGGATTATATCGTCAAATACCGACAAGACGATAAAAGCAAGGCCGCACCTTCGAATATCATCCGCTTGGGAGCCGGCGGCTTAGTAAAAATCATCCGATAACGACGACATGACGCTAAACGGGCAACGTACGAAATACATCCTTGCCGATTTCCTGACGGCTACCGTGGCGTGGATGCTCTTCAACATCCTGCGCTTCGAGGAGCAAGCCGTCTATCACGGATATTCCTCGGTGGAAAGCTATCTCACCTCTCCGGTTGTCGTCGAGGGGCAGCTCTTTGTGCCTTGCTTCTGGCTTTTGCTTTATGGGATTTCGGGGTATTACAACAAGCCTTACGGCAAATCGCGCATCGGCGAGTTTTTCACCACCTTCATCAGCGTCAGCGTGGGAGTCGTCGTTCTTTTCTTCGGGATGGTGCTGAACGATTTGCCCCGCTCCTATCTGATTTACTACCGGTTCTTTTTCTTCCTGTATGCCTTGCAGTTCAGTCTGACTTATGCAGCCCGCCTGTGGCTCACCCAGGACTGCCTGGCCAAAATCAAATCGGGGAAATACGCGCTGAACGTCTTGATTATCGGCTGCGGCAAACAAGCCCGCCAATTGCGGGACGAGCTTCAACGGCAAGGCTATGCGGTGAAGGGATTCGTCAAAACGGATGACGACCGGGAGGTCGCTGTTGCCGAAACAGAGATTGTCGGGACGTGGGCAGACTTGACCCAATGTGTTGAGAAGCTCCATATCGACGAACTGGCAGTCGCCATCGACACGCCCGACGAACAAAACTTCGTAAACCGGCTGTACAAACTCTATCTGTTCAAAATACCCATCAAGGTGTTGCTCAACGAATCCAATCCGTTGGCTCGGGGACAGCTGAAAACCATCTACGGAAGTCCGCTGCTCGACGTAACCGACAATAATTTCACCGAAGTTGAGAAAAACATCAAATGGTTGATGGATAAAACGCTCTCCCTATTGGCATTGGTCGTGCTTTCTCCGCTTCTGCTCTATGTGGCGTGGCGAGTGAAGCAGGATTCGCCGGGTCCCGTCCTGTTCAAGCAGGAAAGAATCGGATACCGGGGAAAACCCTTCCTGATTTACAAGTTCCGGACGATGTACACCGATTCGGAAGCTGACACCCCGATGCTTTCGAAAGAGAACGATCCCCGCATCACCCCGTTCGGGCATTTCCTTCGGAAATACCGCATCGACGAACTGCCGCAATTCTGGAATGTTCTGAAAGGAGACATGTCGCTGGTAGGTCCGCGCCCCGAACGCCGCTATTTTATCGACCAGATCGTGCACCGCGCTCCTTACTATTACCTGCTTCATAATGTCCGGCCCGGTATTACCTCGCTGGGCATGGTCAAATACGGTTATGCAAGCAACGTAGATCAAATGGTGGAGCGGCTCCGGTTCGACATCCTCTATTATGAGAACATGTCGCTGGCATTAGATATTACCATACTTATATATACTATCAAAACGGTTTTCACCGGGAAAGGAATCTAAGGATAAATGGCACAGAAAGAAAATATTTTTTACCGCCTGCTCGTCTGGCGCGAAAAGACAATCAAAGAAAAGAATTTCATCCTGATCATCAGCTTTGTGGTGGGGATTTGCACCTCTGCGGCGGCGATCCTGCTCAAAAATCTGATTCATTTCATACAAAACCTCCTGAGCGTAAACTTTGCGGCCGATGAAGTGAACTATCTCTTCCTGCTCTATCCGGTCGTGGGCATCCTCTTGTCGGGCCTGTTCGTGAAATATATCGTCCGCGACGACATCGGACATGGCGTCACCAAGATATTATATGCCATCTCGCAACGGAAATGCCGCATCAAGGCGCACAACACGTGGACTTCCATCGTGGCCAGTGGCGTCACCATCGGTTTCGGAGGTTCTGTCGGAGCGGAAGCTCCCATCGTCCTCACGGGCGCGGCCATCGGCTCCAATTTGGGTCAGCTCTTCCGTCTGGAACAGAAAACGCTGATGATTCTGGTCGGCTGCGGGGCAGCGGGCGCCATTGCCGGCATCTTTAAGGCTCCCATCGCGGGATTAGTCTTTGTCATCGAAGTCCTGATGCTCGACCTGACCATGACATCCGTCCTTCCGCTGCTGATTACCTCCGTGACGGCCGCCACAGTCTCCTACATCTTCACGGGAACGGATGCGATGTTCCGCTTTTCCCAAACCGAAGACTTCCTGATCGACCGCATCCCCTACGTGATCCTTCTCGGCATCTTCTGCGGAATGGTCTCGCTCTATTTTACCCGGACCATGAACTACATTGAAGGAATCTACCGCAAGCTGGGCGGATACTGGAAGAAGTTTTTCCTCGGAGGCTCGATGCTGAGCGTTTTAATCTTCATCTTTCCGCCTCTCTACGGCGAAGGATACGATACCATCACTTCGCTTCTCAACGGCAGCTTCGCGGACCTGATGGACAACAGTACCTTCTATCCCCTCAACTCGAATTATTGGGGAATCATCATCTTCCTGATGTTTATCATCCTGACGAAAGTCTTTGCCTCGAGCGCCACCAATGCCGGCGGGGGCTGCGGCGGTATTTTCGCGCCGAGTCTTTATCTGGGCTGCATCGCGGGATTCATTTTCGCTCATGCTTCGAACTATTTCGAGCTGACGATGTATCTTCCCGAGAAGAATTTCGCACTCCTCGGGATGGCGGGCGTGATGTCGGGCGTCATGCACGCTCCGCTGACCGGCGTGTTCCTCATTGCCGAACTGACCGGCGGTTACGAGCTGTTCCTCCCGCTCATGATCGTGTCGCTGATTTCTTTCATCACCATCCGGATCTTCGAGCCCCACAGCATTTACGCCATGCGCCTTGCCCAGAAGGGAGAATTGCTGACGCATCACAAAGACCGCGCCGTCCTGACGCTCCTCTCGCAAGAGAATATCATTGAAAAGGACTTCATTCCCGTAAGCCCCGACATGACTTTGGGCGACATGGTCAAGGTCATCGCAAAAAGCTCGCGGAATACCTTCCCCGTGGTTGACGACAAGGGAATCCTGCTCGACATTGTCCAGCTCGACGACATCCGGAACATCATGTTCCGTCCCGAACTCTACGACCGCTTCCGCGTTTCGAAATTCATGGTCTCCGCTCCGGCCAAAATCAACGTAAACACGCCGATGGACAAGATCATGCGCATTTTCGACGATACGAAAGCCTGGAACCTCCCCGTGGTTGACGATACCGGGCATTACCTCGGCTTCATGTCGAAGTCGAAAATCTTCAACTCCTACCGCGAAGTGCTGGTCGATACCTTCTCCGGCGATTGAACGCGCGAGGAAACCCCGGCAGCGGGAAAATCCATCATTTTTGCAACTGTACAACTTAAAAATACACCATCATCATGAAGAAAGAAGACTTACGAATCGTATTTATGGGAACCCCGGACTTTGCCGTCGGCAGTCTCCGGGCTTTAGTTGAAGGCGGATACCATGTCGTCGGTGTGATTACCATGCCCGACAAGCCGATGGGCCGTCACGGCAGCGTGCTGCAGCCCAGTGCCGTGAAAGAATACGCCCTGTCCGTCGGTTTGCCCCTTCTCCAACCCGAGAAACTGAAGGACGACGCCTTCCTGGAAGCGCTCCGCGCGTGGAAAGCCGATTTGCAGATTGTGGTAGCCTTCCGCATGCTGCCCGAAGTGGTCTGGAACATGCCGCCGATGGGAACTTTCAACCTCCATGCTTCCCTGCTCCCTCAGTATCGCGGGGCTGCTCCGATCAACTGGGCCATCATCAACGGGGAAACCGAAACCGGTGTCACCACTTTCTTTCTCAAACATGAGATAGACACCGGCCGCATCATCGAACAGCGGAAACTCGCCATCGCGGATACGGATAATGTAGGAATTATCCATGACAAACTCATGGAAATGGGGGCTTCCCTGGTGACGGATACCGTTGACCGGATTCTGGAAGGAAATGCCGAGGGCGTAGAACAGGATACGCTCGTGCCGGAAGGGACTCTCCTCCACCCGGCTCCGAAAATCTTCAAGGAAACCTGCCGCATCGACTGGAAACAACCGCTGAAACGCATCTACGACTTCATCCGCGGCCTCTCTCCTTATCCCGCCGCCTGGACAGAGCTGATTTCTCCCGACGGGAAACGTCTTTCCCTGAAGATATACGAGGCTGAAAAGCTCCGGGAAGCTCCCGACCGCCCGGCAGGCGCCATCCGTTCGGACCGGAAGAATTTTATCGACGTGGCAGTCGAAGACGGTTACCTCCGTCTGCATTCCATCCAGCTGGCAGGCAAGAAACGCATGAAAGTTTCCGATTTCCTCAACGGTTTCAAGAACATCGAAGAATACACATTAGACTTATGACACTGAAACGCTTTGGAGTTTCCCTCGAAGAAGATTTGCTCGACTCGCTCGACCAGTATGTTGCGCAGAATGGCTTTGCCAACCGCTCGCAAGCCATCCGTTTCCTGGTCGAAAAGAATGTCGCCGAGCAGAAATGGCAATGCAATCACATCGTGGCGGGCACCATCATCGTGATGTTCGAGCAGAAACGGAAAGATATTGCCCAGCAAATCCTGGCCGAGGAGACTGCTTACCAGGATGTGGTTCTCAACTCCTCGCAATATTTTCTTAACCGCAACTATTGCCTTCACGTCACCACGGTGATGGGCGAAGCTCACCGCCTGACCGAATTCGCCGACCGTCTGACCACCATCAAAGGCATCACACACGGTAAATTATCCATGAGTAGGGCTGATTAGCCCTATTTTTTTGCTTTTACGTAACACGATTTCAAAAAAACGTGTTACCTTTGCGCCATTAACGAATGTAAATCCTCAATACAACAGAAAGCACATGAAAAAAGTGAAGTGGATAGTCTCCGCCCTGCTCGTCAGCGGAGTTTGCGCGGCCGCAGAACCCCTGGCCGTGGACAGCCTGATCCAGTTGCAAGGCGTCGTAATCTCGGCCAACAAGATTGAAGTGAACCGCAACAGCGTCCCCCTCTCCATCTCCGTCATTGGAAGAAGTGAAATCGAGCGCACAAGCGAATCGGCGCTCTTGCCCGTCCTCTCCCACCGCGTCCCGGGCCTCTTTGTCACGCAGAAAGGCATCACGGGCTTCGGCGTATCGGAAGGTTCGGCGGGAACCATCAATATCCGCGGCGTGGGAAGCGGAAACAAGGTGCTGGTCTTGTTCGACGGCCAGCCGCAATGGGCCGGACTGTTCGGACATTCCTTGCCCGACACGTATGTGGCTTCCGACGTGGATAAAGTAGAAGTCATCCGCGGTCCGGGCTCGCTTCTTTACGGCTCGAACGCCATGGGCGGCGTGATAAACATCATTACCCGCCGACATCACAAGGAAGGCCGCCGCACACAGGCCCGCGTCATGTACGGTTCCTATAATACCCAGAAATATATGGTGAACAACGGCTACAATATCGGTAATTTCAGCAGTTTTATCTCCATCAACCACGACCGGACGGACGGGCACCGCGCGGATTCTAAATTCCACATCACCAACGGCTTCCTCAACCTCGGCTATCGCTTCAACGAGCATTACAAAGCCACCGGGAGCCTCAGCCTGGCGAAATCCTGGAACCAGAATCCCGGTATGGTGAGCAATCCAATCTACGACAACACGATGGATATCCTTCGCGGGACCACCTCGCTGGCATTCGAGAACAACTTTGAGAAAACGTCGGGCGCCGTACGCGTATTCTACAACTGGGGACACCATGACATCAACGACGGATACCACGCCGGCGAGGAGCCTCAGCAATTCATGTTCGTCTCAGACGACCACAACGTCGGCGCGATGATTTATCAGTCCTTCCGACTCTTCCCGGGCAACAGTTTTACGCTTGGCATCGATTACAAAAACTGGGGCGGCAAGGCCGAGAAGGGTGAACCGCTCGTCGATAAGAGCGTCAACGAGACTGCCGGATATTTCATCATGCAGCAAGACCTCTGGGACATGCTCAGTCTCAATGGCGGCGTGCGCTATGAGCACAACAGCATGTTCGGCGGGGAATGGATTCCGCAGATAGGCGCAACCGTCCGTCCCATCGAGGGTAATGCCATCAAGGCAAGCGTCTCGAAAGGCTTCCGAAGCCCCAACATCCGCGAAATGTTCATGTTTCCCCCGCAGAATCCCGATTTGCAGCCGGAAAGCATGTGGAACTACGAGGTGTCTGTCAGTCAGTCGCTGCTCGGAGGCAAACTCTTCGGCGAGCTGACGCTTTTCTATATCGACGGAAAGAACCTGATTCAGACGGTTCCGCAGGAAGGACGCGCTCCATTGAACATCAACACGGGGGCTTTCACAAACAAGGGTGTCGAAGTGGAAATCAACTACCAGATTCTCCCCAATCTGGCTGTCAATACGAACTATAGCTATTTGCATCAGAGTAATCCCATCAACGGAGCCCCGGCCCACAAGCTCTATGCCGGTGTCTCCTACATGCCGGGCAGATTCTCCTTCGATGTTTACACCCAGTCCATCTGGGGACTCTTCACCGACGCCGCCTGCACGCATGAGGAGGACTACGCAGTCCTGAACGCCCGCGCGGCTTACCGTTTCGGCACCGAAGAAAAGGGATTGTCGCTCTTCGTGAAGGGCGAGAACCTCACGGCAACCCGCTACAGCATCAACGACGGCTTTCCGATGCCGAAGGCAATCGTGATGGGCGGCATCGACGTCACATTTTAACTCGTTTATCTATATTTTTCATGCTGAAAGAGGCTGTGTCGCTCCGCGCGATGCAGTCTCTTTTGCTTCAAGAAGGTTTGGCGCCCGTCCGGACAATTCCTGCCGCAAACTTGTAACCTTTTCGTTTTTGCCGGCGTATAATAAATAGAAAAGCTAAAGCAAAAACGTATGAAACATTTCATCTCTCTTCTCCTCTGCTGTCTTTGCCTCCCGCTGATGGGGCAACAGCGCGTTCCGTCTCTGCAAATGCAGGTGTTGGACACAAAAAATCAACCAATCGAATATGCCAACGTCGCGTTTTATCTCAGTTCCGATACAACTTTGGCTTACGGCGGGATTACGGATGCCAACGGTTCGTTCCGTTTGGAGGAAATCAAACCGCAAAACTATATCCTGAAGGTATCTTACATTGGCTACGCGAATTATGAGCGGAATTTTACGCCGCAGGAAGGTTTGAACACGCTGGAACCTATTATTCTTTCCGACTCCGACCTTTCGCTCGATGAGATAACCGTTGTCGGACACAGACCTTTGGTTTCGATGAAAGACGGAATACTGACTACTCGCGTCGAAAACTCGTTGCTGAGCAGTCTGGGCACGGCGGAAGACGTACTTCAGCATATTCCCGGGCTGGAAGCGAGGAATAATGAGTACAGTGTGCTGGGCAAAGGGGAAGTAGTCATTTACATCGACAACCAGAAAGTTTTCGACAACTCGGAATTGCAGAATCTGGACTCCAAACATATCTTGGACGTGGAATTAATCACCAATCCCGGCGCGGAATACGATGCTGAAACCCGCAGTGTCTTAAAAATCACGACCAACAAGAAACATCGCATCGATGGATTCTCCCTTTCTCTCCGGGGACAGGCTTTGCAAAGCCATAAATTCTCCCACGGAGAAAGAATCGAAATGAATTACCATCATAAAGGGTTGAATGTCTCTGCACTTTACGGTTTCAACGAACGAAAAAACAAGGAAACTTACGACCTGACTTATCAAAGCACCGGCGATACGCTGTGGCGGAACAACACGGAAACTTTCTACAACAAAAGAAACCGGAACCACGACCTGACTACGAGTTTGCAATATGATTTTAACCCGAATCACACCGCCGGGGCACGTTACCGCTTGCTGACAACGGATTTCAAGAACCATCCTTCGACCGGACGTTACGAATTGTTTGCCGACGACGTGCTGATGGAGCAAACCAATACGTCCGGACCGAATTTCATCGACCAGACCAACCATCAACTCAATGCGTTTTATCAAGGTACGTTTACAGAAAAATTCAACTTGCAGGCAAACTTCGATTATGTGAAACAAAACCAGCAAAACAGTTCGCAGATACGGGAAGAATCGCTTTTGGATGGAAACAGCATCCGTACCAACACGGAAAATGACAACCAGTTTCGTATCTACGCCGGTAAAATCGTACTTCATCAGCAAGAACGGGAACATCTCGCCTTTACTTACGGAGCAGAATACAGCCTGGTGAAAGGCAACGGGCGTTTTAGAAGCAACATTCTGAACAAGAACGATTTTTACAACCGTGAAGAGAAGCTGGCAGCGTTTGCTTCAACAAATTTCAGTCTGAAAAATCTCAGTATAGGCGTCGGTTTGCGTTACGAATATGTGCGAAGCAAAACCGAAGAGAACGGAGAGACCATCGTCAACCGGAAATATTCCAATCTTTTCCCCTCTTTGAATTTTTCGCTGCCGGTAGGTGAAACCAACATGTCGCTGAACTTTTCCAACCGTATTTCCCGTTCTTCTTTTTCGACGATGAACAATAATATCACCTACATAAACCGTTTCCATCAGAAGAAAGGCAATCCGGCGTTGCAACCGGAGAAAATTTACGACTTGGATTATACTGTCGCCTACAAATTTTTGCAATTCCGGCTGAACTATCGCTATGTCCATGATTACATTACCTTCTACACGCAGCCGTCCGAGGTTTCGCCGGCCGTTACCCTTTCATCCTTCACGAACTATCCGAAATTCCAGCAATTGACGGCCACCTTGATTGCGTCGCACAAGATTCGGGCTTGGATGCCAACCCTCTCCGTCATGGCCTATAAGCAATTTTTCACCGCGAGTTACGAAAACATCGCGCATACCTACGAAAAACCGATGTTCGACTTCACCTTGCAGAATTATTTTACCCTTCCGCAAGGGATTATTCTGAACATCGACCTTTGCTACAATACCGGCGGCAACGGGGGAACGACTTTCTACGCAGATTATGGGACAATCAATGTGGGCATACGGAAAAGTTTCCTGAATGATGCCCTCCAACTCGCGTTGTGGGGTTATGATTTGGGACAATGGTATGCTCCCGAAATCCGCGAACAGCTTGGTAGGCTTCAAATACGCCGTCATGCTTTGACGGAAACCCGTTATGCCGCGCTAACCATCACTTGGCGATTTAATAATTTTAAAAACAAGTATAAAGGACAGAGTGCCGCAAGGGATGAAATGAATCGGTTGTAAGGATTGTCCTTATCATTTGCAACCTATATGATTTTTTTTGCACCCTTGAGTTCTATCTCTTGTTCTTTATAAAACAACTTTAACAGAATTAATCCTATCTTTGCGTTAAGAAAGAAAAACAAAAGAATCTGCTATTTTTCTGTTTCGGCATACATCACTTTATAGATATGAGATATATTTTACTTTTGATTTATACGTTCAGTAGCGTTGCAATCTCGGCTCAAAACATCACCGGTCGCCTTCTCGACCCGCAAAACCAGCCTGTCGGTTTTGCCAATGTGATTGTTCTGACGCAAGATTCGGCTTTCGTGGCGGGAAATGTTTCCAAGGCCGACGGAACTTTTTCGGTCGCCTCGAATAACCAAAGTGCGCTGCTCAAAATATCTTATATCGGTTACGAAGAACAGATTTTGCCGATTCGAAACCGGACGGACATGGGCGTAATCCGGCTCCGCGAGGAAACATTGGCTTTGGACGAAGTGGAAATAAAAGGTACGCTGCCGGTTACGAGAATCAAAGGTGATGCAATGGTTACCAGCATCGAAAATACCATTTTGGCGAAAGCGGGTTCCGCCAATGATGTGTTGGAAAAGATTCCGAGCATCATGAAAAATGGAGAAACTTTTGAGGTTTTCGGTAAAGGCGAGCCGCTAATCTACATCAATGGCCGCAAAGTGCTGAATAAGGAAGAGCTGGAACGACTTGATGCGGACGAAATCCGTAACGTCGAACTGATAACCAATCCCGGTTCGCGCTATGACGCTACCGTCAAGGCGGTTATCCGAATCCAAACCGTCAAACGGCAGGGCGACGGCCTTGGAATCGACCTTCGTTCGACATATTTCCAATCCCAAAATACGGATTCCTATAATCATTGGAACATAAACTATCACCACAACAGTTGGGATTTCTTTATCAATGGCAGTTCCCATTTATCCAATACGAATCAGGTAGAAATCTCGGAGGCAACCAATCGAGTAGATGATGTTTGGACGCAATCAAACGATTGGGAAAGTGATTCGCATCAGCATATCCTCGGTTCTACCTTCGGTTTCAACTTTATGCCGAAAGAAAACCATTCGATGGGCATGAAATACGAGATTACGGGATATACAGACTATCATTCCGACACGAAAACGGAAAGTCTGATTGGTCTGAACGGGAATTATTACGACCATATGCTGAACGACATGCATTCGGACTATAAAAAACATCTCACTCACACGCTGAACGGCTATTATAACGGTTCCGTCAACGACCTTTCCATTGACCTGAATGTGGATTATTACAAACAATCGTACGAACAGAATTCCATCATGCTGGAAAACAGCCAGGATTGGGAAGACCGCGAAGTCCGCTCCGAAAATCCGGTAAACAACCAGTTGGCTGCCGTCAAACTGCTCTTCGGACATCCGTTGTTCGGCGGGAATCTGACTTTCGGGACGGAATATACCTACACCTACCGTACGGACAACTATCTGAGCTTTGCGGAAGCCTATGCCCCGACTTCCTTCAGTAAAATACGCGAGCATAACATTGCTGCTTTCGTGGAATACGGTTATTCGCTGCCGTTCGGACAACTTTCCGCCGGACTTCGCTATGAACACGATAATTTTAATTATTATGAAGACGAAGTTTTCCGTCCCGACGAGAGTCGGACGTATGATAATTTCTTCCCGAACGCTTCTTTCGGTACGAAAATCGGGAATCTACAACTGCAAGCCAGTTATTCCGCCAAGACAAACCGTCCGAGATACTTCCAGTTGAGTAATAACATAACTTATTATAACCGTTTCACGCGTCTGACAGGTAATCCCGCATTGAAATCTGCCTTAACGCACGACATAACCTTATCCGGCACGTGGCGATTCTTCCAAGCGACGGTTAGTTTCCAACAAAAACGCGATTTTATCCTGCAATGGAGCAACCCGGACCCGTCCGATCACTCCGTAGTCGTCATAACTTACCAAAGTTTCGATAAATTACCGATGTTGAATGCGATGATTTCCGCCATGCCTGCCATCGGATGCTGGTTGCCAACCTTCATGATCGGCATCAAAAAGCAATGGCTCGACTTGAAATATGAAAACTACGACATTAAGCTAAGTAAACCGATGTTTTCAGCGATATTCAACAACACGATTACCCTTCCGTGGAATCTGATTTTTCAAGCCAACCTCACCTTTATTGGAAAGGGAGACGTCGAAAATACACATTTCCTCAAGAATAAATATATCTGCAACGTTGCATTGCAAAAAAGTTTCCTGAAAGACGCTTTGACTGTTGAAATAAGGGGAAACGACCTCTTCAAGGACAGTGTCAATAAATTCACGATGCAAATGAACCGCGTGGAAACCTTCCTGCATAATTATTATGATTCCCGCGAGTTCGTTTTTACCCTCCGCTACAAGTTCAATACAACTCCGAGCAAATATAAAGGCACCGGAGCAGGCTCAGAACAGAAGAGCAGGTTCTGATTTATTTTTTCCACTCGGAAAAAGTAGAACCTACACGAAGGTTTGGGTTTTCGCGCCCGCGAAAAGTAAAACCTACACGAAGATTTGGGTTTTCGCGCCCGCGAAAAGTAAAACCTACACGAAGGTTGGGATTTTCGCGCCCGCGAAAAGTAAAACCTACACGAAGGTTGAGGTTTTCGCGCCCGCGAAAAGCAAAACCTACACGAAGGTTGGCATTTTCGCGGGCGCGAAAAAAGCAAAAGAGGCCGGGAATTTGAATTTTCCCGACCTCTTATGCGAATTACTTGCTTTTTTTATTCTTCAAAGGAACTACATGGCTTTCTTCTTCCTCCATGTAAGCAGGCCCGTGCTTCTTGCCGGGCTTTTTTGGCTTCTTGTTTCCAGCTGCGCCCATAAAACCTCCTTATTTATTGGTTAAAAATCGTCTGCAAATATCGGAATAATGCCGTTGCATTGTTCCCGGCGAGCGTTAAAGATGGTAAAGAGCTAACTCTCCATCTCGCTGAGGACGGCGCAGGCGGCTTCGACCGTCGGGATGTTCTTGATGAGGATGCTGCGCTTCCCGTTTTGGTCCCGGAGCGTGCAGGCTCTCGGATGGCGCTGGATATAAGCCAACAAACGGTCGAAGGCTTCGCTCTGGTAATACGGACTTTCCGGATTCGTCACGAGGTAGAGGCCCATCTGCCCCTTCTTCATGACAACCTTCTCCATGCCCAGATGCCGCGCCATGCGACGGAGGCGAACCACACGGATAAGTTCCACTCCCTCAGGCGGAATTTTTCCAAAACGGTCTTCCAAACGGGCTTCGAAGGCCTGGATATCGCGCTCTTCTTCCATCTTGTCGAGTTCGCGGTAGAGCGAAATGCGCTCGGAGTCGCTGGGAATATATGTCGGTGGGAAGCGGAGCTCCAGGTCGCTCTCGATATAGGTTTCGCGCACGAAATCGGAAGCGCCGTGCTTCGGATCCGAGCTATCGGCGGCGTAAAGATCGGCAAACTCGTCGCTTTTCAGTTCATCGACGGCTTCTTCCAGGATTTTCTGATAAGTTTCATACCCCAAATCGGCGATGAAACCGCTCTGCTCGGCACCGAGCATGTTTCCCGCCCCGCGGATATCCAAATCCTGCATGGCAATGTGGATGCCGCTCCCCAATTCGGCAAAATTCTCGATTGCCTGAAGACGACGGCGGGCTTCCTGAGTCAATGTGCTCAACGGAGGCGACAACAGATAGCAGAAAGCCTTGCGATTGCTCCGACCGACACGGCCACGCAACTGGTGAAGGTCGGACAAGCCGAACTGCTGGGCATTGTTGATGATGATGGTGTTCGCATTCGGGACGTCGATGCCGCTTTCCACGATGCTGGTCGCCACCAACACGTCGTATTCGTAATTGACGAAGTCGAGAATGATTTTCTCCAGCTGGTCGGGGTCCATCTGCCCGTGCCCGACCGCAACCCGCGCATCGGGAACCTCCCGGCGCACCAGGCTTTCGATTTCGTAGATGTTCTGAATGCGGTTGTTGATGAAGAAAACCTGCCCGTTGCGGCTCATTTCGAAATTGATGGCCTCGCGGATGATGTCGGGATTGAAGCGTTCCACTTCCGTCTGCACCGGATAGCGGTTGGGCGGCGGGGTGGTGATGCTGCTCAAGTCGCGAGCCCCCATCAACGAGAACTGCAAGGTTCGGGGAATCGGCGTAGCCGTCATGGTCAGCGTATCGACATTGGTCTTCAGCTGGCGGAGCTTTTCCTTGACGGAGACGCCGAATTTCTGCTCCTCATCGACAATCAACAAGCCCAAATCCTTGAAATGGACATCCTTGCTGACAATCCGGTGCGTCCCGATGAGGATATCCACCTTCCCTTCCTTCAAATCCTTCAGCGTCTGTTTGATTTGCGAAGCCGTCCGGGCGCGGCTGATGTAATCAATCCGGCACGGGAAATCCTTCAGACGCTCGCTGAAAGTCTGGAAATGCTGGAAAGCCAGCACCGTGGTCGGAACCAGCACCGCCACCTGCTTATTGTCCGACACCGCCTTAAAAGCCGCACGAATAGCCACTTCCGTCTTGCCGAAGCCAACATCTCCGCAAATCAGGCGGTCCATCGGACGGTTGCTTTCCATGTCTGCCTTGACTTCGGCCGTCGCTTTCATCTGGTCGGGCGTATCTTCGTAGATAAAACTTGCCTCCAGCTCATGCTGCATAAAGCTATCCGGACTGAAGGCAAAGCCTTGTTCTTTCTTGCGCTTCGAATAAAGCAGAATCAGGTCGCGGGCGATGTCTTTCACTTTCTTTTTGGTCCGCTCCTTCATCTTTTCCCAGGCGCCGGTACCCAGTTTGCTCAGTTTCGGAGGCTCTCCGTTGTCCTTCCCCTTGTATTTCGAGAGTTTGTGCAGGGCATGGATGCTGACGAAGATAATATCGTTGTTCTGGTAAATCAGTTTGATTGCCTCCTGAACCTTTCCGTTGACTTCGGTCCGGACCAATCCACCGAACTGACCGATACCGTGGTCGATATGCACCACATAATCGCCAATGGAAAACTGATTCAGCTCTTTCAGGGACAGGGAAATCTTCCCGCTCCGGGCTCTGTCGCTCTTCAGGCTGTATTTATGGAAACGGTCGAACAGCTGGTGGTCGGTAAAGAAACAAACCTTCAACTGTTCATCGGCAAACCCGGCATGGATGGTCTTGTTTACCGCCGTGAAAGGGATGTCTTCCTTGCGGTCGTCGAAAATAGCCCGGATACGGATAGCCTGCTTCTCGACATCGCTTAAAATATAGAGGGAATAGCCTTCGCTCAGATAATGCTGGAAAGATTCGCTGACCAGGTCGAAGTTTTTATGATAGATAGGCTGGGCCTGCGTCTGGAACTGGAAAGTAGCCTCGGGAGTTCCCAAAACATGAGTACCGAACTGCAAACGGCACAATTCCAAAGCCCGATGCATAAAGTCGTCCCAATGGACCAGCTTTGCCTGCATGGCTTCGGCACTGGCGAACGACTCTTCGTCGGCTACCACCGGTTCTTCCGAGAACAGGCTGCCAATCCGCTCCTTGCACCAGGCCAGATCATGCGTGGCCAACACCGTATCGTCGGGAACGGAATCGAGCAGCGACCCGCTTCCGCTGTTCTGTTTTATTTCCGGGACAATATAAATCCGCTCGACCTTCTCTTTCGAAAGCTGTGTCTCGACATCAAACGTGCGGATGGTTTCCACTTCATCCCCAAAGAAGTCGATGCGGTAAGGAAACTCACAGGAAAAGGAAAAAACATCGAGGATACTACCGCGCATGGCATATTGTCCGGGTTCATAGACATAATCCACCCGCTCGAACCCATAGCTGTTGAGGACATCGGCAACAAACATGTTGTCCACCTTCTCGCCTGTCCGGACTTGGAGGGTCTTTTCCTTCAACACATCCCGGGTAACGACTTTTTCAGCCAACGCCTCCGGATAAGAAACAATGACAAATTCTTCTTCCGGATTCTGCAGGATACTCAGGGCTTCCGTCCGCAGAATCTCATTCGCCGAATCGATATGCCCATATTTTATGGCTCGCCGATATGCCGAGGGAAAGAAATAAACAGCTTGACTCCCGGTAAGTTGCATCAGGTCATGATAAAAATATCCGGCCTCTTCCAGGTCATTCAAGATACACACAAAACGCCCCCCCTTTTTCGAAAAAAGAGAAGCAATCACCATCGCTGCGCTCGACCCGCTCAATCCCTTGGCGGCCAGGTTACGCATTTTTCTTTCCGGTTGCAGCACCGATGCCAACGCCGAGATTTGCGGATGGGCTGCATAAAGGTTCAATAACTCTTCAATCTCCATAACCTATTGTTCAAGGGAGCTCTTGCCCCACTGGATTGCAAAGGTAAAGAAAAGTTACGAGTTTGTGTTTATTCCAGGAATAAAGCGTATTTTTGAAAATCCAAAAGCAAAAAAGAAATCGTGATATGAACAGAAAGAATATCCTAATGATATGGCTTGGTCTCCTGGTCTGCTGCTTCGCTCCGGCCCAGAAAGTCGGACTCGTCCTGAGCGGAGGCGGCGCAAAGGGAGCTGCTCATATCGGGGTCATCAAAGCCTTGGAAGAAAACAATGTACCTATCGACTACATAACCGGTACTTCCATCGGTGCCATCATCGGCAGTCTTTATGCCATCGGATATACCCCGGATGAAATGCTCGAACTGATTCTTTCCAAGGATTTCTTTTACTGGCAGACCGGCCAGGTGGAGGAAAATTACATGTATTATTTCCATAAGCCCGACCCGACACCCGAATTTTTCAAAGTCTCGCTCGAAATGGCCGATTCGTTGCATCTCAAGACGAATATTCTTCCCCAAAGCCTGATTGACCCGGTTCAAATGAATCAGGCTTTTATGGGACTTTACGCCCAGGCGTCGGCCAAAGCGGGCTGGAATTTCGACAATCTTTTTGTTCCGTTCCGCTGCGTCGGTTCCGATGTTTATAACAAGCGGCCTATCATCTTCCGGAATGGTGATTTGGGAGATGCCGTCCGCGTGTCGATGACTTTTCCCTTATTCTTCAAACCGATATGGAAAGACAAGGTTCCTCTCTTCGACGGAGGCATCTATGATAACTTCCCGATTCAACCCATGCGCAATGCTTTTCACCCCGACTTTATCATCGGTTCTAATCTCTCCAGCGGAAAAAAGAAACCGTCGGACAACTGGTATAACCAGATTGAAACCATGATTATGCAGGACTCGGAAACGGAAATTCCTGAAGAGGAAGGCATCACCTTGGGATTCCGCTTCAACGATGTGTCCCTGCTCGATTTCGACCGGGCCAAAGAAATTATGGAAGTGGGTTACCGGCGCACGATGCAAATGATGGATTCCATCAAACGCCGGGTTCCGCGCGAGGTCAGCAAAATCGAACTCGACCAGCGCCGAAAGAATTACCGAGAGAGCCTCCCGCCTCTCGAATTCCAGAACATTTACGTCACAGGAGTTTCCGACGCACAAAAGAAATATATCGAGTCGCAGCTGCACCGCGATATCAACGGGACCTTTTCCATGGAGGAATTCAAACGGGCCTATTTCAAAATGCTGGCTTATTCAAAAATCAAGGAAATCATCCCTCATGCCGTCTATAACCGGAAAAACGGGACATTCGACCTTTACTTAGACGTGAAAATGACGGAAGAAATAGAAGCCTCTTTCGGTGGAAACATCTCTTCCCACCAAGCCAACCAACTCTATTTGGGATTAGGTTACAAATATTTAGGGCGATTTGCCGCCGATACAAAAGCGGATTTCCATGTGGGCAATTCATTCAGTGGAGTTTTGCTCGACGGACGGATGTACCTGCAAACCCGCATCCCGACCTACATCCGCTGGCAAGGGGTTTATTCTTACAAGAAATATTCCGAAAGCCAGTCGCTGTTTTACGAAGATGTGGTTCCAGCCTTTATCAAGCAGCGTGAGCTCTATACGAAAATCATGCTGGGCTTTCCCTTCCTGAACTGGGCCAAAGCCGAAATCGGATTTGCTTACGGACGGCTGAACGACTATTATCTGCAAAACAACCTCTCGTTTCCCAATGCTCAATTCGACCACAGCCGTTACGACCTGTTCTGCGGCTCACTGCACATCGAACAAAACTCGCTGGATTCCAAACTTTATCCTACTTCAGGAGAAAAATTCAATCTGACAGCCCAATACGTAACCGGAAAAGAACATTATACCCCGGCCGACAAGCAACTTCAAAACGCATTCGACAGCAACACGCACAGCTGGTTACAGATGAAAGCACACTGGGAAAAATATCACAATACCAGCAAGCATTTCACTTGGGGATATATGGGCGAAATCGTCGTTTCCAGCAAAAACCTGATGGAAAACTACACGGCATCCATCTTGCAGGCACCGGCTTTCACCCCGACGCCACACAGTTCAATTGTTTTCAACGAAGCCTTCCGAGCCAATCAATACATCGCCCTTGGGGTTTCGCCCATCTGGCGGTTCAGCCGGCTCTTTCATTTCCGTTTTGACCTGTACGGCTTTGCCCCACTCTATGAAATCCAAAAACGGTCTGTTGTTGTCAACAATACGGCGATGAATGCCGCCCGCTATGGCAAATTCCTTCATTCGTTCGAATATATGGGTGAAGCAGCTTTGGTTCTCAACCTGCCGGTAGTCAGCATCAGTCTTTATGCCAACGGCTATAGTTCTCCGAAAAACAATTTCAATGTGGGTCTGAATATTGGTTATCTGATCTTCAATCCAAAGATGCTGGATTAAAATAGGAAAGACACGTCAGGATACAAAAAAAGCTTTCATCGCATCTTTTGCTCTGAAAGCCCCTGCACTACTCCCTTCTTTAGGTCTCTTCCAACCGTAAAACGGTGGTAAGAGACTACATCTTGTTCATACTCTGTTTCATCTACTCTCAAGGCTGTTGCAAAGGCTTAGTTCTTTGCTTCAGCACTCATCTTTTCCATCAAACGACGGATTTCAGCATTCACCCGCTGGCACATAGAACCATTTCCCATAGCCTGATAGCGGTCTGCCTGATAGCGTAACATAGCTAAAGTACGCAAACTTTTTTCATTCTCTACTAATACCATAATTCTTTTGTTTTAGTGCTCTCCACGCCCGGAAAGCGGGTTAATAATTAAAAACCTAAACAAATCCTTTTGTCTTAAACCGATGCAAAGATAGGGAGTTTTTCCGAAAACATGTTTTATAACATAAGAAATATGCTTTGACTTTATAACTATTAACATCCGATATTCCCATCTAAACGGAAATTCATATTCTCGGAAGGCATTTTAAAATCTGTTTGGATTTTAGAAAGACAACCATATTACCCTTTAAAAGGGTCCCTGTAAAAAAGTATCCCCAAAAAGAAAGGAAGGCTGTCCTCCCGGATGACCTTCCCTCTTTGTGTGTAACTCAAGAACACTTATTTCCAACTTTCGTTCTGTACCAATAGACCTTGCATGGTTATAATCTGCGTCTGTGGTATTGGCAACATTACCCAGTTGTCATTATAAACACTTCCAGCAAATTTAGCCAGATATTGTTTTTCGAAATCAATATAATCGGTCAGTTCTTCACCGATAATACCCCAACGTGCAAGGTCGTACCAACGATGTCCTTCAAGAGCCATTTCCAGTTTACGTTCGAAACGAAGGGCTTCGGTAGCCTTTTCTTTAGTTGCAAACTGTGAGGCAGGATATAAACCGATACGATAGTTCGCTGCGGCATTCTCCCCTGTCGTTCCGTTCACTTTGTCATCCAGAACATACGGAGAAGTGGTTTCAGCCATCGTCTCTCCATCCAGGGCATGGATATACGAATTGGCTGCACGGGCACGAACCATATTCACATATTCACGGGCTTCGGTATGACGTCCGGTCTCAATCAAGGCTTCAGCATACCATAACAGCACATCCGCATAACGAATCAGGTGGAAGTTCTTGGCTGTTGAACCTGCAATTGTTGATACACTTAAACTTCCCTTATCAGCTTTTCGCGGCATGTTTTTCTTATTCATATACAAACCTCCGTTGCTGACATCACGAATCCAACCGTCGATAGAAGTCGGAACAGCCCAGTCATAATACGGAACATTGAAACGACCTACGGAAACATCCAGACGAGGATCGGTGAAGACCGACAAATCGGTATCTACCAACGGCGGATTGGTCTGAGTGGAAAGAACCGGCAGATTCTTGTAAGAACCGTCAAGCATCGGCAAACCTTCTTCGTTGACAATATACGAATTAACCATTTCATAAGAAGGCTGGTAGAATCCCCAACCACCGGAACCTAAAGCACCCGACAACGCGATGTGTGCCGTACCGTTGATACAGTTGGTATATTCCTGCGTACCGATAATCGCCATCTGGATATCAAATACAGATTCACCTGTCCAGTCAGATTCACCGGCAATGTAAAGCGTTTCGTAGTTATCGGCAAGTTTATACTTCGTACCGTTGTTATCTACCCCCTGATCAATGATATCCTTCAACAATGTCCGGACTTCTTCCCAACGGTTCTGCGAACCATTCTTGCCGTTATATGGTGAAGACTGGTACATCATCACCTTAGCCAGCAAAGCACCGGCAGCCCATTTGTTGACCTTACCTTTATCGCTTGTCCAGGTATTCGGCAGATTTTCATAAGCGTATTGCAAATCGGCAATAACCTTATCCCAGATATAAATGTAATTACCCGATTCATCCACATTCGAAACCTTCGGGTCCACATCGCTGCGGTATTCTTCCAGACCTACATAAGGAATAGCCGCACCAAACAACTTGATTCCTTCAAAATGCCAGAAACCCCGGAAGAAATCGGCTTGAGCTATCGCTTCCGTATATTTATCACGTTCCTGTCCCTGGATAGCAGACAATTCATCTTTCATCTTCTCTGCCAAATCAGCGGCAACATTCGCGCTGAAAACCCCATTATAGACACTCTTCCATTTGTTTTCCAGATAGTTGTTATCGGTTGTAATGGAATAAGTTTCCAAGTTGGTAAATGCAGACTGGTCGGTAAACGTAGAACCCTTATTGGCACTACCACCCATCACATCGCCGTAATAATAATTGGAAAGCGAACCACCCCAATAATCATTTCCGGTCCGGTCGAAAAGATTGGAATACATACCCGTAATCACCATCTCGACACCATCTTCACTCAACAGAGCCTGTTCGTCGGTTGCACCCACGGCTCTTACTTCCAAAAAGTCGGAACAAGAAGTTGAAGACATCGCAACAGCCAATGCCATTGCACTATAGATTGCTAATTTTTTCATACAACAATAGTTTTACAATTCATAAATTTAGAACTGAACATTTAAACCCAACAAGAACTGGCGAGGCATACCGTAACCACCATAGTCACGTCCTTTTGCCAAGTCGCTACCACTGCGGATTTCAGGATCCAAGCCATCATATCCGGTAATCGTAAATACGTTGGAGAACTGGAGATATACGCGGATACGTTCAAACTTGATCTTCTGCATCCACTTCTTCGGGAGCGAATAACCTACGGTCAGGTTCTGCATACGCAGATAAGAACCGTCCTGGATATACATTGAGTTCGACTCATTGGCAGCTTCCGTACCTTCACCCGTCGAGGTTGCATACAACGGATAAATACCGTCCGGGTTGGATGGGCTCCAGGAATTATCGCGTCTGTCGCGAGAATAGTTACTCTGCAAAGCTCCGTAGTGCGTATAATACATATAATGTCTGAAGATATCGTTACCTACCGAGAAGTACAGATAAGTACTCAAATCGAAGTTGTTCCATGTCAGACCAATATTAATACCTCCGGTGAAATCGGGATGCGGATTACCGATAATCGTCTTATCGTCGGCATTAATCTTGCCATCATTGTTCGTATCAGCTATTTTGTAACGCCCAACCCAATCGTCTGCATTCAGAGCCGACTGATCGGTTACAGCATACGGCAAGATAGACTGGCCATTGGCATTCTTGTAGTTCAGAACATCATCGGCATTCTGATAGATACCGTCAATCTTATAACCGTAGAACATACCTACCGGCTGGCCTACTGTAGTAATATTGACCTTATCCAAACGAGTAGATGAGAAGATATCGGAAGAACCCAACTTAGTTACTTTGTTCCGATAAGTTGAAACATTGGCATTGATATTATACTTCACCTTACCGATCTTGTCGCTCCAACCAATAGAGAAGTCAACACCTTTATTCTCCATATCACCGATATTGATCTTCGGGAACGTAGCATTACCTGCCAACGCCGACCAGTTGGCATCTACCAACATATCGCTGGTCTTCTTGATATAGTAATCGAAACTTGCGGTCAACCGATTGTTCAGTGCGGTTGCATCGAAACCGATATTAAACATCTTTGTCGTTTCCCACTTGGCATTCACGTCGCCGAGGGCAGAAATCAGGAAGCCCGGAGAAGCGTCTGTATCAGAACCGGAAATCGGATACATATATTGATCACCTGTAGCATACTGGAATACGTAGTTGTATTCACCGATATTGGAGTTACCGGTTGTTCCGTAACCGGCACGAATCTTCAAGTCATCCAAATATTTGCGGGTCTTCTCCATAAACGGCTCGTCAGAAATACGCCATCCGACGGAAGCCGACGGGAAGGTACCCCAGCGGTTGTTCGGACTAAACTTGGAAGAAGCATCGCGACGAACCGTGAAAGTTCCCAGATACTTGCCCTTGTAAGAATAGTCACCGCGGAAGAAGATACCGAACATGGTGAAGTTATTCTTCATTAAACCGGTATTGCTCAAGTTGGCTGCTGCACCATTGTTCAGAATCCAGGTATTTTCATCGTCTTCAAAGATAAAGTCGATACGCTGACCGGAAAGTTCGCGACCATTGTTCAAACTCATCGTTTCCGTACCTAACACAGCCTGAATCTTATGGTCTTCATTAATGGTCTTATTATACGTAGCTGTATTGGTCCACTGCCAGCTGAAACTCCACTGGGCATTTTCATTCAAACTGTTATTGGAAGTACCTTCCTTATTGGCGAAGATATCAATCTCATTGAAGGTACGAGCCCAACGTCCCCACAGACGGGCACTGAACTGAGAACGGATACTCAAATCGGCAAACGGCTTGATTTCCGCATAAAGAGCCGTCTGTCCACGGAACATACGGGTCCAGTCGCCCATTTGCTTATCTACCTGATGTACGGCAGAAATATCACGTCCACCCTCTGCTGCCTGTGAACCGGCGAAGTCGCCACCAATATTATAAACCGGCACCCACGGCTGCATGGTATAAGTCTTGGCAAACGGCGTATCATCGGCCTGACCACCACGGTCACCACCAAATTCCATTACAGCGACATTTGTATTTTGTCCGAGAGTCAACCATTTGGTTGCATTGAAATTCGTATTGGCACGAACAGAATAGCGTTCAAAGTAAGAAGCTTTAATGGTACCTTCACGTTTCATATAACCGGCAGCCATTGAATAGGTTCCTTTTTCACCACCACCCAAAACGGAAACATTGTGCTGTTGTACCAAACCGGTCTGGACAATCTGGTCATACCAATTCGTACCCTTACGGGCTTCTGCTTCCGAATAACCGTCGTGCAGCATCTGGGCGTATGCCGAACGAGACCAAGAATTGTTACCGTCGGGGAGATAAGAGGCTTCCCAGTTGGCTACACTTCCGTATTGTTCTACAATCTGCTGTTCCGACAAGCCTGAAGGTTTGATTGCATACGGCATGTGAAGCTGGTCATTGGCATCCAGTGCGCCAAACTGCGTATGGGTCAAACCCGTTGTCTGGTGACGGATATCACGCAAGTTTACCAAACCGGTAGCCTGGAATTCCATGGCTTCCCACGCATCCAACAAATCGAAACCATCGTTGGCCATCTTGGCAAAACCTACATAACCATCATAAGATACACGTACGCGTCCACTCTTCGTACCCTGCTTCGTAGTAATGATGATAACACCGTTCGCACCTTGTGCACCGTAAATAGCTGTAGCCGAAGCATCCTTCAATACCTGCAAAGATTCTATATCATTGGGGTTTACCGAGTCAATATCGACATTCGATACACCATCCACAACGATCAGCGGGTCTGAACCGTTTACGGAACCGACACCACGAATACGGATAGTGGTTTCAGCACCAGGAGCACCGGAAGAAGAAATATACACACCGGACGCCTTACCCTGCAAAGCCTCGGCAAATGTCGCCACCGGCGTTTCACTCAAAGCTTCCGAAGATACGACAGCCACAGAACCTGTAATATCCTTCTTCGACTGCGTACCGTAACCTACGACAACCACTTCATCGAGTCGTTGCGTATCTTCCGAAATCTTTACTGATATTTTGCTTTGATTCCCTACAGGAATTTCCTGCGTAGTATAACCAATAAATGAAACTACGACAATGGCATTATTCGGGACATTTTCGATAACGGCGTTACCGTTCATGTCTGTAATCGTACCATTTGTAGTTCCTTTAATCAACACATTGGCACCCGTAACCGGGCCCATCTCATCCGTCACGACGACCGTAATCGTCTTGTTTTGCTGCACTTCGGCTTTCACCGGTATGTCTGGCAATTTCAAATCATTATATGCCAACACATTTCCACTACCAATAAGGAGACAAGCTGCTGAAATGCTCCCCATGCATAGGATACGTCGTCCTACATTACCACTGCTGTCGGTCATAAAAAAACAATAGACTTAAGTTAATAATAAGTGTTTTTCTCTCTCAAAATTTAAGGTTACAGATTAACAAAGAAATTGGTTCTATAAAAAGATACACACACCACTTTGTATCACTCTGTAATTCTCTTAAAGGCACCATAAAATTCAGCATATATTTTTTATTATGCAAATATTTTGATAAGAAATTTTTATTATATGTTGTAAAACATAAAATAAAAGGATATCAATCCGGTTTATTCGGGAGAAAAAGCCATATCGATTTCCGGATTCGGGAATTTTTCCGTATGTTTGTCCAACTTTAATCTTTAAAAGGAAAAGATATGAACGCGAATGATGATTTTATCTACGACGAGGAAGATTCCGTAAAATTCATACAGAATTATCTTCCCCAAGAATTGAAAGGGAAATTCAGTAACGACGATATCAACTATATTGTCGATTTGATTTACGAGTTCTACGATTCGAAAGGTTATATGGATGAAACCGATGAAGATACAGAAGTGGACATCGACGAAGACGAACTGACGGACTTCGTTGTAAAAAATGCTCTCAAAGATAAAGTCGGAAAATTCAGTGAAGAAGAAGTAAATTTCATCATCCAGGGCGAACTGGCCTATTGCGATTCTATACATATATTTGAATAAACAAAGGAGGATACCCATATGAAAGGTTTGACATTATGTTCAGCTATCCTGTTATCAGGAACTTTAGTATTGAGCAGCTGCGGCACGTGGAGCAATACGGCTAAAGGGGCAGCTATCGGAGTAGGCGGCGGCGCTGCCGTAGGTGCCGGCATTGGTGCATTGGCAGGAAATGCAGGACTGGGTACAGCAATCGGTGCGGCTTTAGGTGGTACGGCCGGAGCTCTGATTGGAAAAAAAATGGATAAACAAAAGAAAGAACTGGAAGCTACCCTTCCCGAAGAAACAACCGTCGAAACCATCAATGAAGGTGAAGCCTTGCGTGTCACTTTTGATTCCGGCATCTTGTTTGCCACCAATTCAAGTACTCTCGGCGATGCGTCGAAAAGTGCCTTACGCAAATTGGCCGAAAGTCTGAATCAAAACCCCGACACAGACATCAAGATTGTAGGCCATACCGACAATACGGGTAACGTGGATTACAACCAGACCCTGTCTGAAAAACGCGCCAAAAGCGTGTTTGATTATCTGATGGTTGACCAGGGTGTCAGCAGCAAACGTATGGAATATGAAGGCAAAGGGGTTCACGAACCTGTTGCAGACAACAGCACTGCTGAAGGTCGTGCCTTGAACCGCCGCGTAGAAATCATCATCCTCCCCAGCGAAAAGATGATCCAGGAAGCACAGGCCGGCACATTGCAATAAAAGGGTAAGTTTATGAATCGTTTAAGTTTATAAAGTTTTTCCCATGCCTCTAAACTTACAGAAAAATCTGCCGGCAATTGAACTGCTCAAGAAAGAGCATATTTTCGTGATGGACTCCCTCCGGGCTTCATCACAAGATATCCGTCCTCTTCGAGTTGTGGTGTTGAATTTGATGCCCTTAAAGATTACGACTGAAACAGACTTGGTGCGCCTGTTGAGTAATTCTCCATTGCAGATTGAAGTCCTTTTCATGAAAATCAAAGGACATACCCCCAAAAATACACCAATCGAGCACATGCGCGAATTTTATAAGGATTTCGACACCATCAAAGATACGTACTTCGACGGGATGATTGTAACCGGCGCCCCCGTAGAACAGATGCCGTTCGAAGAAGTGAACTATTGGGAAGAGATCACAGAAATCTTCGACTGGGCACGTCAACACGTAACTTCTACCTTATATATATGTTGGGCTGCACAGGCCGGTCTCTACCATTTCTACGGCATACCTAAATATAGTCTGCCGGCCAAAATGTTTGGAGTATTCCGCCATACCCTGCGCGAACCTTTCCTGCCCATCTTCCGGGGCTTCGACGACGAATTTTTCGTTCCCCACAGCCGCCATACGGAAATCCGGCGCGACGACATCCTAAAGGTTCCTGAACTGACACTGCTTTCTGAAAGCGAAGAATCGGGCGTATATATGGTCATGGCTCGTGGCGGACGTGAATTTTTCATCACCGGACATTCCGAATATTCACCTTACACTTTGAATGACGAATATATGCGCGACCTCAAAAAAGGATTACCTATTGCCATTCCACGCAACTACTACCGGAATGACGACCCTTCATTAGGGCCTGTAGTACGTTGGCGGGGACATGCCAACCTACTGTTCACCAACTGGTTGAACTATTATGTCTATCAGGAGACGCCTTATCATCCGGAAGATATTGCCAATCTCGATTGCCTGCGCATCTAAATGAAACAGAACAGACGAATAGAACTTCTCGCCCCGGCAAAAGATCGGATGTGCGGCTTCGAAGCCATCAATCACGGAGCTGATGCAGTGTATATTGGTGCTCCCAAATTCAGTGCGCGGGCTGCAGCCGGCAATTCCCTGGACGATATCGAACAGCTCTGCCGGTATGCCCACCTCTATGGAGCAAGGATTTATGTTGCCCTGAACACTATCCTTACAGACGAGGAATTAGAAGAATCGCACCGCATGATCTGGCAACTCTACGAAGCAGGTGTTGATGCCCTGATTGTACAGGACATGGGTATTTTGGAACTCGATCTTCCTCCAATTCCCCTTCATGCCAGCACGCAAACCGACAACCGGACTCCAGAAAAGGTACGTTTTCTGCAGGAAGCGGGGTTCACCCAGGTAGTCTTAGCTCGCGAACTTTCCCTGGAAGAGATCCGGCGTATTGCCGAAGCGACTACCGTCCCATTGGAAGTCTTTATCCACGGGGCTTTATGCGTCAGCTTCAGCGGACAATGCTATCTGAGTGCAGCCCTTTCCGGGCGAAGTGCCAACCGGGGTGCTTGTGCCCAGTATTGCCGGCTCCCCTACACTTGGGTGGATGCCGACGGTAAGGTAATCGCCAATGGCAAACATCTGCTCTCGCTCCGCGACATGAACCAGTCGGCCAATCTCGAAGCCCTGCTCGATGCCGGAGTTTCGTCGCTCAAGATCGAAGGACGATTAAAAGATCTGTCGTATGTCAAAAACGTCACAGCTTACTACCGCCAGAAACTTGATGCTATCTTCGCCCGACGTCCGGAATTCCTGCCGGCTTCCGACGGACATTGCACCTATACCTTCGAACCTGACGTAACAAAGAGTTTCAACCGGGGATTTACCGATTTCTTCCTGCACGGACGCCAGAAAAATATTTCAGCTTTTAATACCCCCAAGTCATTGGGTGAACCCATCGGCAAGGTAAAAGAGCTGAAAGGGAACAGTTTTACCATAGACGGGACAAAAGCACTCCACAACGGCGACGGACTGGCTTTTTTCAACACCAAAGAAGAGCTGGAAGGTTTCCGCGTAAACCGAACGGAAGGGTTTCGGATATTTCCACAGAAAATGCTGAAACTCCGACCGGGTATGCTTTTATACCGCAATTCCGACCAGGCGTTCGAACAACTCCTCGCCCGTCCTTCCGCCGAACGAAAAATTCCGGTAAGCATCACCTTCGAAGAGAACAGCTTCGGCTTCTCCCTTACACTGGAAGACGAAAGTGGTGCTCGTGCTGTACTTACCCATCCTTTTCCGAAAGAGCTTGCCAAGCGCGACCAACAGGAAAATATTCGGACGCAACTGACCAAACTCGGAAATACCCCATTCAACCCGACACATATCAACATCCGTCTGTCCAACAGTTGGTTTATTCCTTCATCCCTATTGACAGACATGCGCCGGGAAACCGTGGAACAGCTTCTTGCCTTACGACGGATCCGATATCGACGGGAACTTTCACGCCACAAACTGCAAGACCAAGGAAAGAATCCTTTTCCACAAACCTCATTGACTTATTTGGGCAATGTAGCAAACCGGAAGGCCCGGAAGTTCTATGTCGAACATGGTGTAAAAAATATTGATCCGGCTTTCGAACTGGCACCTTCATCTGAAGTTCCTCTGATGTTCACGAAACATTGCCTACGCTACAGCATGGGATGGTGCCCGACTTATCAGCACGGCAAATCACCTTTCCGTGAACCTTATTATCTGCTCTATAAAGACACACGGCTCCGTCTGCACTTCAACTGTAAGCAATGTCAGATGGAAGTCAGGAACGACACATTAAACAAATAATTATCTAATGTCATGCACATGAAAAATACGTTCTTATATTCTTTTCTCGTTGCTGTTACCCTGATGGGAACTTCATGCAACACCCAGTCTATCGACCCTTCGAAACCCGTTTATGTCCAAATAGAGACCTCAATGGGTAATGTTACTGTCCGCCTTTACGAGGATACACCGCTTCACCGTGACAATTTCATCCGCTTATGCCAGACGCATGCTTACGACGGAGTCTTATTCCATCGTATTATCCGAGATTTTGTTGTACAAGGTGGCGACCCGGACAGCAAGGCACACGAACCGGGGGTCTTCTACGGTGAGAACGGTGGGGGATACACGGTTCCGGCTGAAATTTTGCCGAAGTATTTCAACAAACGGGGAGCCTTAATCGACGCGAAAGAAGGTGACGATGTTAATCCCGAACGGGCTTCTGCCGGAACACAATTCTGTTTTGTGCAAGGTAAGAAATGGACAGACGCCGGACTCGACTCCATGGAACAACGCATCAACCAAATCCGGCAAAACTGGTTATATCAGGTTTTCCGTAACAGACTGCTGAAGCAACATCCGGAACTGGCAAACAACGATCAGCAAGAGGCCTTGCATCTTGAAGCGACTCGTTTGCTGCAAGATACGCTGGCAGTTCTTCCTCCGGCCGTCATTCCTGCCGAACACCGGGAGGTCTATAAGTCTATCGGCGGCTCCCCTCATCTTGACGGTTCCGTTACCATCTTCGGAGAGGTCGTCGAAGGATTAGACATCGTTGAAAAAATGTCGGAAGTGAAAACCGATTCAAACGACCGGCCTCTGGAAGACGTAATGATCAAGGGGACAAAAGTGGTTCAGGAATTATAAATTATCATCATAGAAGACTATGGAAAAAAGAAATCCGGTTTAAACAGGTTTTAAAACCATTTAAACCGGATTTCTTATAAAGGAATGAT
>CALVFH010000003.1 GCA_944326775.1 uncultured Parabacteroides sp.
TCCTCGTTGAAGAAGAAATCTTCTTTACTTGGATAGTCTGGCCAGATATCTTCCATACATTCATATATCTCGCCTTCGTCTTCCATTTCTTGCAGATTTTCGATTACTTCCAGAGGTGCACCAGAACGTTGTGCATAATCTATCAGTTCATCTTTGGTTGCGGGCCAAGGTGCATCTTCCAATTTCGAAGCCAATTCTAATGTCCAATACATATTGCGTTTAGTATTAAATGACTGTATTATCCAGTCAGGTTCTCAAATTTCCCGCAAAAATAGAACATTATTTTTTAGATACAACTATAATCCCAAATAATTTCTTTACCACTATTACTTATACATTCTTTCCGGGCCAAAACAAACAGATAATCAGACAATCGATTCATAAAGATCAACACCGGTTCTTCTATTGGACATTTCTCTGCCAAACGGTATATCTGGCGTTCTGCCCGACGGCAAACAGTCCGACAAACATGAGCTAAAGAAGCTGAACGGCAACCTCCCGGCAATACAAAATGTTTCATCCGTGGCAATTCATTATCTAACCGATCTATTTCCCGCTCTATTTTTTCTATACTTTCCGGAGTCACTTGACTTTCTATCCTCAATTCTGTTTTACTCTGGTCTGTTGCCAGATAGGATCCTATAGTAAACAATTTATGCTGAACAAAAAGTAAAAAGTTACAATCTGCCTCATCCTCAATAGACGTTATTAACAAACCGATAAATGAATTCAATTCATCCACCGTTCCATAACTTTCAATACGCTGATCAGCTTTTGATACCCGTTGACCACCCACCAGAGAGGTCATGCCTTTATCTCCGGTTCCTGTATAAATCAAACTTTTCTTCATTTTTATTCCTACAATGATTTAATTGCAAAACGACTATTGATTTCCAAACTTATTTCTAAAAGTAAACAATATAATCTTTTCGATGAAGCTTTTTATTAAAAAACACCAACCCAATATGATATAAGTCAAATGTCAAGACAACATCAGGATGTTGCTTGATTTGTTTCCAACAATTCCGCATGGCCTGACTATCCCGCAATCCTTCCAATACAATAACCGTATCCGAAGTGATATATTCCATACAAGACAAAAACAAGTCATATACGTTAGGAAGACCTGCATTAAAAAACACAAAATCGACCTTCCCTAATTGCTGCAAAGCTTTGCACAAATGCGTTTCATACTTCCCCGCTTCCAATTTCAGATTCCGGCCTCCAGCTTTTTTATAACTCCATTGTGCCCATTCTGCTTTTGCCGGATCTTCTTCAAGTACAATACAGCGTAAATGTGAGGAATAAGCCGTCATATATAAGGTTGAAATACCCATTCCACATCCTATCTGTAACAGACGTTTCGGTTTAAAATAATTAGCCAACCGAAAAAGTAAACGCCCATGTGCCGGACGAATAGCCAACTTCACGGCCGCACGCCCAACGCTCTGCCTTCCATCACCAAAAGGCAACTGATTTTGGCACAATTGCCGTCGTACCAATTCAATCGTATCATAACAATAATAACCGTATCGCTCGTCTATTACGTTGGTAATTAAATTAAAGGCAAAAGGCGAATGAACTCCAAACCCCTTGCGAAAACGTAAGAAACGATAAAGTAGAATGATCTCTTTTCCTTTATTTAAAATCCGTATCATAAATACTATTCGGTTTGAATCCGATTTTTCCTCAATTTGCTAATAGCCTTTTCCAAAGATTCGTCTGGTTCGATGATATTATAATTTTCCCAGAAATCCACATCGGCAAAATGAGCGACATCGTCAGACAGACATTGATTCTGCTTAAACGCTAAACGCCGAGGGATATCATTCTCCCCGCCTTTCTTTCCATCGGTAATAACCACTTCGGAAAGCACCGTGTAACCCGTAGAGAAAAGTTTTCGCTTCCAATCGCATTTAAACCGGAACAAATTTCTGACATAACTCAAATACGTTTTTCCATCCCTCTCGACGTAATTCACCTGATAAGATACTTCCTGGGGCTTAAAACGCAAACCCAAAGGTTTCTTGCGCAAAATGGCTTGCGTCGCCTTATCCTGATCACGCATGTCCAAGGCAAACTCTGCCCGCGTAAACGACAGTTTTTCCATGTCAATATATAAACGCCCCTCATATAAAGCATAAGGCAATACAACCTGAGGTTCAAAACGGACTACATACTGAGGCCGGTCATTAATAACCGCCGATTCTTCCATCCGAAAGCGATAGCACGGCAAAAATGCCTCGTCAAGCAACAAATCAGAATTCTTTACCACATCCAAATAGACTGAGGCATTCGGTCCTCCCAGCAATTTGATCGCCAACGTGTCGCTTGCTTTTTGACTAACAATCGTCCGTCCTTTCAACACCTGAACCCGATCATTGGCCACCGATTTATCATAAGGCGTCTTTGATATTTTCACCACCGCCTCCGAAATATTAATAAAACGCTTGCGCTTTTGAGCAGTTTCCCGATAGAATCCAGTCAAAAGGCTCTGCTCAGAATCATAATTTTGAGGAATCTTCTTAATGGCTTCCTGAACCAGTTTCAACGGGTCGCGAGCATAAATCACCACTTCACTCAACTGGGTTGTATAAGGAGTAAGCAAAATGACACGCTTTTTCTTATCATCTTTTTCTCCAACTTTAAACTTCGCACTATAATACCCCAAATACGAAACTTCTATTTCCTCTTCGCCCTTCAGCGGATCTTTCAGCTTAAATAAAAACTCACCATCTTTGTTTGCCACGGTTCCGGCAGCATTTCCAGCCAATGAAATTGTGGCATAAGCAAGTTCTTTTTGCGTCTCACTATCCCGAACCACCCCGGAAATCGTCACATAATCATGCCGACTATCCTCGTCTTTTCCCGTATGAGCCGAAACGGTCACTGCCAATGTCGCCCATAACATCAAACAAACCAACCAAAAATATTTCCTTGTTTCCATAAGTAACGTTATTTTAAAAATTAGATTTCTTCCCCATGAATTCCCGTCACCGCCAGAATAATGTCTGACGATACACCCGCAGCTTTCAGCTTACAGGCAATATCAAGCAATGAAAAGTGAACTTCATACATTTTTCCTTCTTCAAAACCCAAAGAACGTCCTCTTTCCCAGCCTGTCTTAAAGCCCTCTTCGTAGCCAGTCAAAAAACCCTCCAAAATAGACATCTTTATGGCATCTTTGCCTTTTTTATCCAAATCCGGCGTAATGTTATCTTGGAATAATTGTTTCATTATTCCATCAAACCGATTTTTATTCAGTTTTTTATCCTCCATTG
This sequence comes from uncultured Parabacteroides sp., assembly GCA_944326775.1. GTDB lineage: Bacteria > Bacteroidota > Bacteroidia > Bacteroidales > Tannerellaceae > Parabacteroides. The sequence continues at coordinate 3,282 of CALVFH010000003.1, forward strand.
TTTTCCATCGTTTGCTGTATGCAAATTTACAAAAAATCTCTGAAATATCCACCAATTTGCAGTAGGGTACGCACCCGCTTTCTTTGGCAAGAAAAATATAAAAAGAAATGGGATTATTGAAAAATCTACAAATCAGCGCATTGCACTGTAACATCATAATCAGAGCGTGACAGTTGTGACAGTGTGACAGTTGTTTTTTGAGCTATCATAAATCATGAAGGAAAAATCATATAATATATATAATATATATTATATTATATATATTATATATATATATTATTATTATAGTATATTTTTCTACAAAGGAAGCACACACCACCCAAAAAGCATTTGTCACAACTGTCACAACTGTCACAACTGTCACGTTTGGTCATTTTATAATGCAAAAATAAAACGCATCTTTGGCAACCGGGAAATATAGTTTCGCGCCCCGCGAAAATCATGTTTAGCATTCTTAACAATTCGCCCCCTCCCCAAAATGGTACCATCTGCGGAGTGGATGTCGTATCTTTGCATTGTCGATCGATGAGTAACGTAATTCAATTTTAATCATAAAATTTTTAAGATTATGGGAACATCAACACGAGGATTTACGATTTCAATCTCCCGATCAGCACCCGGGAGACACAAAACATCGTACAAAAAGCAATGCTCGTCGCAGCTGCACCTCCGTTTACACCCCACAACGGAACCAGAAAACAACCCAATAGCAACAGGACAAGCAAACCAACGCAGGAAGCCAAAGCACTATAGCGCACCCGCCCGCTGGCAATAAAATATTGGCTCAGAATGGTATTGCAAGCTAAAGCGACAATCCCCGGGGAAAGCCATTGGATAACTTCCGAAATGCCGGAAAATTCATCGGTAAACAGATAATCGGTATATATTTTTTCTGGAATACACAAGATAACCAGCATTACAAGCAGTGTGCTTAGAAAGGTCCATTTCAATAAATGAAAAGTTATCTGACGTTGCGTCCGTTCATTATCGCTCCGCGCAACCTCTCCATTAACAATATAACCGACAGCCCGACTGATATGCCAAACACTTTCCGAGATTTTCGTTCCGCCATCCAGCAAACCGACTCCCCCCAGCCCCACAAACCGTTGAACAAAGAAATAATTCAGACGTGAAGAAAGTGTTTCTGCCAGATTATCCACATTACTCCAGATTCCATAAATGAACATCTCTTTCAATACCAGCCCATATTTTCTGCCTTTTAAAGGCACTAAACTTTGTAAATCATGACGCAAAAAGAAAAAACTGATTAAAAGGGCCATTAAGTTTGCCAGATACAAAGCTTGCAAATAAGCGGCTATACTTTTTTCACCTAACACGAAATAAAACAAAAGAAGGCAGATAAATAGAAACCCTCCTTGCAAGAAATACACCCCGTTAAATGCTCCTATCCGAGCCTTACCAAGAAGGAAACGAGAATTGGCAGCTATTAATGAATTCAACATTGCCAGTATATAAACATCTTTCCAATAGTCTGTTGGGAACAAATCCAAACCTAACATGATACACGCCGCAAGAGCCGAACCCAAAATTGCCCAAAGATATGCCGGGATCAAAATAGCAAACAAGCCATAACGATTCATGAAATAGACAATCGTACTGCCACAAAAAATGCTGTTAAACATAACGGCCAGATTCATTGAGGCTAAAACAATCGCTACCAGACCTACGGCTTCAACACCTAATACCTTCGCATTAATAAAAACCAACAAGAGGTTCAAAAACGCGACAAGATAGCGTGTGCCTATGGTCTGCAATACTTTGAATCCCTCTGAACTCATGAAAAACGACAATTAATGAAGTTCCAGACCTGAAAGCAGACGCACATAGACATCTATCGCCTCCCGAATTTCCATTAACTCAATATATTCGTCTGCTGAATGAGATCGTGCGGACTGCCCGGGACCGATTTTTACCGAAGGAAATGGCATCAATGCCTGGTCGCTCAATGTCGGCGAACCAAATGGCTCAAGTCCCAACATCAAAGCCCGTTGAACAAAGGGATGATTCAAATCGACGCGAGAAGAATTAAGACGGAAACTCCGAGCCACGACTTGACTCCCGACATGTTCGGCAATTTGCTTATATAGCTCTTCATTACTATAAAATTCATTTGACCGGACATCAACCGTAAATTCACAACGGTCGGGAACAACATTATGCTGTGTACCCGCATGGATAATGGTCACCGACATCTTAACCGGCCCCAAGAAATCACTCTGCTTCGGGAACTGATAGGTACGAAACCAGTTGATATCATCCATCGCCTTATAAATCGCATTCACACCTTCATTACGAGCAGCATGCCCCGCGCGACCGGTCGCCACACAATCGAGCACCATCAAGCCTTTCTCTGCCACGGCCGGGCGCATCCCCGTAGGCTCACCTACAACGGCAAACGCGATAGGAGGCAAATAAGGCAACACCTTTTCCAATCCATTCGTTCCAGAAACTTCTTCTTCACAAGAAGCTAAAAAAATAAGATTATAAGGCTGTTCGTTTTCAGTCAATAAACAAAAAGCGGCATATAAAGACACCACACTCGCCCCTGCATCATTAGAACCTAAACCATAAAGACGATCATCTTCAGTTTCTTCGGGAGAAAAAGGATCACGGGTCCAACCCGAAACCGGACGGACCGTATCAATATGCGAATTAAGCAAGAGTGTTGGCTTCTGAGGATCGATAGCACCTGCCATCAAATAAATATTGTTCCCTATACGCGAAACCAAATGTCCTTCCTTCCGCCAAATATTTTCCAAAAAATCGGCCACCGCCGTTTCTTCCCGACTGAATGACGGACGACTGATCATCCCTTTCAATATATCTAATGCTTTATAAAACATAATGTCAAAAATTTATATATACCTGCAACTAACATAATCACAACATTTCACGAACCGTTTTCTCATCCCGCTTCAATTGCTCTTGCAACTCATTTAAGGTATCAAAATGGATATCATCCCGAATACGACGAATAAATAAAACACTTATCGCTTCCTGGTAAATACTCCCTGAAAAATCAAGAATATATACTTCAATGCTAACGTTCGTTCCATTATGTAAGGTAGGGCGAGAACCGATATAAAGCATCCCCTTATACTTTTGTCCGTTTAAGAACACATATACGGCATAGACACCAATTGCCGGAATCAGCTTCTGCGGTTCATCAACGGTTATATTTGCCGTAGGGAAACCCAACTTCCGCCCCATTTGATAACCAGAAACAACATGCCCTTTTAAAGAATACGGATAAGACAAAAGCAAAGCAGCATCTTCCACCTTTCCTTGCTTTAAGCAACGGCGAATCAAAGACGAACTAACCGGAATTTCATCGGCTTCCAAAGAGGCGGCTTTTATCACATCCATCCCACAGGCTTCCCCATAGGATACATATTGCTCAAATCCATCTTCTCGATTATGCCCGAACCGATGATCGTACCCCACAACAAGTGCCTTCACATGATAATCAGCCGACAACACTTCGGAAAGGAATTGTTGTGCACTCAAATTAGCCAGCTGCAAAGTAAAATCAAGAACAATGCAATAATCAATATTCATAGAAGCCAATAAATCAATCTTTTCTGGCAAGGAATTAAGCAATTCCGGCTGATAATCCGCATGAAGCACTTTTCGTGGATGCTGCGAAAAAGTAATCACCGCCGACGGCAATTTATACCTCCCGGCAACTTCCTTGAGTTGGTCTATCAAAAAACGATGTCCGCGATGCACTCCATCAAAAAAACCAATAGTGGCCACCAGACCTGCCGCATCTACTTTTTGTCCATCTCTAATTAGCTTCATAAATCCGACGATTCCTCCTTTATATTTTGAGTTACTCTTTGCGAGCTTTTTCCTTTGCTTTCAAAGCCTCTTTACGAGCCTTTTCTTTGGCTTTCAACTCTGCTTTCCGAGCTTTCTCACGTTCTTTCAATTTTTGTTTATAAGCCTTTTCTTTTGCTTTCCGTTCACGTTCCTTCTGTTTTAAACGCTCTTTATACGCCTTCTCTTTTTCTTTACGTAGTTCCTCTTGAGCTTTCAACTTCGCTTTACGGTCTGCTTCAGCCTGCTTTAATTTCTCCTTGCGTTCACGTTCAATTTGTTTCTCCCGTTCACGTTTAGCTTTTAGCAAAGCCTCTTCCTCTTCTTTTTGTTTCTTTTCCAACTCTTCCCGTTCCTTAGCTTTTGCTTCACGCAATGCTTTTTCTTCAGCTTGCTGCTCTTCAAAAGCTTGACGAGCTTCCTCTCGTTTAGCTTCTTCGGCTTCTGCCTCACGCTTACGGATTTCTTCTATTTCTTTCAAAGTCAATCCCAGATCTTCCATGACTGGTCCAAGAACTTCCGTTGTATCCGGCATAGAAACGCTTGAAGCAGATTCTTCATGCGGAACATCAATCACATCCTGAAGAATAATCTCAGGCAGCGGCTCATCAATCTCCTGCAAAGGAAGAGGATGAATTGTAGAATCTTTTACAAGCAATCCTTCAGAGTCCTTCTCTTCCTTTTCTTTCAATGCCTCCATTTCCATCCGGGCACGCCAACGAGCTGCCAGTTCTGGAGCTACATCACTAAAGTTTTCTTCAAAGAACAAAACATATTCGTCCAAGGTCTTCCCATGCATCAATGTTTCATAATTCTCATCCGAAATAGGCAAAATGGCTACCCCCTTCTCAATGGCAGAAGCATAACCATCTTTCCCGTAAATCATTTTATAATAATGCAAAACCTCATCAAAATTATAAAATCCACTAATGAGCAACATTGAAAGTGGCCCCATCGATTCAATGGACAAATCAAATTCCTTCACCATCATATTAGCAAAGTTATAAGCAGCTACCGTAAATAACAACTGATTCTTATCTACTGCAGATGTCGGGAAAACCAACATCATCCGATAGGGTACATTCCTATCAGCTTTAAACACACGGGCTGAATCAGCAGCAGAAAGCTCCCCATCTTCGGCTCCGAAACGAAGAGACCAAGTCATCCCTGACACATTCCCTTGCACCATGGCCCGTCCACGAAGGACGCCCTTCAACATTTCTCCAGCCAGTTCTGTTACATCCGCATCCGGATATTTCTCAACCAGTGCTCGCAGAGCTTTCTTGAATCCTTCAGGATTGCCTTCCTGGACATAAGTCAATGCATCAAGAAACATGAATTTCGGCATCAACTTAGCTAATGGATATTTTTCTCCCATCCAACGATACTTTTCTCGCACCGTTTGAATATCAGATGCCAAATAATGATTATAGGTCAACTCATAAATCGAATCCTGTACTGAATCCATCATACGGATATTATATTCATAATTCGGATCGGCAACTGCAATCGCATAATCCGAACTCGGGAATTTCTGAATGATTTTATCCTTATATTGTGTGGACAAAGCTATATCCTTATTCCTCAAAGCCATCAAATAAATCTGGAAATAAGATTCCAACAAATGTTCATTATCCGGAAAACGCCGCTCCAGTTCTTCAAAGGCGGAAATAGCCAATGGCAAATCCTCTAATTTATCTTTATAAATCATTGCCATATTATACAAACCATCAATAATAATCACATTTGATGCGGCAATATCTTCCGGAGTCATAGGAAGTTGTTGAAGATAAAATTCCCGACTTTTAGGATCATCTGCAGCCACAACCGATGAATCTGTAGGCACAGACTCTCCACTTCCATCTGCCGTCAGCATAGTCGAATCCTCATCCATTGCCAAATCTTCATCCATTGGTTCGTCGAAGGTCGTTACTTTTTTATTGCGTCTCCGCCAATCATCTTCCAGCGGACGGCGTCCCCATTTACGTTGAAACTGAGCCTTACCTTGAGAGACCGTTTGTGAATTATAAAAATAGAATGTCGCTTCCCCTCCAACGGTAGGTATAGTCGTTGTTGTAACCTCCATTCCTGGGCGATTGATCCCCGTTCCTTTAGCTTCCTGTTCGGCCAAATAAGCTTCTTTCTCAGCTTGAGCTTTAGCCTCTTCTTCTTCCTTTTTCACCTTCTCAATGATTTTATCAATCACGGCTAAACGCTCTTCTTCCGGCATCTTGGCCAAAGTCTGCAAACTATCTTGAAGATGAACTGCTTCGGCATGAACGACCAATTCATCCAATACTGCCGACAATTTTGACACTCTGGGATAATCTTTGTATTCTTTCTGAATAATAGACAATGCCCCACTGAAATTGGGCTGTGCTTTTATATAATCACGCATTTGAAAATACAAATCGCCTAAACGTATTTGCAAAATGGCCAAATCCATTCCATTTTGCGTGCTTTTCTTCACACCTTCTTCATAACTTTTCAAAGCATTAATCGTATCCTGGCGACTCAGATAAACATTTCCTAACGCATAATATACCTGATCCAACATATCCTTATTCTTCTGATTTCGAGCCATACGTTCCAATGACTGAACAACTTTTCGATAATCAGCACCAGGATAAACTTCAGTCTGTCTGATTTTAGCCGCAAATTCTAATTCATAAGGGGGATTGGAACGGGCTACTTTTTTAAACATCTGATAAGCTTGCGCATCCATATCCAAGGTTGCATAAATCTGTCCGAGCAAATAACGCATGCGAGTTCGCTGCAATCGATGAGGTTCTGCTTTGATAGCTCGTTGCAAATAAGGTATAGATTCTCTGAACTGTTGATTTTTAATCAAATAATCAGCATACACCGTTGCATAATGTTCTTGTGATTCCGTAGGAATACCATCCTTATTCAATTTAGAAAGGATGTCTTCCGCTTCATAAAGCCAATCCATTTCAGCATAACAACGAGCTTGCCAAAGCTTAGCTTCAGCAACCATAAGCTCATCCGTAGCATAATGACGAGTAATATATGAGAACGTAGATGCCGCTTGCAAGAAATCGGCATTATAAAACTGAGACTCTCCCAGTAACATCCAACATTTCTTCAAAAAAGGATTATATTCTTCCTGTTCCTGCCATTTACGCTCTTTCGGATCGTTCCGCCATCCTGGTTTCTTCCGAGGCTTTGTTCTTATAGAATGTAATTTAATAGCTTTATTACTTTTCTCAATAGCACGGTCAAAAGGTCCACCCGGTTCAGCTTTATCTTTAGGCTGAGCACTGATCGGATACATTAAAATCATATCAGTATAATTTTCCTTATAACCAGCAGTCTGCTCTTTCAAAGCCTCATCAAATGAAACTTTTCCATTATAATATATATTATAACGAGAAGTAAAAGCATGATAAAAGCGGCTGGCCCGCGTATTCTTTTTCGTACTACAAGAAAACAACGAAACAAGCAATAACGAAAATAATACGATTGCTATATATCGGGTTACTTTTATCATTCGTTAAAAAGTCTGATTAATGAACTTATATTTGTAAGACATAATTCTTCAGAAAGCAAATCCATAACAAATTAACGTCTTCTATTCGCCTTTATTGCTTTTACAATCAAAAAGAAAACAACGAAAAGCAGAATGATGAAAGCTCCTGAAGGCGCATTCAATTTATAGGATAAGAAAAGTCCAACAACAGATCCCAAAAATCCAAACAACACACTAAACCACATGATTTTTTTAAAATTTGAACTAAGCAAATTCATTGTAATTTGTGGCAAAGTAAGCAAACTCATCAACAACATGATTCCAACCAATCGAATAGAAAGAACAATAGTCAAGGCGATCAAACACATCATTACGTACTCAATGAAACGAACCGGCAAATGCTGAGTATAAGCAAAATCCGGATCAAAAGCGACATAAACAATCTCACGTAAATATAATGAAAACAGAACAATCAAAACCAGCACTAAAAAGAATAGCCACATTAAATCACTTTCGGTTATCATTAGAATATTTCCAAACAGATATGCTGAAAGATTGGGAACATAACCAGGAGTCAATGAAATAAAAATAACACCCAAAGCCATACCCAAAGACCAAACTCCAGCTATAGCCGAGTCTTCACGTATGCCTTGAGATCGACTAACCCACTCCACACCAAAAGCTGAAAGAATAGCAAAAACCATTGCTGTCAGAATCGGATTCACCCCTAAATAGAATCCTAAACCCAATCCGCCAAATGAAGCATGAGTAATTCCTCCACTAATAAAAACAAGTCGTCTTGCAACAATATAAGTTCCCACCAAACCACATGCAACAGCTGTCAACAAACTGCCGATCAATGCATTCTGAAAAAATTCATATTGAAATAGCTCCATGTCGTATTTCTTGCTATACCATCTAAAACTCTCAAGTATGGACTCGTCTCTCTCCGACAATCAAAAACGCCTCATCTTTCAAGGCATCAGGTAAATTAATTTGCCTAAGCTGAAGACTTCGCAACCAACCTGCCACTTCTACTTCTTGCAATGTATAAAGTATATCTCGAAATTCATCAACAGCTGCATCATCATAGGCGTCGGCCGCCATCCCCTTAAAACGATCTAATTCTTCATCATCATAATATTCTATTTTTTTACTGACTGCGGCTAAAAGACTATCTCGTTCACAAGTTTCATGCTGCCCACAACATTGCTCAGGTATTTCTTTAGCCTCTGGGATTTCATCAATTTCTCCCCGTTCATACATCTTTTGCAATTTCCGATTCCGAAAATAACCGATAGTTGCTGCAACGATACCAAGAACAACCAGGCTTAAAATGATATACAACATATCAACAACTGAATATATTTAAATTAAAACTCCGTTAATTGGAATCCAACTTTTTTTAAGTCGTCCCAAAAATGAGGATAACTCTTACTCACCACCTCAACATCCCGAATCTTGATTCCTTCTGGACGAAGTAAAGCAAACGGCGCAAAAGCCATAGCCATCCGATGATCTTCATAGGTATCAATCTGTGGGTCTTGTTCCGCCTCACAAAGCATACCTTTCCATTCAAGAATACTATTCTTTTTATCCTCTAAAACATAGCCTAACTTACGACATTCTGCCTTCAAAGCTTCTATACGATCCGTTTCCTTGATTTTCAGGCTCTGTAAACCGGTAAAATAGAACGGTATCCCTAAAAGAATACAAACGGCTACAAAGGTTTGAGCCAAATCGGGTTCATCCACAAAATTATAAACTAATTTCTTCAGGGAATTCCCATTATGATATAATGAAACGCCATTAGGCGTATAACGTGTACCTACTCCCAAGTCAGAGAATAACCGTGCACCTATAGCGTCTCCCTGAAAACTATGTTTGAACAAGCCTTTCAAATCTAATTGAGCCACACGGGAACAGGCCATCATCTCATACCAATAAGACGCTGCACTCCAATCCGATTCCACGGTAAATGGCAACGGTGTATAGGTTTGTGGCAACACTCGGATTGTCGATCCCGTCCATTCCGCTTTGACGCCATATTGTGCCATCAACTGCAAAGTAAGATTTATATAGGGCCGTGAAATGATATTCCCCTCCAAATGCAAAGTCAAACCTTTCTCCATCAAAGGTGCCACCATAAGTAATGCAGAGATATATTGTGAACTCACATTACCTGCTAACGAAATTTCACCACCTTGCAATGCACTTCCCAAAATACGTAATGGTGGGAAGCCTTCCTTTTCAATATATTCAATATGAGCCCCCACCGAATTTAATGCATCAACCAAAATCTTAATCGGCCGATTTTTCATCCGCTCTGTTCCAGTGATCGTCCATTCCCCGACGATCTTTGAAAGAAAAGCTGTAAGGAAACGCATAGCTGTCCCCGCTGCTTTGATATCAAAATCCCGCTCATTAGAATTAAGAGCTTTAACCAGCACTTCTGTATCATCACAATCTGAAAGATTTTGAATATCGTAGGGGCTATAACTCAATGCATTCAATATTAAAACTCGGTTACTAATGCTTTTGGAAGCAGGTAAAAATACTTCCCCTCCCCACGCGCCCTCCGGAGCTTTTATCAGATAATTCATATATCGCTTACACTTCTGTTTCTTTCACAAAAATAAGGAAAATCCATGGATCTGTCGATATCTACCAATAAATCATTCCCAATATCCCACACAAGATCAACAACAATCCTAAGAGAGCATAAAACCAACGAGCTCCAATTCTTCCAAACCAACGAACAAAATTCTGCGCCGCACTTGTTTGAAAATACCACTCAAAATTAAACATGGCAGCAATTAGAGAAAAACCTCCCAAAGCAATAAACAAGGCAAAAATAAAATAATCGGCCGGACTCATCTGATTAATCTACAGTTATTGTTCTTGAGCCATCGGCATTCTCCGTAATTTGTACTTCCACAACATCTCCCGGAAGCAAATCTTCTACCTTCTCCGGCCACTCTATGAAACACAAAGCTCCGCTATAAAAATAATCTTCCGTACCAATATCTTCAGCTTCACTTAATTTATTGATCCGATAAAAATCAAAATGATAAATCAGCTCACCTGTTGTGGCGCTTCGATACTCATTGATAATGGCAAAAGTCGGACTATTAATTACATCCTCAACCCCCAGCTCCTCACATATCGCTTTAATGAATGTAGTTTTCCCGGCGCCCATAGCACCTCGGAAAGCAAAGACCGTACGATCATCCATAGCTGCAACGAATTCTCTTGCCGCATCACGAATCGTATCTAAACTCTTTATCTGTATTGTTTGCATAATATAGTTTTCTATCAGCTGACAAAGATAGAGATTAAAAACCAAATGAAGACGACAACAACTTGATTTCACAACAAAGAAGCCGAAAATTTCAAAGAATTCGTTACCTTCGTGAGGAAATTTAAAATATATGGAAATCCATTCAAATCGTATAGAAGAACTGAAGAAACTCTATTTATTGGGGTGGCTTATTCTTTGGACATCTGCAGTAAATGCACAAATCAGTCACGGAGGAGAACCGCTTCCTTTATCGACATTAAGAAATAGTGAAGATATTCCCTTTGTCGAAATGCCGTCATTTGATATCGCAGAAGAAATACGACTCGATTCCTTGATGGAAAGTGATTTACGCAATGGCTTTCGCTTTGCCTATAAATTTATAACAGACCTGAAAAGGAGCAATTCAGGAATATCATTCATCTTACCTGATGGGACAAAAGTATGGCGGGTGGGTATTTACTCTCCTGGTGCATTGTCTCTCAATCTGCTTTTTAATGAATATGAATTACCCGAAGGAGCCCGAGTGTTCTTATATGACGAACAACAACAACACATCTTAGGCGCTTTTACCCATCAGAATAACTCTGAACGAGCAATTCTTCCCGTTGCCCCAATAACGGGAGACCGCATAATCGTAGAATACCAAGAACCTGCCCAAGCGGAATTTCCCGGCCGACTGACTATCGGTGAAGTAAATCATGCTTACCGAAGCCTAAAAGGAAAGGAACCACAGGAAGGTTATACGAATATTGACGGTATCCCTGCTTTGTCCTGCTATGCCGACACTTCATCCCAAATCCAAACATGGGGAAGAAGTGTTGTTCTGATGATTATTAACGGCACTACTGCCTGTACTGGAACTTTACTAAATAATACGGCACAAGACGGCAAGCCATACCTGCTTACCGCGTCTCATTGCCTAAACAAAAACTTCTCCATTCAAAATCCCGACTACGAAGAAATAGCCGGAAATATCATCTGTTTTTATAACTACAACAGTCCGCTTTGCGACCCGATCCTCCGGGGAACAGAAGAACTCAGTACGGCATCTGCTCACAGCCGGGCCGTTTATGAATTTACGGATATGGCCTTATTGGAATTGGAAGAAATGCCTCCAATCTACTATCAGCCTTATCTGGCTGGTTGGAATATAGGCAATAAAGGTAATTCTCCCTATTATTGCATTCAACATCCGGAATATTCTACCAAACGCATCAGCATATACAATGGAGAACTCACCTCCTATTCTATGATCGATGCCGCCATGGTTTTTTGCCCGAATGGACACTGGTTAGTAAAAGAATGGAATATCGGTTATACGGCCAGCGGTTCTTCCGGTTCTCCCCTTTTCGACCAGACGGGAAAAGTCGTCGGAGCTCTTTCTGGAGGACAATCAAGTAAAAGCTCTCCCCGAAACGATTATTTTTATTCCATACAAAAATCATGGGATCTTAGTAGCAACAAAGATTCACAATTAAAATATTGGTTAGACCCTCGAAGTAGTTCTGCAACAGAATGCGAAGGATTGGACCCTTATGCTTCTGCTCCTTGCTTCCGATTAAGTAACGTCCAAGAATCGGGCAAAAAAGAAGCCATTGAGGTCACTAAAAGAAATGGAGAGCCCCTATTTGGCAACAATAGTTCTGGGAATTCTGAATATGCTGAAGCTTATACCATAGCAGGCCCTGCTCTTCTTTATGGTGTATATATCGTTACTCCTCCTTGCGAAACAAACGAGATTCCAGAGGTAGAGATTACAGTTTACGAAGGAGAGACTGCTCCCTATACATTATTATATAAGGAAACTTTCAAACCCGCATACCAAAACCAAACGTCAGAAGGAACCTTCATAGAGACTAGTAAAGACTTAAACCGTTCCCAAGAAAGTTTCATAACATTTGATGCTCCTATCCCCGTCAAAAATAAATTTTATGTAGGCTATCGTATTAAACAAATTTCCGAAGGAGCTTACTTTTCTGCTTACAATTTGCCTTCTGGAACGGTTAGTGGCAACACTGCGTGGGTGCTAACTGAGAATGAATGGATACCGGCCAACCAATATACACCTATTGGCTTCAACACATCACTTTTCATTGATCCGGTTATCAACTATACATCAGTTACCGCCAATGAAAAAATAACATCGTCTATTCCTATCCGAATTTTCCAAAGCCACGACCGGCAATGGCTCCATATCCTATTGGATGAGGGCTTACAAAAAATAGACAAAGGAGGATATCAGATTTTTTCAACCAACGGGCAACTGGTTAAAAGCGGATCACTCAGCATTGGAAACAACCCGATTTCGTTGGCAGAACTTCCTCCGGGCCTTTTTATTGTTAGAACAACAACTGGGAAGTACCAGGAAAGCCGAAAAATCATCCATTAGTGATAATGAACAAGGGAAAAAGATTTCCCTTAAGCAGAAAAAATAGACAAAAGGAAATATTTTCATGTTTATTTGGCAAGAAATTAAAAAAATGCCGTACTTTTGTCTCACGTTATAGAATGCAAACAAAAATATAAATATAACACTTTAAAACTTACAGCAATTATGAACAGAAAGTTTTTATTGCCTTTCTTAGTATTGGCAGCAATTCTGACTTTTTCTTCTTGCTCCAACAAATTGAAACCGTGGGCAGAAGACTATGTGAAAGCAGAACCACAACCGATGGAAGCGATTGGTGGCCAAGTTCCCGTAACAATCAATGCAACCATCCCGGCTAAATGGTTCAACAAAAAAGCAACAGTAACAATTACTCCGGTAATTCGTTATGAAGGTGGTGAAGCTTGGGGTACATCTTATTCTTACCAAGGTGAGAAAGTACAAGGAAACAACCAGGTTATTCCATACAAAGAAGGTGGTAACATCACGATGAAATCTTCTTTCGCTTATAAACCTGAAATGAAGAAATCAGAATTATACCTGACTTTCGACGCTAAAGTAAAGAACAAAGTCGTTAAGCTTCCTGATTTAAAAATCGGTGAAGGCGTTATCGCAACTTCTGCCTTGGCTGATGCTGCTACAGCTAATCCAGCTATCGCCGCAGATAAGTTCCAGCGCATCATCAAAGAAGCTCATGATGCAAACATCATGTTCTTGATCCAGCAGGCTAATCTTCGTTCAGAAGAATTGAAGAAGGGTGAAATCTCTGATTGGAAAGATCTGGTTAAAAATGCAGACGAAGCTCCGAACCAGAATGTTGCTATAGAAATTCAAGCTTATGCATCTCCTGATGGTGGTGTTGAACTGAACACTGGCTTGGCCGAAAGACGTGAAGGCAACACTTCCAAATACTTGGCTAAAGAATTGAAGAAAATGGACGTTGACGCTCCCGTTGACGCAAAATACACTGCTCAGGACTGGGAAGGCTTCCAGGAACTGGTTTCCAAATCCAACCTGCAAGACAAAGACCTTGTTCTCCGTGTTCTCTCTATGTACAAAGATCCGGAACAGCGCGAACAGGAAATCAAGAACATCTCTTCTGTTTACAGCACTCTGGCTGAAGAAATCCTGCCGCAGCTCCGTCGTTCTCGCTTAATTGCCAACATCGAAATCATTGGCAAATCTGACGACGAAATCACAGCTTTGGCAAAGAGCAATCCTTCTGAACTGAACGTAGAAGAAATCCTTTATGCAGCAACATTGACTAACGACAATGCAGAAAAGACTCGCATCTACAATGAAGCCGCTAAATTGTATCCGAACGACTATCGTACTTGGAACAACATTGGTATGATGGCTTTCCGTGCTGGAGACTTGGCCAAGGCTGAAGAAATGTTCAACAAGGCTAATTCGGTTAAGAACAATCCGGAATCAAATATGAACTTAGGCTTGATCGCATTGGCTAAAGGCGACAAAGCAAAAGCTCAGCAGATGTTTGGCAGCGCTTCTGGCGTAGCTGAATTAAGCGAAGCTCTCGGTGTCCTTTATCTGGAACAGGGCGACTATGCTAAAGCTGTCAACTCTTTCGGTTCTGTTAAATCGAACAACGCTGCCCTGGCTCAGCTGTTGACAAAAGATTACAACAAAGCTTCTCAGACATTGAACGCCGTTCCGAATCCGGATGCAACGACTTCTTATCTGAAAGCAATCGTAGCTGCTCGCACAAACGACTCCAACGGTGTTATCAGCAACTTGAAAGATGCTATCGCTAAAGACAGCAACATGAAGAAAGAAGCTGCCATCGACTTGGAATTTGCAAAATATGCAACGAACAGCGATTTCACTTCTTTAGTAAAATAATTTCTGAGTCATTCCGTAAGGAATGAGAATATAAGTTCCCATAGTTAAAATAGTTATTAGACGAAAAAGAGGATGCCGTGAGGTATCCTCTTTTTTTATTCCAGCCTGCGTCAAGACCAGTTATTCCAACAAGCCTTCTTCCGCAGTTTCCAATTCGAGTTGTTGGACGGCATAAGCACTCTCCAGCTCCGGATAGGAAGTCTGGTAACGCTCGGTCACGTCGGCACGCAATTCCGTCACTTCGCCCTGCGCATTCTTCATCAAAGCAAAATTGTAAACATCCATCCCGATATGTACCGTCGTAGAAAGGTATTCCTGGCCATCGGGGGTATATCGGTTTTCCTGCACAAAGTTGCCATAGCGTGCCTCGCTTTGCCCATCGGTCGGATAAACCGTAACAATCCCTTCCGTACAAGCATCATCGTGATAAACAAATTCATATCTTCCTCCCACGCGAACGGTCATCGCCGCCTTGATATCGTCTGCCAACTGACGGGCTGCCCCTTGGGTCATTCCCTCGCCACTGACAAGCGCATCAACGTCCACCACCTGATAGGTTGCTTTGACATAATTCACCTGCACCGTCAGTTTATATTCGCCGCCAGCCTGGTCGGTAATCGTAATCACGGCTGTGCCCACCCCTTCAGGTAAAATCGTCAACGTGCGCCCATCATACCGGAAAGAAGCTACCGTCTCATCAGAGTTTTCAATTAGATAACGGCCCTCGCCTCCCATGATGTAGAGAGAAACGCCCTCGCTATAAGGATAGAGCGTCAGCGTCTGGTTTTCGCCCCCCAGCACCACCGTCGTGTCGGTAGGAGAAACCAAATACATGGGCTCGTAATCATCACCACACGCCGAGAAGGCCAACGACAAAAGTGACAAGCAGGCTATACCTGATAATTTTCGGAGATTCATACTTCACTATTTTATTTAAGTACTGGATTAATTCTATTTTTCGGAGGCTAAAATTACGGAAATATCTCGTATCTCATCCCCTTTCTCCCGAATTTACACGAAAAAGGCGATGAATTACGCTATTTTAGCCCGACAATTTTCGCAAAGGTGTTTTGCACGGGCGTGCAAAGGTGTTTTGCACGAGTGTGCAAAGGTGTGCTGCACAACCGTGCAAAGGTGTGCTGCACGACCGTGCAAAAGTGTGCTGCGCGAGCGTGCAGCGATGTGCTGCGAAAACTTTCAGGAAAAAACGGCCCAATAAGGCGGTTTGGACAAGAAAAAAGCAAGGGACCAATCCGCCGACCGAATCCCTTGCTGAACAAAACTAGTAAAGTATGAAAGAAATTCTACTGTTTATTAGCCCGTTTGCGCTCCGTTTCGTCAAGAATAATCTTGCGCATACGCATATTGTTGGGGGTTATTTCCACATATTCATCGCCTTTGATATACTCCAAGGCATCTTCCAGACTGAACACCACGGGCGGTGCCAGGGAGACTTTCTCGTCGGAACCGGAAGCACGCATGTTGGTGAGCTTCTTCGACTTCGTCACGTTCACGACCAAATCATTTTCTTTGGTATGTTCGCCAACGACCTGCCCGGCATAGACCTCGTCGCCCGGCGCGATGAAGAAACGGCCTCGCGATTGCAGGTTGTTCAATGCATACGCGAAAGCGGTACCCGTTTCCATGGCGATGATGGAACCGTTCGTGCGGCGCTCGATTTCGCCTTTCCACGGCTGGTATTCCAGGAAGCGGTGGGCCATGATGGCCTCGCCGGCAGAGGCAGTCAGCACGGCATTGTTCAGGCCGATGATGCCGCGCGACGGAATGTTGAATTCCAGATGCATCCGTCCGTTCTTGCTTTCCATCATCGTCATTTCGCCCTTGCGCTTCGTCACCATATCGATAATCCGGCTCGAGCATTCCTCGGGCAAATTGATGGTCAGTTGTTCGACCGGCTCACATTTCATACCGTCGATTTCCTTGATAATCACCTGCGGCTGGCCAACCTGCAACTCGTATCCCTCGCGGCGCATGGTCTCAATCAGGACCGACAAGTGAAGGACGCCACGGCCATAGACCAGCCACGAATCGGCCGAATCGGTCGGAACCACGCGCAAGGCAAGGTTCTTGTCGAGTTCGCGAATCAAGCGGTCGTGAATATGGCGGGAGGTTACATATTTTCCATCTTTCCCGAAGAAAGGAGAATTGTTGATGGTAAAAAGCATCGACATGGTCGGCTCGTCGATGGCTATCGTCGGAAGAGCTTCCGGCTCCTGAGCGTCGGCTATGGTCTCGCCGATCTCAAAGCCATCAATGCCTACAACGGCACAGATATCGCCCGATTTTACCGATTCGACTTCCGTACGCCCCAGACCTTCAAAGACGTCCAGCTCCTTGATGCGCGATTTGACCATCGAGCCATCGCGTTTGCAAAGCATCACATCTTGTCCTTCACGCAATTCCCCACGATGGACACGGCCGACAGCAATACGGCCCACGTATTTGGAATAATCAAGGGATGTAATCAGCATCTGTGCAGGACCTTCAAGCACCTGCGGTTCAGGGATATATTCAATAATGGCGTCGAGCAATGCCGTAATATCCGTAGTCGGTTTTTTCCAGTCGGTTGACATCCAGCCTTGCTTGGCAGAACCGTAGATAGTCGGGAAGTCGAGCTGATCTTCCGTAGCATCGAGACTGAACATCAAATCGAAAACCATTTCCTGCACCTCATCCGGGCGGCAGTTGGGCTTATCAACCTTGTTTATCACTACAATGGGCTTCAGCCCTATCTGGATAGCCTTTTGAAGAACGAAACGGGTCTGCGGCATCGGCCCCTCAAAGGCATCGACCAAAAGCAGACAACCGTCGGCCATGTTCAACACTCGCTCTACCTCTCCTCCGAAATCGGCATGCCCCGGCGTGTCGATAATATTAATCTTATATCCTTTGTAATTGATCGACACGTTCTTGGCCAGGATGGTTATACCTCGTTCCCGCTCCAAATCGTTACTGTCGAGAAACTGATCCGGCTCAGCCTGTCCCTCACGAAAAAGCTTGCCGGCCAACAACATTTTATCCACGAGCGTCGTTTTGCCGTGGTCCACGTGCGCAATAATCGCAATGTTTCTTATCTTTTGCATTGAAGACTGATTTACTGGCCGCAAAATTACGTAATTTTGCGATATGAAAGGAATATCTTCTGTCAAAAAGAAAAAAAGGCGTCAAAAATATGGTCAATCCAAATAGATTATATACCTTTGCACCCGCTTAGATAATATGGTATTAATTTATTAAAGTAGAAATCATCATGTATTTAGATTCAGCAAAGAAGAAGGAAATCTTCGAAAAGTATGGCAAATCAGCTACCAATACAGGTTCTGCAGAAAGCCAGATTGCATTATTCACGTATCGTATCTCACACTTGACAGAGCACCTGAAGGTTAATCACAAAGACCATGCTTCTGAAAGAGCATTGAAAATGCTGGTAGGTAAGCGTCGTCGCTTGTTGGATTATCTGATCAAGGTTGATATCGAACGTTACCGTTCTATCATCAAAGAATTGGGTATCAGAAAATAAAAGAACAAGAAAAAGTGAAAAAGGGCGTCCGAAAGATGCCCTTTTTTTATGCTTGAACCTTTGTTCCACACCGGAAATATCGTACTTTTGCCAACTAACATTCCAGTTTATATCCAAGATGAAGATTATTGCCGTGGGAATGAATTATGCAGCCCACAATAAAGAAATGAATCATACGTTAGAATTAACGGAGCCGACAATCTTCATGAAGGCCGATTCTGCGTTGTTGAAAGACGGGAAACCATTTTTTATCCCCGATTTCAGTCAAGAAGTGCATTACGAAACAGAGGTAGTGATAAAAATAGACCGCTTAGGAAAGAATATCGCCGAACGGTTTGCTCACCGTTATTATAATGAAGTGACCGTAGGCATCGACTTTACTGCTCGTGATTTGCAACGCCGCCTGCGTGCAGAAGGGCGTCCTTGGGAAATCAGCAAAGCTTTCGACAACTCGGCCGTCATCGGGCAATTTATTCCACTTACCGAAGCCGGAGACGTGCAGAATTTGTCTTTCCATCTGGACATCAATGGCCAAACGGTACAGCAAGGATGTACGGCAGACATGATTTTCAGTATCGATAAGATTGTGGCGTATGTCAGCCGTTTCTTCACCCTCAAGATTGGAGACCTGATATATACAGGCACTCCAGCAGGTGTTGGCCCTGTAGCCATTAACGACCATCTGCAAGGATATCTTGGAGAGAAGAAAGTGCTCGATTTTTACGTACGATAATGAATATAACTACATAAAGAAATGAAGTTTTATCGCCTATTCGTCCTTTATTGTTTCCTCCTGTTTTCGCTATCGGCACAGGCGGCAGGGACGTATGCGTCACATTCCGTTCTTTCTTCCGGCAGATGGGTAAAGATTCAAGTCCAAGAGAACGGAATATATAAACTTACAGATGCACAGCTGAGAAACATGGGGTTTAACGACCCAACAAAAGTTTCCATTCATGGCTATGGCGGCTGGATGCTTTCAGAAACGCTCAACGGAAGTACACCCGATGATTTACCAACGATTCCCGTTTACCGCGGCAATGGCTATATCCTCTTTTATGGAAAAGGCACCGTGAGATGGGAATACGGGAGTGTTGACGGAGAAGAAGCATTCGTTCATGAAAACAATCCATATGCTACGGCGGGCTATTACTTTGTCACCGATGCCACCGCAACTAAAACAATGGAAACACAAGCCTCAACAGACGGTGCGGTGCGTGTGATTACGACTTATGACGATTATCAAGTGTGGGAAAAAGACCAAGTTTCTCCACATCGGTCAGGCCGCGAACTTTACGGAGAATCTTTTTCCATTAATAATACACGAGATGATTTCTCGTTTAACATGCCGGGCATCACATCCGCCGATGCCTTGGTTACAATGCGTTTTATCGCCAAGACTACAGCGAGAACTTCAGTGGAATTAAACACCATAGATGGAACTAACATCATTTCTACTTCGATAGCCGGACCAGGCAGCAATGAAACCTATGTTTCCGGACGAAGTGTAACGGCTATCGGTACATGGCAAGGAACAAAAGATTCAAATATCAACTTCTCCATAACCTATGGAGCCCAAAACAGCACGGCGGCTTACCTTGATTATATCCGTTTGCAAGCCACTCGGGAATTGCGGCAATATGGCGAAGCTACTTTCTTCCGGAGTTTGGCTGCCCGCGAACAAGTTTCCCGATTCATTATCGCTAACGCAACTTCTTCTACCATGGTTTGGGATATCACTGACGGTGAAAATCCTGTAATCATGGAAGGCTCTCTCTCCGACACAGAATATGCATTCTCCATCGGAGCCGATAACCGCGTTCGCGAATTTGTTGCCATTGAACCGGATCAAATTACAGCAACGCCAAACATCATTGGTGAAATAGAAAACCAAGACTTACATGGATTGGAGCAAACAGACATGGTTATCATTGTCCCGACAGCCTTTAAGAGCGAAGCGGAACGCTTGGCTGAATTCCACCGGACAAATGACGGATTAAAGGTTACCGTCATAGAGCCAGATGATATCTACAATGAATTTTCCAGCGGAACGCCAGATGCTACGGCCTATCGCCGCCTGATGAAAATGTTTTATGACCGAGGACAAGCCAATGGAACTCCTCCTAAATACCTCCTGCTCTTTGGTGACGGTTCCTACGATAATCGTGGCTTGACCACAGAATGGTCGGCGCAAAGTTCGCTCTTACAAAATATGTTACTAACATACCAATCCGAGAACTCATTAAATCTGAACTCCTATACAACCGATGACTATTTCGGTTTCCTGGAAGACGACACGCAAACGTTCTATGCACCTTCAGCCACCCAGTGTCTGGGTATCGGTCGCTTTCCCGTCCACACTATAGACGAAGCGGAAGCCATGGTAGATAAAGTCGTCAATTATATCTCAGACGCTACTTATGGAGACTGGAAAACGAACTTATGCTTCATGGCCGATGACGGCAGCAATGCAGATGCGTACACGACCAGACACATGGAACAAGCCAATGAGTTGACAGAGATCGTCAACACAAACAGGCCTGACTTCCGCATCAACAAATTATATTTCGATGCTTATCAAAAAGACCGTACAGGAGGTAATGCCTCCTACCCCGGTGTAGAAGACGCTTTACAAAAGCTCTTAAAAAACGGATTATTTCTATTGAACTATACTGGACATGGCGGTACGGAAGCGTTCTCCGACGAACGAGTTATCACGCGGAGTAGTATCATGCAATCCACCTACAAGCACCTTCCTCTATGGATTACAGCGACCTGCGATTTCACCCGCTTCGATGAGCTAAACACTTCGGCCGGCGAGGAAGTATTTCTCAACGAAAATAGTGGAGGAATTGCTCTTTACACAACGACCAGGTCGGTTGACTCAAGAGATAATTTCAACCTGAATCAAGCCCTGATTGAGCAATTATTTACTACGGCCAACGGAGAGCACTATACGTTAGGCGAGATCATGAAAGAGACGAAAGTCAGTTTGGGAAACAACCTGAACAAACTTTGTTTCCTTTTGGTCGGAGACCCAGCCTTGCGATTGGCTTATCCGGAGAATCAACTCAAAATAACAGAAATCAATGGGACACCGGTGGATAACCTGAGCGAACCCATCCAGCTAAAAGCCTTATCGAAAGTAACCATCAAAGGCGAAGCACAATCGTATGCCGGGACGCGCCTCAGCAATTTCAACGGGCTGACAAACTTGAGGGTATTGGACAGCCAGGTAGAAATGACAACCTTGGACAACAACAGCACAGGAAGCACCTTCACCTATACCGATTACCCCAACACCATCTATCTTGGAGCCGATTCTTGCCGGAACGGAGAGTTCACCTTCTCCTTTACCGTCCCGAAAGACATCTCCTACTCCAATGACTACGGGAAAATGGTGTTGTATGCCTACGACGAAACGAACAAGACTGATGCGCAGGGTGCTTTCCAGCAGTTCATCGTAGGGGGCACCGCGGAAGATGCCGACGATGACACGCAAGGCCCGGATATCCGTTATCTTTATCTGAACGATACGACCTTTACCGATGGAGGGAAGGTCAATTCCACCCCACTCCTGGTCGCTTGCATCTTCGACGAGAACGGCGTGAACATCACCGGCAGCAGCATCGGGCACGACATGGTATTGACAATCGACAACAGTATCTACCATAGCTATGTCCTGAACGATTATTTCCAGATTTTACCCGACGAAAGCGGTGCGGGACTGATTGTATTCTCCATTCCAGAGCTGGAAGAGGGTATGCATACGGCTGAACTCAAAGTTTGGGATGTCCTCAACAATTCCACCTCGCAGACGTTCACTTTCGAGGTGGTCGCCGACTTGAAGCCCGAGCTGATCAACCTCACCGCCGGTCCTATCCCTGCCCGCGACCAGATCCGTTTCTTCCTGACACACAACAGGCCGGAGACGCAACTGACCGTCACCATCCAAGTGTTCGACATGGCAGGCAGGCTGATGTGGAGCCACGAAGAAACCGGCTCATCCGATTTA
Organism: uncultured Parabacteroides sp.; assembly: GCA_944326775.1. Classification (GTDB taxonomy): domain Bacteria; phylum Bacteroidota; class Bacteroidia; order Bacteroidales; family Tannerellaceae; genus Parabacteroides. The sequence continues at coordinate 25,715 of CALVFH010000003.1, forward strand.
TTCGAGAATTATATTGTCACCTGGGACTTGTGCAACAACAGCGGCAACCGTCTGTACCCCGGCGTCTATCTCTACAGGGCTTGCATGCGCTCGGGAAAATCCAGCGAAGTCATGGCTGCGAAGAAATTAATCATCCTCGCACAATAAAACAGATAAAAAATAGTTAGAAAGAATAGTAAAGTAGTTAGTAGTAAACAGAGAATCAAAGCATGAAATTCAAACTCTTTATTCTGCTGGCCCTATGCGCCGGCTCTATTTCCTTGGCAAATGCTCAGAGCAAAAACGATTTTGCTCCTATCAATACGACGGCTCCGTCTTTGTCTATCGCTCCCGATGCCCGAGGCGGCGGCATGGGCGATAACGGTGTCTCCACGCTTCCCGATGTCAATTCGCAATATTGGAATCCGGCCAAATATGCTTTTAACTACAGCAAAGCCGGCGTTTCCCTTTCCTACACGCCTTGGCTGCGCAAATTAGTCAACGATGTAGCCCTGGCCTACCTTGCCGGATACTACAAACTGGGAAATAATGATCTGCAAGCCATTGGCTTCTCCCTCCGCTACTTCTCGCTGGGAGAAGTGACCTCGAACGACTACTACGGAGCGTTCCTGATGAACACCAGTCCCTATGAGATGGCCCTCGACGTCAGCTACAGCCGTAAACTCTCGGAAGTTTTCTCCATGGGCGTAGCTCTGCGCTATATCCGTTCCGATCAGGGAGCCGACGCCGCCAACGAGATGTCGGCAGGCAACGCTTTTGCAGCAGACATCTCCGGATATCTGGAAAAATACGTGATGATTGGTTCGGCCGAATCGCTCTGGAGCTTCGGCTTCAACGTGTCGAACATCGGATCCAAGATTTCTTACGACGGCGGGGCCAAGAACTACTTCATCCCCACCAAACTGAGCATCGGTACCGGTCTGCTTTACCCCATCGACGACTACAACCGCATCGGCGTTTATCTGGATTTAAGCAAATACCTCGTTCCGAGCCAGCCGCTCCGCGAAGGGACAACCGCCGAAGAGATACAAGACTACAACGACAGGCTTGACGAATACAACACCATGTCGCCCATCACCGGAATATTCAAATCGTTCAGCGACTCGCCGGGTGGATTCAGCGGCGAACTGAAGGAAATCATGGTCTCCGTCGGCGTAGAGTACAGCTATAACGAACAGTTCTTCGTCCGCGGCGGATATTACTATGAAAACGAGAACATGGGAAACCGCAAATACTTCTCGTTCGGCGCCGGATTCCGTATGAGCGTCTTCCAGCTCGATGCGGCCTATCTGGTAAGTACCGTTCCGAGCAATCCGCTGGACCAGACGCTGCGCTTCTCCCTGTCGTTCGACATGGACGGCATCAAGAACCTGTTCCGATAAACATCCGGAAAACCGATTATCAACCCGACATGAACACTATCAGCTTATGAAACTCCGTGTAGGCTTCGGATATGATGTCCATCGGCTTGTCGAAGGCCGAGACCTCTGGCTGGGAGGCATCAAAATAGAACATTCGCTCGGATTGCTGGGACACAGCGATGCCGACGTGCTGATTCACGCTATCTGCGACGCCCTGCTGGGTGCGGCCAATATGCGCGACATCGGCTACCACTTCCCGGACACCGCCGGCGAATATCAGGACATCGACAGCAAAATCCTGCTGCGCAAAACCATGGCTCTGCTGCGCGAAGCCGGGTATGAACTGGAGAACATCGACGCGACGGTGGCCGCCGAACGCCCGAAGCTCAACCCCCACATCCCTCGGATGAAGCAAATCATGGCCGAGGTGCTTGCCGTTGAGGAGGGCGACATATCCATCAAGGCCACGACCACCGAGAAACTGGGTTTTACCGGCCGGCAAGAGGGCATCGCCGCCTACGCCACCGTGCTTATCCGGAAAGACTGAACGCATCATTTTCAACATCTGCTTATGGCTACCAAAAATAACGACTGGAAAAACCGGCTGGGGGTTCTGTATTCCACCAACCCGGATTTCCGCTACGAAACAACCGAGGAGGAAGAGGAAGAAACCCTGCCCAACGACCGGCAAAGGCTTCGCATCACGCTCGACAAGCGCCACCGCAACGGCAAAGTCGTCACGCTCGTCACCGGCTTCCGGGGGACAGCCGCCGACCTGGCTGCGCTGGGCAAACGGCTAAAGACCCAATGCGGCGTGGGCGGTTCGGCCAAAGACGGCGAAATCATCATCCAGGGCGACGTGCAGGAGAAGGTGAAAAACATTCTCCGCAAAGAGGGGTTCAAGATTCCGTAAGGCGGAAAATGCCGTTTTATCGTTGCCGACAGCTGTCGGCAGCATTTTAAACCCTTCGAAAAAGTTGCCGACAGCTGTCGGCAAGGTTCCGAAGCCCTTCGGCAGGTCGCCGACAGCTGTCGGGAGGTCTCCGAAGCCCTTCGGAGGGTTGCTGACAGCTGTCGGGAGGGTTCTGAAGCCCTTCGGCGGGCTGCCGACAGCTGTCGGCAAGGTTCTGAAGCCCTTCGGCGGGTTGCCGACAGCTGTCGGCAACTTTTTTCAGGCTTCCCGCTGCGCCGGAAAGCCTATTTTTCATCAGTTATCAACTTTAATTCGTCAGACAACCATGCTCACCATCTATCGCGCTTCGGCCGGTGCCGGAAAAACCCATAAATTGACGGGGGAATATCTGTTGCTGCTTTTCTCGCAACCGAACGCCTACCGGAGAATCCTCGCCGTCACGTTTACCAACAAAGCCACCGACGAGATGAAGGGGCGCATCATCGAGGAGTTATACCGCCTGGCATCGGGGCAGCCCTCCGACTATGTCAACCTCCTGGCCGGGGCCTATCCGCTCGACGAAGGACAGATACGCACCCAGGCCCGGAAGACGCTGATTGCTATCCTGCACGACTACTCGGCTTTCAACATCAGTACGATAGACCGTTTTTTCCAGCAGACGATGCGTGCCTTCACGCGGGAAATCGGCCTGCAGGGGGGATACGGCATCGAGATGGACCAGGACATGGTGCTGGGCGAGGCGGTGGACCGGATGCTGGCCAGCCTGGACAGGCCCGGGAACAAAACGCTGCTCGGCTGGCTCCTGCGCTTCGGCGAAGACAAGATTGAACGGGGCGAGACGTGGGATTTGCGCGGCGATATCCTGACACTGGGCGGCGAGGTGTTCAAGGAGAGCTTCAAAGCGTTCAGCGACGAGTTGCTCAAGGATATTGAAGACAAAAAAGCCCTCGAGAACTACCAGGGCACCCTCTACCGCATCCTCAACGGGGTGGAGAAAGAAGTCCGCGACATCGGCAGCCGGGCGCTCCGGGTGCTGAAAGAATACGGGCTGGAGACAACGGACTTCAAAGGGGGGAGGAATTCGGCCCTGAACCATTTCAAGCGCTGGAAAGCCGGGGAAATGAAGGAGCCCACGGATAGTTTCCTCGCGCTGGAGGGCAACGTAGCGGGTTGCTTCACCAAAAGCACGCCGCCGGAGAAGCAAGAAGCCATCCGGCAGGCCTTCGAAGGGGGACTGGGGGACTGCATCAGCCTGGCGATAGCCCGCTTCAGCCAACTGACGGATTACTACACTGCGAAGGAGATTGCCCGATACTATTATACGTTAGGCATCCTCACAGATATATCCCGCCACATCGCCGAGTACCGCGAGGAAAAGAATATCATGCTGCTCGCCGACACGACGGAACTGCTCAACAAGGTGATTGCGGGCAGCGACGCGCCTTTTATCTATGAGAAAACGGGGACGCACGTGGACCACTACATGATTGACGAGTTCCAAGACACCAGCGGGATGCAATGGAGCAATTTCCGCCCGCTGATTGAGGAGAGCCTGGCGCACGACCGGGAAAATCTGCTTGTCGGCGACGTGAAGCAAAGCATCTACCGCTTCCGGAACTCCGACTGGAAGCTTCTCGACGAACAGGTAGCCCGCGATTTTGCTGCCGGACAGGTTCGCGAGGCCACGCTGAAGGAAAACTGGCGCAGCTGCAGGCATATCGTGGAGTTCAACAACGCGCTGTTTACTGCCGCACCCTATCTGCTTCAAGTCCTCTACAATTCGAATATCGACAATTCCTCTCTCGATGAGAAAGAACGCGATTTGTTCCGGACCCGCCTGATGAGCGCCTATAAAAAGACGTTCCAGCAGGTTCCGCCACCCTTTCAACAGAAAGACGGACACGTCAAAATAGAATTCATCGCCCAGGACGACGACGAAACAGACTGGCGGACAGAAGCGCTGAACCGTCTGCCGGCCATCCTCGAGCAACTGCAGGCCAACGGTTACGCGCTGAAAGACATCGCCATCCTGGTGCGGACAAACCGGGAAGGTGCGGCCGTGGCCGAAGCGCTCCTGGACTACAAGAAGACCCATGCGGAGAGCGCTTTCCGGTACGATATTATTTCCGACGACGCGCTGTTTGTCGGCAGCTCTGCCGTGGTACGCTTCTTCCTCCATATTCTGCGCTACCTGAAGAACCCGGAGAGTGCGACAGCCCGTAAGATGGCCCTCTTCGCCTATCGGCTGCTGGCGGGAGATTGGAGCCTCGAGAACTTCACGCCTGAAGAAGACGAAGAACTGCGCAGGCTCGGCTGCCTACCCCTCTATGAGATGGCGGAAGGGATATACCGGCTCTTCAACCGGTATATTCTCGCGGAAAACGAGCAGGTTTTTATCCAGGCCTTCCTGGACATGGTTGCCGAATTCGCTCAGAAAGAGAGCACAGACCTAAGCCGCTTCCTACGCTGGTGGGATGATACCGGCTACAGGAAAACGATTTCTACGCCCGAGGGACAGAATGCCATCCGCATCCTGACGGTTCATAAATCAAAGGGTTTGGGCTTCCGGACCGTGATTATTCCGTTTGCCGATTGGGAAATTGACCACAAACCGACCAAACCGGTTATCCTGTGGTGCCATCCGCAGAGCGAACCGTTCAATCGCCTTCATCTGGTTCCCGTTCGTTATAGCCAAGTATTGGGAAAGACCATCTTCGCCCAAGATTATTTCAAGGAAAAGCTGCATGCCTATATCGACAATCTGAATACGCTCTATGTTGCATTCACCCGGTCAAAAGAGGAGCTCATTGTTCTGGCCCCCCGCCCCAAGAATCTCAATGAGAATTTCAATTCGGTCTCTACCCTCCTGTGGAATTGCCTGAAAACATACATTCCGGAAACGGCCGAAAAGGAACCGCTGATAGACCTGACAGCCTCGTTCGATGAACAGGAGGGTTCTTTTGAGTTGGGAAACTGGTGGCACCCGGCTCCACAAGCCACGGACGAAACGACGATAGAGATTCCCATACGTCCGCTTTGCTCTGTTTCTCCCGACGACCGCCTGCACCTACGTCTCCACGGAAAAGATTTCTTCTTCGATAACAAACAACGGAAGTACGGAACCCTGATGCACGAAGTCTTAAGCGGTATCCGAACCAAGGAAGACATTATTCCGACCGTTGAAAATTACCATACCTCTGGAATCATCGACAAGGATGAAGCCCGACGGCTTGTCCAACGACTCACCACCCTGATTGGTAAACCCGACGTGGCTCCCTGGTACAATGGAAAGGCCCGTATCCTCAACGAAGTGGAAATTCTCTTCGATCGCGGCAATACCCGCCGGCCGGACCGTGTCATGCTATATCCAGACCGAGTGGTGATTGTAGATTACAAATTTGGCGAACGCATGGAAAAACGTCATCTCAGCCAAGTTCGAACTTATTTAAGACTTGTCCGCGACATGGGATACCCCCAAGTGGAAGGGTATCTCTGGTACGTCGAATTAGACCAAATAATACCAGTCAAAACAAACGACAACGCATCTTGAGAAAAAGAGCCACATATAGGAAAACCTGCTCAATTCTTGTGTCATTCAGTAAAAATAAATACTTTTGCAAGTCTTAAAACGTAGAAAAAGAAGAAACACATGAAAGTACATAAAGAAGGGACAGGACTGCTGCTTACCTTGTTTACAATCATCTTTATTGTAAATGTCACGTTGTACCACACAGCGGGAAAAGGAGAGTTGTTCTATTCTGTGGCTTTAATCACTTCCTTGTTTTTCTTACTGGTCCTTAATTTTTTCCGGAGCCCCGCCCGACGTTTCCCCTATGATTCGGAAGGATTGGTGATTGCTCCTGCCGACGGAACAATCGTTGCGATAGAAGAGGTGATGGAAAACGAGATCTTGCATCGCCGTTGTTTACAAATCTCTATCTTCATGTCCATCTTCAATGTGCATGCGAATTGGTTTCCGGTCAATGGCACAGTCAAACACGTATCGCACAACAACGGACGATTCATGGCGGCCTACCTTCCTAAAAGTAGCACCGAGAACGAACGTTCAACAATCATCATCACAACCCGCAATGGAGTGGATGTGCTAACTCGCCAAATTGCCGGAGCAATAGCCAAGCGCATCGTAACATATGCCAAACCTGGCGACAAATGCCATGTAGATGAACAGATGGGATTCATCAAATTTGGTTCCCGCGTCGATGTTTACTTGCCTGTTGATACAGAAATACTGGTGGAAATGGACCAAAAAGTAACAGGCAATCAAACACCGATTGCCCGGTTGAAAACCACAAATTGTTAGACGGAGGAGAAATTTTATGCATATCATCAGATACATACCGAATACGATTACTTGCCTGAACTTGGTCTCGGGTTGTATCGCTTGTGTAATGGCCTTAGAGGGAAATCTCTTCGGAGCCATGCTTTGGATTATTATTGCTTCTGTTTTCGACTTCTGTGACGGACTCGCGGCACGGCTGCTAAAAGCTTATTCTCCATTAGGAAAAGAACTTGATTCGTTAGGGGATGTTGTCAGTTTCGGCGTTGCTCCGGGAATGATGTTATTTTGCACAATCAAAACATGGGGTGAGGCTGCAGCTATAGAAGGAATAGGTGCTTATTTACCTTTCATAGCCTTTATCGTACCGGCTTTCTCCGGTTTGAGACTTGCCAAGTTCAACATTGACGAACGACAGACGACCTCTTTTATCGGGCTCCCCGTTCCAGCCCATGCCTTATTATGGGCATCGGCCTGTTATTCATTACAGCCCTTCATAGAAAGTGGAGCCTGTTGGATAATGCCTGCATTAATCATAGCCTTCTGTTTCACCTCCTATTTGCTGGTATCAGAAATTCCTATGTTTTCATTAAAAGCAAAATCACTCGGCTGGGAAGGAAACGAGTTAAGATATATCCTGATTTTCTGTACGGTAGGATTTATTATCTGTTTTGGATTCCTCGGTATATCCGGAGCCATCCTACTTTACATTATCTTATCGGTTTTTAACGCACGGAGATAAACCGGCTATTACCAGCCATTGTTTTAATAATAAATTAGTTGAGTATCATGTTTAAATTTCTGATTTTTATATTTTTCCTATTCATCTTATTACTATTCCTGATGGGTTTCTCTGTAATCCGAATGTTTAAGAATGTTCTTTTTGGCAAACCGAAACAAACCCAACGGCGTCAATCGTCTCATTCCCGCCATTCCTCGAGAAACCAGGAGATGCACAACCCAACAGCAGATACATACGACGACTCTCCCCGACAGAAACAACGTCGTAAAATTTTCTCGAAAGATGAAGGAGAATATGTAGATTACGAAGAAGTAAAGTAACAAATTCAAAGATTATAATAGATATGAAAATTGCACTTATCGGTTATGGAAAGATGGGGAAAACCATCGAACAGATTGCTTTAAGCAGAGGTCATAAGATTGTATCCATTATCGACGTCAATAACCCTGAAGATTTTGAATCAGATGCGTTCCGAAGCGCCGATGTGGCTATCGAGTTCACAACTCCTGCCACAGCCTTTGATAACTATATGAAATGTTTTGCAGCGAATGTCCCCGTCGTTTCTGGAACAACAGGATGGACGGCCCGCCTCGGAGAAATCAAGGACATCTGCGAGAAAGAAGGAAAAACATTCTTTTATGCCTCAAACTTCAGTATTGGTGTGAATATCTTTTTTGCCCTGAACAAATATCTGGCAAAGATTATGAACAACTTTCCCTCATATGATGTCCGGATGACGGAGGTGCACCATATTCATAAATTGGATGCTCCAAGTGGTACGGCCATTACGTTAGCAGAAGGAATCCTCGAAAACATCGACCGGAAAGACCGTTGGACGTTGGAAACAGCCGAAAAACCGACCGACCTTCCTATCCACGCTATCCGGGAAGGAGAAGTTCCTGGTATCCATGAGATCATTTACGAATCAGATGTCGATACCATCAGCATCAAGCACGATGCCAAAAGCCGTGCAGGTTTTGCCTTAGGTGCCGTAGTCGCAGCTGAATTTACAGCTGGCAAAAAAGGGTTCCTCGGCATGGGTGATTTGTTTCATTTTTAACTGAACGGAAATGAAAAAATTCAGCAAAAAGCAATGGATTAAATTCGGTATCTATGGCTTCTTGTATGCCTTATTCTGCCTCTGGATGCAAAACGGATGGCTATTGTTGGGCGAAATCGTATTGGTTGATATCTACCTGACAAAATTCATCCCTTGGGGAGCGTGGAAAAAATCGAAGAATCCAACCATTCAATCTGCCTTAAGCTGGGTAGATGATATTGTTTTTGCCTTAGTGGCAGTCTATTTTATTAATGTCTTCCTATTTCAAAACTACCAGATTCCCAGTTCATCGCTGGAAAAATCGCTTCTGGTAGGTGATTATCTCTTTGTCAGCAAACTGAGCTATGGTCCCCGTGTGCCCAATACGCCGATTGCTTTTCCTTTAGTTCAAAACACATTACCTATTCTCAACTGCAAGTCATATCTCGACTGGCCGGAATGGGGATACAAACGAGTGGCAGGCTTAGGAGAAGTTAAACGTAATGACATCGTAGTATTCAATTTCCCCGCCGGAGATACCATCGCGCTCCTGCAGCAAAACCCGGACTATTATACATTGGTAGCCATGTACGGACGGGAAGCAATCCGACTCAACAAAGCTGCTTTCGGAGAAGTGATATACCGACCGGTCGATAAACGTGAGAATTACGTAAAACGCTGTATCGGTATGCCGGGCGATTCTCTGAGTATCCGAAACAATCAGGTATATATCAACGGAGAAGCAGCCGAAAATCCGGAAAACATGCAGTACAACTACTATGTAGAGACCGACGGAACCATGTTCAATGAAGAGCAGTTCCGCCTGATGGATGTCAGCAAAGATGACCGGGCTTTGATTGGCAGCGGCAATGGAACAGGTGCCGAATTGCTCTCTTTCCTTGGATTCCAGCCGAATGTCAGCGGACAGTACAATCCCGTTTACCGGATGCCCCTGACTGAAAAAGCATTGACGATTGCCAAAGCATTTCCGTTTGTCAAGAAAGTCGTGATCGAACCCGATGCCTTAGGGGGAAGCATGATGTATCCGGTAAATTACCAGACAGGATGGACGCGCGACAACTACGGACCTATCTGGATTCCCAAGAAGGGTGCGACTATCGAACTGAATGAATGGAACTTGGCCCTTTATTATCGTTGCATCAGAAACTACGAAAACAACGACCTGGAGGTAAAAGACGGACAAGCCTATATCAATGGAAAGCCTGTAAATGAATACACATTCAAATACGACTATTATTGGATGATGGGCGACAACCGCCATAATAGTGCCGACAGCCGCTCGTGGGGCTTTGTTCCGGAAGACCATATCGTCGGGAAACCCATCATGATCTGGCTTTCTTTAGACAAAGACCGGAACTGGTTTGACGGTAAAATCCGTTGGGAACGTCTTTTCCGCTGGGTTCATAAAGACTAACCAATGTTGGGCAAAGGAACGAAAATAATGTTGGGGTGGTTGATTACCCTCCTCGTGGCGGTTGGAATAGTTTGGGCAACACGCGTATGGCTATGTGAATCCTTCCGTATTTCTACGCCAGCAATGGAAACTGCATTGCATGAAGGTGATGGTATCTTAGTCAACAAATGCACAACCTGTTTCCCGCCACAACAGAACGACATTGTATTGTTCGTCAGTCCGCTCCGACAAGATTCGCTCCTTCGTCCCCTCTTTGTCAGCCGTTGCATCGGCATGCCGGGCGATACGGTCTTGATTTCTTCTGAAAACTACCGCATCAATGGAAAAGATTTCCCGCGCTCGCCCCGTGCTCTGAATACGTATTTCGTATCCTTAAACCTCAAAGAAACCTTTTTGAGCCAAGCGGAACAATTGCAGATTCCTGTCCGCGATTTGCAACCAGAACCCTATGGCATTACCCTTAGCCTGACCACTTTCGAGGAATATCAGTTACGGGAAGCCTTGGGGGACAAATTAAGCCAACAGTTTGTCTGTCGGCAAATCCAGCCTTACCAGCTGGTGATTCCCAAGAAAGGACGCGCCTACCGCCTCGACAGCTCGTCCTTAATGGCCTGCCGCGAGGCAATCCTGTCCGAAACGGGAGGAAAAGCGATATTCAGCAACGGCAAACTCTATCTTGACGGCAAGGAAACCACCTTTTTCTTCTTCCAGCAAGACTACTATTGGTTGTTATCAGACAATACGAACGAAGCTATCGATTCCCGTCACCTCGGTCTTATTCCCAAAGACCATATTGTAGGGACGGCGATATGCAGATGGCATAAGAATAATCACGAATGACAAATATGCGCGCAATCCTATCCACGGCCTATCTGGGTCCTGTCCAGCAATATGCCAAAATGTTGCAATATGGTGAAATTCTTTTGGAAACGCAGGAAAATTTCCAGAAACAGACCTACCGGAACCGCTGCATCATCGCCGCAGCCAACGGTCCGCTGGCCCTTTCCATTCCGATTGTCAAACCCGACACCCTCAAATGCCTTACGCAAGATATCCGGATTTCCGACCACGGGAACTGGCGCAAACTGCATTGGCACGCTCTGGTCTCTGCCTATCGGATGAGTCCTTTCTTTGAGTATTATGAAGAAGATTTTGCTCCTTTCTACGAGAAGAAATATGAATTTCTGATTGATTACAACGAAAGTTTGCGCGAAACCATCTGCCGGCTGATGGATTTTGAGCCACAGATTATCCGGACAACTGCCTACACTCCCGTGGCCGAACATGATTTCCGGGAATCCATCAGTCCGAAACACCAGACCGACGACCCGGAATTCCGTCCGCAACCTTACTACCAGGTATTCCAGGAGAAGTTTGGCTTCCTGCCCAATCTAAGTATTGCCGATTTGCTGTTCAACATGGGACCGGAAAGCATCCTCGTCCTTCAGAAATCGATTGCAGGTTGAAGCCTTACTTCAGGAATTTGAACACTCCTAATTCATTCAGGAAAATAAGCCCAATCGCTATCGGCGCGATGTATTTCACCACAAACGCATAGGTGTTGAAGAAATAGAAAGGAATGGTGCCCTGATTCGTCAGTTCCTCTTTCAGAATTTTCTTGTCGATACGGAGGCCGACAAAGATGCAGATGAACATCCCGCCGAGCGGCATCATGATCTTTGCCGTCAGATAATCCAGCGCATCGAAGAAGATCAGCCCGCCAATGGTATATTCCCTCAGCAATCCAAAGGAAAGGGAAGCCAATGCTCCCAAAATGCAGACTCCAATCGATACAAGCCAGGCCGCCTGTTTCCGCGTCAGATGATATTCCTCATGGATATAGGCCGTCGCCACCTCATGCAACGAAATCGTCGAGGTCAGGGCTGCCAATGCCAGCAAGATAAAGAACACAAACGACCACAGACTTCCAAAAGGCAACTGGGCAAAGATATTCGGAAGCGTAATAAACACCAGCTCCGGTCCGGCCGTCGGCTCTATGCCGAAGCTGAACACCGCCGGGAACACCATGATTCCCGCCAAGACAGCCACCAACGTATTCAGCACAATCACCTCCAGTGCCGTCGTCTGCAAATTCGTATCTTTTCCAAAATAAGAAGAATAGGTAATCAGGCAGCCCATCCCGATACTCATGGAGAAGAACGTCTGCCCCATCGCGCTCAGGATAACGGAAGAGGTGATTTTATCGAAATCCGGATGGAAGAAGAAATCCAACCCTTCCTCCATGCCCGGCAACGTCACCGAGCGGATGCACAAAGCAATCAGGATGAAAAACAGCGCCGGCATCATCACCTTCGAGGCCCGCTCAATCCCTTTCTCCACACCGGACGCGATGATAAAGTGCGTCAGGAAAACAAAGACAACCGTCCAGACGATCGGGCGCAGCGCACTCGTAGAAAACTGCTGGAAGTCTTGCGTAAATTCAGCTGTCGTCTTTCCTTCCAGCGAACCCGTCATCGCCTGCCAGATATATTCCAGGGTCCAGCCGGAAACGACCGAATAGAAACCCAAAATCAGGAAGGCCGCCAGCACCCCGTTGTAGCCAATCCATTTCCACTGCGTATGCGGAGCCAGCTTCTTGAACGCCCCGGCGGCATTGCTCCGCGAATGGCGCCCGATGAAAAACTCCGTGATCATGATCGGCAATCCCAGCACCGCGGTACAGATAATAAACACCAGCAGGAAGGCTCCTCCGCCATTCTCGCCCACCATATAAGGAAAACGCCAGATACTTCCCAAACCCACCGCACAGCCCACGGTAGCCAATATCACCCCCAGCTTGCTGCCAAAGGTCACTCGTTCCTTTTCCATGATTACAATACTACTCCATCTTTAATATGTATCACCCGATCCGTATTCTTGGCCAGCTGTTCGTCATGGGTGACGATGACAAACGTCTGTCCCATCTTATCCCTCAATTCAAAAAAGAGGGCATGCAGTTCCTCCTTGTTCCGGGTATCCAGGCTGCCCGAAGGTTCGTCTGCCAGAATCACCGACGGATTGTTGATCAGCGCACGAGCCACCGCCACCCGCTGTTTCTCTCCGCCCGAAAGCTCTGCCGGCTTATGCCCCTCCCGGTCGGAGAGACGCAGGAAGCCGAGGATTTCGCGTGCCCTCCGCTCCGCCTCCACCGGGTTTTCCCGGGCTATCAAGGCCGGAATCATCACATTCTCCAGGGCGGTAAACTCTGGGAGAAGCTGGTGGAACTGAAACACGAAACCGATATTCCGGTTCCGGAAAGCCGCGAGTTTCGGTTCCGGCAAACTCCGGACATCCGTCCCATTGATGGTAAGCAAGCCCGTATCCGCCTTGTCGAGCGTGCCGAGAATCTGCAACAGGGTAGTCTTCCCCGCCCCGCTCGGCCCGACAATCGAAACAATCTCGCCCTCTTCTATCTTCAGGGTAATGCCTTTCAGCACCTGCAAGGTCCCGAAAGATTTCGTTATGTTTTCTGCGTATATCATATTGTGTTTTATAGCGTTGCCAACTGGCGGATAACGTAGGAAGCCAGGTAACACCCGAACATCGCCGGCATATAGGAGACCGTCCCCGTGGTCGTCCGTTTGCAGGTTTCATCGGTCACCTCAATCACCGCCTGCGGATTGGCCATCTCCGTCGAGAACACCACCGGCAGTCCCTTTTGGATTCCCAACCCCCGCAGCCGCTTGCGCACCGCTTTTGCCAAGGCGCAGTTGGTCGTTTTCGAAATATCCGCCAGGCGGATGGCCGACGGATCGACCTTGGCCCCGGCGCCCATCGACGAGACAATCGGGATATGGCGTTGCAAGGCGTGGTAAATCAGGAAGACCTTCGGACTGAGGGTATCGATGGCATCGACCACAAAATCGTAATGCGCCTCGTCCAGAATCGTTTCCGTTTCCTCATCGCGCAGGAACAGGTTTTTCACCACCAGCTGCAAGCCGGGATGAATGTCCAGCAGGCGTGCCGCCATCACCTCGGCCTTTGGTTTCCCCAAAGTGGAATGCAAAGCCGGAAGCTGGCGGTTCAGGTTGCTGACATTCACCTGGTCCGCATCGACAATCGTCATTTTTCCGACCCCTGCCCGGCAAATCTGCTCCGCCGCATAAGCGCCTACGCCGCCCAGACCGACGACCAGCACATGACTGCCCGCCAATTTGTTCATCGCCTCTTCGCCCAACAGCAGCGTGGTCCTCGTTTTCCAATCGTTATCCATTTGTTACAATTTGCCTGCAAAAATAATAATAATGTAGATAATATGAGGCTTTTTGCAACAAATAATCCTTTTCCACGGGTGTGGAATGGCTCGCCAAGGCTTTGGAACCCTTTTCCACGGGTGTGGAATGGCCCGCTAAGGCTTTGGGATGCCTTTCCACGGGTGTGGAACGACCCGCTAAAGCTTTGGGATACCTTTCCACGGGTGTGGAACGACCCGCCAAGGCTTTGGGATACCTTTCCACGGGTGTGGAACGGCCCGCCAAGGCTTTGGGATGCCTTTCCACGGGTGTGGAAAAGTCAAATGTAGGGTAGGATTTGCCTCATCCCGGTCGGAAAATGCCAAATGTAAGGTGGGATTTGCCTCATTCCGACCGGGAAGTGCCAAATGTAGGGTGGGATTTGCCTCATCCAGGCCTGGAAGTGCCAAATGTAGGGTAGGATTTGCCTCACCAAGGCTCCGGAAGCCCAAATGTAGGGTGGGATTTACCTCACTAAAGCTTTGGACACCCAAATGTAGGGTGGGATTTGGCTCACCAAAGCCTTGGAAGCCCAAATGTAGGGTGGGATTTGACCTACCAAAGCCTTGGACACCCAAATGTAGGGTGGGATTTAGCCTGCCAAAACTTTGAACACCCAAATATAGAGCCATTATTCAAAAGAGAGGTAAGGCGCGAGCCGTTGCCGTTCTTTCTCCCCGAACTCCTCGAGCAGCAGCAATTCTTTCCACCCCGTGAGCCGCCCGCGCCTTGCCCGAAGCTGGCAGAGGATGCGCGCCTGGGCATTCGACAGATACGGATGACGGGCCAAATCGCCATAGCTGAGCTGGTTCACCCGGAGCGGCGTGATACCCGCCGTATCGACGCAAAACCACGGCGCCAACGACTGGTAGCGTTCTTCATCTATGCCATAGACCTCACGCAGCTGCCCGACCGAATAAAAGCCGCCCAAAAGCTGGCGGAACTTGACAATGCGGCGGGCAAAGACAGGGCCGATGCCGGGAACACGCTTCAGCGAAGTGGTGTCGGCAGCATTCAGCTCCACAATCGTTCCCGGAGGATATTTCTGGGAGACATAGGGTTGGTAGAATTTCCGCCGCTCCTTTTTGGGTTTGGCGGTGGCCCTCTGAGGCAACGGACGACGGGCAGGCACCGTATCGGGAGCTGCCGGTCTTTCCAGCTTCAGGCTATCCCCCGCCCCGGTTTCCGGAGGCACAAGCGGAGACGCGACGGCCTGCACCGGCTCTTCCGGACTGGCCAAAGAGGGATTAAAAACATAGAGGACAACCCAACCGGCTATCATCAGAAAAAGCAAGAGGCTGAGTGCCCGCCGGTCGGCACGCGTGAAGTAGAAAAAATCTTTGAAATTCATAGTTAAGCGATTTATAAAGTGATTATACAAAAAAATCATGCCGGCAGAACGAAACACCGCCGGCATGAAGGAGACCCTGCCTTAGTCTTTCAGTTTTTCACGTATGGCGGCAGGAATGGCATCTTTATGCACCAGAATATAAATGGTTTTTGCCCGGACAAAGCTCTCGGACATGTTCAGATAGCCGCCGAAAGCATTGCGCTCGGTTCCCCAGGAATTCTTGGTGATGTAATATTTCGTCCCGTTCTGGTCGTGCGCGATGCCGGTGACGTGCATCAGATGGTCGTCGGTCGTTACGAAGGTTTCGTAGCCGGCCTGACGGACTTCCGGCGTCACGTTGATTTCCGGATAAGGGCGTTCGAACTTATAGACTTCCTCCAGGCGTTCCTGGGGTTTCATTTTCTCGAAACGGGCGCGGTCGGTCGTCGCGTAATCATCCACCTTGTTGACTTCCGGATTGATGGCCACGCCGTGGGTGAAGGAGAAACCCTTCTCGCTCACATCGCCATCCCAGCAGACGCTATAGCCGTTTTTCAGGGCGTAATCCATCGTTTCCATCAGTTCGTCGAGGGGAAGGTTGTACATCCGTTCGTGTTCCCAGTTGTCGGGCACTTCCACATCGAACTTTTCGTAATACGGCTGATGGGTGAAGCTGATCAGCTCAACATAATCGTCGAGGTTCAGGCCCAGCGATTCGGCAAAGCTCTTCGGAGTGTATTCTTTCCCTTGATAGGTGAATTTTTCGGGGAGTTTTCCCAGATAAATATCCATCAGGCTGTTTACAAGCTCTTGGTATTCGGGTGTATTTTTCCGCAATTTGACAGCCGTTTCGGAGATACTTTCCACGTAAGCGGCAAGCTCCTGGTGGTTGTGCGTTTCCGAATTGTAGTTGATGCCGTGATAAACTTCCTCCGGCACGATGCCCACCTGCTCGAAGGCATGGAACCATGTCGGCGAGAGGCTCCCCTGCCCCACGTTGCCTTTGCCACGGCGCAGGTAGTTGTCCTTCATCTGGTTCAGGTATTTCTGACGGACGATAAACATTTCCGAAAGATCATATTCTCCCTTGCCCATACGGAGCAGTTCGGATTCCATGAACGACGTAGTGGCAAAGCACCAGCACGTACCGGTCGAAGCCTGATTCTTCACGGAAGTAGCCGGCACACGCACTTCGTCTTTAAATTGATAGCCTTGTGCCATCGCGCCCGAAGCCGACAAGGCCAGGGCGCATGTAAGCAATAATGTTTTCATGTTTTACGATTTTTCTCTTTATCCGCCGAAGGTACGACAATTTTTCGGTTCTTCGGCGTATCTCCTTACGGAAAATAAAAGAATTACGCCTGCTGGAACTTATGGCTTACCTTAATCAGATTGCAACTGAACGAAACCACGTTGGCAGCTTCCTGCAGCATATTCAGATAAACCATGCTGACTTTCGTACTTACGCCTTCCTGACCTTGGATTCGCTTCAGCTCTTCCTTTTTCAGCTGGGTGAGGCAGGCGCTCAGGTGGGTCGATTCCACAATCAGATCGTGCTGCGGGTCGTAATCGTTTTTATTGATCATATCGGCACAACGCCCCAGATAAGCCTGGATTTCTCTTACCACCTTGCCGAAATCGTTCTTCTGTACTTCGCTCAACGGATTGAAGTTGTTGTCGATATGTTCCTTGCAAGGCTCGGCCAAACGACGGATACTGAACACGATCTCGCTGGCGAAATCGTTGCTCTGATAGTAGTAAAGACCTTTCTCGACGGCGATGTCGTGCTCCAGTTGGGTAACGCCCAGGGTTCCGACACGCTTCACCTGCTTCAGGTGGATTTTCTTCTCTTCGATGGAAGCCAGAACCTTGCGGATTTCTTTCAAGTTTTCATGGGCAAAGGCATCGACTGAACGACCCAGCATTTCGGAAGAGAAACGGAGGGTGTCTTCCAGTTCTTCGCGGCTGTGCTTGCGGAAAAGTTTCAAGGCTTCATACGGGCTGTTGGCTTTCTGCAACTGGGCAACCGTATTGTTGACTTCTTCCTTCAGGGCTTCCTTATGCATCTTCTTCTTATAGGCAATCTGGCTTCGGATCAACGAATAAACAGCCAATCCAACCATGGCGATAATCGCAGGAATGCCGCCCCAGTAGATAATCAGGGTCACGATAAAGCAAATGGTAAAGGCAGCTCCGGCGGTAATAAACCATCCGCCAATGACGGAAAGCACACCCGTAATGCGGAAGACGGCGCTTTCGCGTCCCCAAGCCCGGTCGGCCAACGAACTACCCATAGCGACCATAAATGCAACGTAAGTCGTGGAAAGCGGCAATTTCAGCGAGGTCCCGACGGCAATCAGCAAACCGGAAAGGACGACATTCACGGAAGCACGCACCAGGTCGAAGCTGGCTTTATTTTCCATAATCATTTCCGAACTGTCGAAACGTTTATTGACCCACGCCTTGACAGGTTCCGGGATAACGCTCGTGATGGTCATGGCCATATTGGTTGTGGTACGCACCAGCACTCGTGCTACCGGAGAAGTTCCAAAATTCTCATCGCCTTCCGACTGGCGAGACAAATCCAAGGAGGTTTTAACCACATTGTGGGCTTTCTTGGAAGTAATCAGAGAGATTACCATAATCAGACCCGAACCGACCAGGAAATACCACGGAGTCTTGGCAGGTTCCAGCAAAGAAGTCATCAGAAAGGTATCGGTAGTCGTTGTTCCGCCTTGCGCCATCAAATCGCAATACGACGAATAGCCGGCCAGAGGCACACCGATGAAGTTCACCAGGTCGTTCCCCGCAAAAGCCAGGGCCAAGGCGAAAGTTCCCATCAGAATGATAATCTTAAAGACATTTACCTTCAAACAATGCAGAACCTGCATCAGGATGGTGAAAAAGACCAAGGAGACCCAGACGATGGTCGAGGTATGTGTTTCTATATATTGTACGAAGGCGGTTCCGTCTATGCTGCTTCCTTTCAAACCTTTAATCAGCATAAAGTAAACAATGGCAGTAGCTGCCAATCCGCCGAAAATCGCGATATAATACTTTTCCTGCTTTTTATAATTGAAAGTAAACAGCAATCGGGAAATATACTGGACCACCAGACCGAAGAAGAAAGCGATGGCGACCGACAGGAAGATGGCCAGGATAACCGTCAGGGCCTTGTCGGTATTCATCAACTCCCCAAGTGATTGTGTCGGGTCATTGGCAATCTTAATCAATGAATAAGCCACTGTTCCACCCAAGAGCTCGAAGACCATCGACACCGTGGTGGAGGTTGGCATTCCTAAAGAGTTAAAGATGTCAAGCAGAACGACATCCGTCAGCATCACGGCCACGAGGATACACATAATCTCGTCGAAATAAAAATGCTGGGGTTGATAAATGCCATGCCGCGCAATATCCATCATACCGTTCGAGAGCGTTGCTCCCACCATGATACCCAACGCGGCAATCGCCATGATTACTTTAAACGACGCTGCTTTCGAACCTATAGCCGAATTGAGGAAATTAACCGCGTCGTTGCTGACCCCTACGTTCAGGTCGAAGACTGCCAGCAAAAACAGGAATAGAACTAAGATAAAATAAAATGTTTCCATAAATGGAGTAAAAAGTATTATGTTTCCGGGTACAAAGGTCGGTAATATAATTGTTATATCTATTACAAAGATGTTACAAAGATGTTACAAAGATTAGACACAGGCAGACATGGAAAGGGCTCGCTATTTATAACCATCTGAATAAGTGGTTCATAAAAGCGAGCCCTTTCGCTCATATAAAGAGGTCAAATGTAACGCTTACTGGGCTGTCACCTCCAAAATACGGCTCTGCAACGTCTGCGGTGTCAAGGCATAGAGACCAACCTTCATCAGATAATCTCCCGAAAAAACCTGGCCGTTCTGGGCGAAACGCGATTTGGCACCAGGCATCAGATTGATTTCTTCCACCTTGTACATGCGCTCCGGATCCAGTCCTTGCAGACGAACAGCGAATGTTTTTTCCTGAAAACGGGGATAGATGTCGTACGCATAAACCAACGCTTTATCTTTGGCTTTGCTGACATGCATGACGGCCGTGTGGTTCGTTTCATAAGGCGATACCAATCGGAAGAAGTCTCCCTCGAGGATGACAGGCTTCAGGCGATTGTAATTGCTTACTGCTTGCTGGCAATAAGCCAATTCATCGTCCGAAAGCTCCTTCAAGCCGATATCGAAGCCTAATTTGCACATCATGGCTACATCCACGCGGAATTTAATGCTTGTATTCTTATTCCAGCTTGTCACATGGGCGCACATGGCTTTCGTCGGGAAAAATTGCGAGAATCCCCACTGGATGAACAGGCGCTCCACCGGATCGGTGTTGTCGCTGCACCAAAACTCGGTAAAATATTTCAAGGCTTCGTAATCGCAGCGTGCTCCACCTCCTGAACAAAGCATCATCGGCAAATCAGGATATTTTTCCTTCACCCGTTTGAAAACATTATATACGCCGCGCACATGATTCACATAAAGCTGGTTTTGTTTTTCTTTCAGATACGGAGAATAGACATTCGTAATCGGACTGTTACAATCCCATTTGAAATAAGCGATTTCCGGATTTTCCGTCATCAATTTGTCCACCACGCCGAAAACATGGTCCTGGACTTCCGGATTACTCAAATCGAGTACCAGCTGGTTGCGATAATAGTAAGTTTCGCGGTTCGGAAGGCGGATTGCCCAATCCGGATGCTTCTCCATCAGCTCGCTTTTCGGATTTACCATCTCCGGCTCAATCCAGATACCGAATTTCACCCCAGCTTCTTTCGCCAAACGGACAAGTCCGGGCACACCGTTAGGCAATTTGCTCTCCATCGCTTCCCAATCGCCTAAACCGGCGCGATCGTTGTTGCGCGGATATTTGTTTCCAAACCAACCATCGTCGAGGAGAAACATATCGACACCCAAATGCTTGGCTTCTTTCATCAATTCACCCAAAATCTTTTCGTCGAAAGTAAATGCGGTGTTTTCCCAATTATTCAGCAACGTCAGGCGGTCGCCATTGCCGTCTTTCAACTGATAATTGCGTGCCCAGTCGTGGAAGTTCCGGCTGGCCTGCCCTTTTCCTTCATCGCTACGCGTAAAGATGAACTCCGGAGTCGTGAAGACTTCCCCCGGCTGCAATTCATAAGTTGAAGCAAACGGATTGATACCTGCCAGAACGCGCAAGTTCTTCAGATTGTCCACTTCGAAGGTAAAGCGGTAATTCCCGGTCCAGCCAATCGTACCCATCACCACTTCGCCGCGCGATTCCTCTGCCGGCTGGCCGAATCCTAATTCAAAGAACGGATAAGCATGCATGGCTGCGCGCGAGCCTAATTTCGTGTCGATCATTTTCTTGCCAAACTGCAACTGCTGATGGTTCATCTGCATCTCCTGCGCCCAGTCGCCGCTGAACTCCGTCAGATAATAACTGGGCCGTTCAAAATAGATAATACCCGACGCATAGCGGTGAAGCAGCACCGGCTTCTTTTCCTGGTGGACAATTTCGCTCCAAGTCTTGATAATATTTTCGCGGGCATACGCCACATAATGAAGTTTTACTTCCAGCGGATATGCGTCATCTTTCAGTGTGACGATGGTTTCCGTCACATTTTCGTCAATCTGGTTCGTCTGCGAAGAGGCATATTTCAGCAGCGAGCTCATATTCCCGTCGGCGTGAGTCACCTGCAAAGCCGGTTCGAAATAATCTTCCATGCCAGCCGTCATATACGCTTCCCAGCCGCGGGTGGCCGCACTACTGTCCGAACCACGGCGCGTATAGGGTGAAAAATGCCCGAAATCCTCTTCATGTAATAATTTAGGGCCTAAATAAACCTGGTAGAGTCGCCCGTTGGGCGCCGTGCTCAAAATCAAATCCGTTGCTTCGGTAGCAATCCGGATAAACTGTCTGCCGACTTCAGCCGCATGCGCCGAGAAAGCCACAAAGACTATCAGCGCCAAAGAAAGGAGATGTTTCATGGTGATTAAATTTAATATGATATTCAACTTCCGCAAACTTAGCTAAAAATTATCATTCTCCCTACTTGTCAGAAGAAAAACAATTTTAGATATGTTTATTTCAAATGTCGAAAACAACTAATCTTTTGCCAGCCACGCCTTCCGCTCTTCCTCCGGATAATGTTCGATGGCATAACGCAATGCCGTGCGGGGTAGTTGGCGTTTATACGTCGCAAGAAAGCTGGTCAGTGTGGGACGATGACATTTGCCGACCTCACGAAGCATCCAGCCGATAGCTTTGTGAATCAAATCGTGCGGATGCGACATCAGACGGACGGAAAGAGCCAGGATGTCGGTAAAATCGTCGTGGCGGATGAGGGGTAGCGTCGAAACCAGGGCGATGCGCTGCTCCCACAAGTTCGAACTGTCGGCAAGGACATAAAGCACCTCGCGTGGCTTGTCAAGAAGATAAGCGCCGACGAGATACGGACAACTCAAATCGACAAGGTCCCAATTATTGCACCGGCGGGTATGCGCCAGATAGAAACGAAAGATTTCTTCGCGGAGAGGCGAATCGGCAGGAGCACGCTGCATCTGGAGAACCAGTATCAGCAAGGCGCAAAGGCGCGCCTCGTGCCACGGGCTTTGGAGCAACTGGTGCAACTCGGCGAGTGGGGCGAAACGGTGTTTTTTGGCAACATTCCGGGTTGCAGGAACCGGAATACCCAAGAAAAGGTCTCCCTCACCGTATTCACCCGGTCCCGTCTTGAAAAAACGGCTCAGATGCGCCGCCTTTTGAGGCGAGGCGAGGGTTTGCAGGTCTGCAAGGATGGCATCGGCTGTCATGGATGTAAAACGCGGGTAATCGGGCGATCGTTTTCAAAAAATCCAATCACATTGTTGCTGACGGCACGCGCCATTTCGATGCGGGTTTCAAGCGTCTGTGTCCCGATATGGGGGCAAAGCACCACATTGTCCAGCTCGAGCAATTCGGGCAGCGGGTAATCGCCAAACTCAAAGACATCCAGCCCGGCGCCGTGGATAATCCCTTCGCGCAAAGCGTTGACCAGCGCCCGCTCGTCAACTAACGGTCCGCGGGCCGTATTGATTAAAATCGCCGTGGGTTTCATCTGACGGAGCTCTGATTCACCGATGATATGCCGCGTCTCGGGCGTCAGCGGCGCATTGAGCGAAACAAAATCGGCACGGGCCAATAAATCTTCTTTAGAGACATATTCCACATTCAGGCGGGTTTCCTCGTCGATATAAAGCTGGTGACGGTTGTGGTAAATGACTTCCATCCCGCAGGCGGCCGCCCGCTTGGCCAGTGCTTTGCCGATACGCCCCATACCGATTATCCCCAGCGTTTTTCCAGTCAGCGGCACACCCAAATTCTCCAAAACACCGACTTTCATGCGTTTTCCGAGCGTGCGCAGCTTGCGGTCGCATTCGGTGATGCGGCGGGCGGCGTCGAGCATCAGTCCCAAAGCGATATCAGCTGTCGGAGCCGTCACCGGGCCGGGTGTGTTAGTGACGGTAAGACCCTTCGACAAGGCGTAGGCGACATCAATATTATTGTAGCCCACTGCATAGTTGGAGACCAGCTTCAGGTTCGTCGCATGGTCTATCAGCTCTTTATTGACCGGAAAATCAAACATCGAGCATAAAACATCATATTCGGGAATCATCTCCCAGACTTCTTCAACCGTAAAATCGCGCCCTTCGGGAAAAGTCACTTCATACCTTTCTTCCAGTTCCGTAAAACCCTCGCGGAACATATCGTAAGTCACTAAAACTTTGTACATAGCTATAGCTCATTTATCAAGTCGCAAAGTTAGAAAATTAATAAAGGAAAATTTGATATAAACGCCTTTTAACTCATAGCCGACGTAAAGCTGAGGCAAAAGATTTATATTTGCAAGAATTTAGAAAGTCTTGATATGTTGAAGCAACAGTTACAGCAAAAATTACAGCAGAAACTTTCGCCGCAGCAACTGCAGCTGATTCGTTTACTGGAACTTCCTACCGTAGAACTGGAAGAGCGGGTAAAACATGAACTGGAGGAGAATCCGGCTCTGGAAGAAGGTAAAGAATCGGAAAGCGACGCCGAAACGGACGAGTCCATCGGCCCGAACGACGAAGAATCAGAGGCAACAGATGCGAACGAAGACCTCTCGCTGGGCGACTACCTGACGGAAGACGATATTCCGGATTACAAGCTGCGCGAACTCAGCGAAAGGGCTGAAAAGAAAGAGGATATTCCTTTCTCGGTCGGGGAATCGCTTAATGAACATTTGCTGGAACAGTTGGGACTGCGGGACTTGCCGGAAAAAGAGGTAAAGATTGCTGAATATATCATCGGGAATATTGACGACGACGGATACTTGCGCCGCGATCTTTCGGCCATTGCCGACGACCTGATCTTTCAGGCGGGCCTGGAAGTAGAGGAAAAGGAAGTAGAGCGCGTGCTGAAGGTTATCCAGGATTTGGATCCGCCAGGTATCGGTGCCCGCAATTTGCAGGAGTGTCTTTTGCTGCAACTCCAGAAACGCGAACAGACCGAAGCGACTCGTCTGGCTACCCGCGTGCTGAAAGATTATTTCGAAGAATTTACCCGTAAACATTACGACAAGATTCAAAAGGGATTGAACATCGACGAAGCGATGCTGAAAAAGGCTATCCGCGAAATTACGCTTCTGAATCCCAAGCCCGGCAACGACTGGGGAGGACGAATGGATGAGGCGATGACGCAGGTAATCCCGGACTTCATCGTGGATTCCAACAACGGAGAGCTGACACTTTCCATGAACAACCGGGGCGTTCCCGACCTGCGCATCAACCGGGAATATGCGGATATGTTTCAGGATTATGCAAACAATAAAGCCAACCAGACGAGTGAGCGTCGCGAGGCTGTACAGTTTGTCAAACAAAAACTGGATGCGGCACAGGGCTTCATCGATGCAATCAAACAACGGCAGGAGACACTGCTCCGCACGATGGAGGCCATCCTCTACTTGCAACGCGATTTTTTCCTGACAGGCGACGAATCGACCTTGCATCCAATGATTCTGAAAGATGTTGCCGAACGGGCAGGCTACGATATATCCACCATCTCGCGTGTCAGCAACAGCAAATACGTACAGACGAACTACGGGATTTATCCCTTGAAATATTTTTTCTCCGAATCGATGCAGACCGACAGCGGCGAAGAAATCTCTACCCGCGAGGTCAAAAAAATCATGAAAGAGCATATCGATGCGGAAGACAAGCGGAAACCGCTGACCGACGAGGAGCTGGCGGCTATCCTGAAAGAAAAAGGCTATGTGATTGCCCGGAGAACCGTGGCGAAATACCGCGAACAGCTGGGTATCCCCGTGGCCCGGTTGAGAAAGGAGATTTGAGGCATGAAAATGAAGATATTCGCCACGATTATTTCCGGGATGTTCCATCCGTTGATGATGGTAACCTACGGGCTTATCCTCGCTCTGACATTTACCTACCTGTCGCTTTTCCCGATGGAATTAAAGCTCTGGCTGGTCTGCGGGACCTTCCTGATGACGGCCGGCATCCCGGCCCTGTTCATCTATCTGATGGTGAAAAGCGGAGGGGCCAGCGATTCCGAACTGACAAAACGGCGTGAGCGGATATTGCCTTATCTGGTCTTTATCTGCGCACTCCTTTCAACCGCATTCTTCCTCAACAAGATGCTGATGCCCGGCTGGCTGGTTGCCCAGATTCTCGGAGCCTGTTCAGCCCTGTTCATCGCCTTGCTCATCAATTTCGCCTGGAAAATCAGTGCGCATGCGATTGGCATCGGAGGACTGATCGGTGGCATTATGGGCATGGCTCAAATTCAAATGACCAATCCCTACGTGGGACTGATGATTGCCTTCTGCATAGCAGGCTGTGTAGGCACATCGCGGCTCATTTTGAAAAGACATACACCGATGCAGGTCTATGCCGGCTTCTGTTTGGGATTTATCTGTATCTTTGTATCCTCGTTGTTAAGTTACATCTATTTATTCATTTAAAAACACTAAGTTTATGAATTTTCCTACAGATTTAAAGTACACGAAAGACCATGAATGGATTCGTGTAGATGGCGACGCCGCCTATGTTGGTATTACGGATTATGCCCAAAGCGAATTGGGTGAAATCGTTTATGTTGATATCACCTCACAAGGCGAAACGATTGCCAAAGAAGAATCATTCGGCACGATTGAAGCCGTAAAAACTGTTTCTGACCTCTTCATGCCGGTAGGCGGCAAAGTTTTGGAAGTCAATGCTGAACTCGAAGATGCGCCTCAGCTGGTTAATGAAGATCCGTACGGCAAAGGCTGGCTCATCAAGATGTCTATGAACGACGCTGCCGAACTGGACGAACTGCTTTCTGCTGAAGAATATCAGAAATTGATTAATAATTAATGTGAGTTTTGAGTTTTTGAGTTGCCGGGTTATGGGAATTACGGCTCATGAACGCTCAACTCAAAAACTCAACGATTTAATTCACATCCTAATAACTTAATAAACTACTCATAACATGACTCCAATCGTAAGTATCATCATGGGCAGCACCTCTGATCTGCCCGTTATGGAAAAAGCGGCCAAGTTCCTCGACGAAATGGAAATTCCGTTCGAGATGCATGCTCTTTCCGCACACCGCACTCCCGAGGAAGTTGAAGCGTTTGCCAAAGGAGCAAAAGACAGAGGAATCAAAGTAATTATTGCTGCGGCTGGCATGGCTGCCCACCTCTGCGGCGTGATTGCCTCGATGACAACGGTTCCCGTTATCGGCGTGCCGATCAATTCAACGCTCGACGGTATGGATGCTCTCCTTGCCATCGTACAGATGCCTCCGGGAATCCCGGTTGCTACGGTCGGCATCAACGGCGCACTCAATGCCGGCATCTTAGCTGTCCAAATCCTGTCGGTCGGCGATGAAAACCTGCAGCAGAAACTGGCCGACTACAAGGAAAGCCTCAAAAAGAAAATCGTAAAGGCCAACGAAGACCTGGCCAAAGTTTCCTTTAAATACAAAACAAATTAAATGGGATATAAACGTCGCAAATCTTCTGTCGCCCACATCGGGAACACACCGATGGGCGGCGATTTCCCTATCCGCGTCCAGTCGATGGCGAATGTCTCGACAATGGATACCGACGCGGCCGTCGCCCAGGCCATCCGCATGATTGATGCCGGTGCGGAATACGTCCGTTTCACGGCGCAGGGGGAGCGTGAAGCACGCAACTTAGGCATCATCCGCCAACGCCTGAACGAAAAAGGTTACCATACTCCTTTGGTGGCCGATATCCATTTCAACCCCCGGGCCGCCGACGAAGCCGCGCAACAGGTTGAAAAGGTCCGCATCAATCCCGGAAACTATGTGGACAAGGTAAAAACTTTCAGCCATCTGGAATATACCGACGAAGAATACGCTGCCGAGCTGCAGAAGATTCGCGACCGCTTCGTTCCTTTCCTCAACATCTGCCGCGAACACGGCACGGCGATACGCATCGGCGTGAACCACGGTTCGCTGTCCGACCGCATCATGAGCCGCTACGGCGATACGCCCGAGGGCATGGTCGCTTCCTGTATGGAATTCCTCCGTATCTGCCGGGATGAGCATTTCTCCGATGTGGTGATTTCCATCAAAGCCTCCAACACCGTCGTGATGGTGCAGACCGTCCGCCTCCTGGTCCGCACGATGGACGCAGAAGATATGCATTACCCGCTCCATCTCGGCGTTACTGAAGCCGGCGAGGGCGAAGACGGACGCATCAAAAGTGCCGTCGGCATCGGGACTTTGCTGGCCGATGGCATCGGCGATACCATCCGCGTATCGCTTAGTGAGGCTCCGGAAGCTGAAATTCCCGTCGCACGGAAACTGCTTGCCCATTTCGAGCACTGGGAAGAGCTGGGCCAAGACCATCCGGAAACCGCCGGCGACGCTAACGGACCAGCCGAAACCGTTCAGCCCTCCGTCACCGACAATCCGGCCTTTGCCATCCCGGTTGTAGCCGCCTTGGCTGCCGATGGGAAAAGTGCCGACATCGTTTCGCCGGAAGGCGACATCGAGGGAACCTTCCCTTATTTCACGTTGGGCGAACTGGACGCCTTCCAAGCCTCCGACGCTCCAACCAAGTTCCTGGAAATTACATACGCCGACCTAACCAACGAGCTGCTGGACAAGCTCCGCAACGACCGGCATGCAGCACTCGTCCTCACCACGCACCGCGCAGACGGATTATATGAGCAGCGGGCCGCATTCCGCCGCCTGGCCCATCGCGACATCCACCTGCCGGTCATCATCCGAAGAGATTACAACGACAGCGTGCAGGAAAACCTCCAGCTGAATGCTGCCGTCGATATGGGCGCCCTCCTGATAGACCGTCTGGGGAACGGGCTGATGCTCGTCGCCCCCCACATCCCTGCCGGCGAAGTGCGCAACTGTGCTTTCGGCATCCTGCAGGCCACACGCGCCCGCATCAGCAAGACTGAATACATCTCATGCCCCAGCTGCGGACGGACGCTCTACGATTTACAGGCGACCATCGCCCGCGTGAAAGCGGCGACATCCCATCTGAAAGGCCTGAAAATCGGTATCATGGGATGCATCGTCAACGGACCGGGCGAAATGGCCGATGCCGACTATGGCTATGTCGGCGCCGGCGTCGGACGCATCAGCCTCTACAAAGGAAAGCAATGCGTCCTGAAAAATATCCCGGAAGCCGAAGCCGTCGAGCAACTGGTTGCCCTCATCAAGGCCAACAGCGACTGGCATGAGAAATAAATACGACAGAACAAAAGACGCAACAACATAACGATATGGAAGTTAAGATTATCAATAAATCGCACCATCCGCTCCCGGCCTACGCGACGCCTCTCTCGGCAGGTATGGACATCCGGGCCAACCTTTCCGAACCCGTCACTCTCCAACCGCTGGAGCGGCGACTGATTCCGACTGGCCTCTACATCGCTCTGCCCGAAGGCTACGAGGCGCAGATGCGTCCGCGCAGCGGTCTGGCCCTGAAACATGGTATCACCCTGCTGAACACGCCGGGCACCATCGATGCCGACTACCGGGGCGAGATTGGCATCATCCTCGTCAACCTTTCGAAAGAGCCTTTCGTGATAAACGACGGGGAGCGCATCGCCCAGATGGTCATCGCCCGCTACGAACAGGTAAGTTGGCAACCGACAGAGGTCCTCGACGATACCGAGCGCGGCAGCGGGGGGTTCGGACATTC
>CALVFH010000004.1 GCA_944326775.1 uncultured Parabacteroides sp.
GCATCGAACATGGGGTTGATTCTTTGCGGCGATTTCCAGATAGAAACAACTCTCCCGATTGTAGAGGAGGCGTTCTCACGTATCCCGAGGGGGAAAGAGGTCCCAAGGCATACTTCGTTGCTGCCAGAGTTTAAGGGCCGCGAAGTGTTTCATCTGAAAGTGCCGGTCCCTTTTGTCAAAATGATGGCTATGGGTTTCCGGGGCGTGCCTGCCAACCATCCGGATGAAACTGCGCTGAAAGTAGCGGTTTCGCTGTTGAATAATGGAAACGGAACAGGCTATCTGGACAAGTTGGTTGTCGAGCATAAGGTGCTGGCGGCCTCGGTCATCAATGAACAGATGAACGAGGCGGGTATTCTGGCGATTATCGTCATGCCTCGCCTGCTTTTCCAGTCGTATGCAACTGCTGAGAAGCTGATTTGGAATGAAATTGAACGCTTGAAAGCCGGCGATTTTACCGACGAGTTCTTCCAGAGTCTTAAACTGGAGCAGAAGCGTGATTACATCTCGTTGCTGGAAGATATCGGTTCGCGTGCCCAGTTGATGATTCGCGTCTATTCGCAGGGAAAGACCTGGGAAGAATACTTGGAAGAAGTGAAAAGCATCGACAGCCTGACGAAAGATGATATCGTACGGGTCGCCTCGAAATATTTTACGGAAGATTACCTCGTTGCAACCAAGAAAACCGGGAAGTATCCGAAAGACAACCTGCCGAAACCTGATTATGTCCCCGTTATTCCCAAGCAGGCGCAAGTTTCGTCGGCTTATGCCCGCGAATTGGCATCCTGGCCGGTCGAAGTGCTCGAGCCTCGTTTCCTCGACGCTCATTCGAATAATATGCAGATTCGGGAACTGACTTCATTGGTAACGCTTTACACTACCGAGAATCCCGTTGACGACCTCTTTTCTTTTGATTTGTTGTTCTCCATCGGGACTATCGCGGAGCCTCATCTCCTGTTTATCGCCAACTACCTGCAGCAAATTGGCACCGACCGCTATTCGTTCGACGAGTTTCGCACGTATCTCCAGCGGTTAGGCAGTACGCTCAATTTTGAAGTGAATGAGCGGAGCTTCGTCGTGCGGGTAACCGGCTTTGAAACGAATTTCCGCCAGACGATAGAGCTGGTCGCCTCGTTCCTTTCTCATGCAAAGGCTGACCAGAAGAAGGTTCACCATCTGATTGACGAAGCGAAGGTCGTCGAAAAATCGTTCCATCAGTCGAGTGAAAGTATCGCCCGTGCCGTCGTGGAAAAGATGCTCTACGGCGAGGAGTCTGTTTACCTGCGTAAGCTTTCGCTTGCTGAAATCAAGCAGCTGAAAGGGGTGGAGCTGATTCGTATTTTGCATGAGGTGATGACTTACGCCTGCGACATCCATTACTGCGGGAATCTCTCGACCGACGAAGTCGAGGCACTGGTTCGCCATTTCCTGCCGTTGAAGAAAGTCCGGCACAAATCTGTGTCTCCTTGCCGGAGGACATTGCAGGCCTACGATTCGCCCTGCGTGTTCTTTGTCGATAAACCGGATGTTTCGCAGAGCATCGTTTGCAGCTATATTTTGGGTGAGCCGGTCGGCGAGCAGCGCGAACGGTTTGTGGCACGGCTGTTGTCCAATTATCTGGGAGGCGATATGTCGTCGGTGCTGTTTCAGGAAATCCGCGAGTTCCGTTCGCTGGCCTATCGGGTGAGCGGGCATTACCAGTTGCCTTACCGCGTTCACCACGGTCAGCCGGGATTTTTCCAGACGACGCTTTCCACACAGAGCGACAAGACCATCGATGCCATGACCGTCCTCGATTCCCTGTTGCGTGATATGCCCCTGCGCCCCGAAAAGCTCAAATTAGTGAAGCAGGCTGTGCGCAACGAGGTGAACAGTGCCTTCCCTGCTTTCCGCGACATCTCGCTCCGTTGGGCGTTCTATCAGAAGGAAGGGTTTTCGGAAGACCCGAACCGGCTGTTGTTGCAGATGCTCGACGGTATCGGGATGGATGACTTGCAACGCTTCTATGAGGCGCAACTGAAGGGCCGTCCGATTATCTACACCGTGGTCGGCAACAAGCGGAAAATCAATCTGGAGAAGCTGGCCGCCTTTGGTAAGATCCAGTATCTGAAAGAAAAAGACTTCTATCGCTGATTATGTACAAGAAAGACGAACTGAAACTTTTAAAGACGGAGTTCTGGAACTCTTTTGCTGCTTATTGTGAGGTGCAGCCTTATTTGCGCGGACGGCGGAAGATGTGGGTCTTGTATAATACGAAAGTACGGGGAGTGGAACTGAAATTCGACCTTGACCGCCGCGGTGCGTCGGTGGTCCTTGAGGTTAATCACCGGCAGGAAGACAAGCGGCTGGAGATGTTCGAGCGTCTTTCCTGGTATAAGGAAATGCTCGGGCAGGGCTTCCCGGACGGACTGGTTTGGGATGTCTGTTTTGTCCGCGAGACGGGCAAGCAGGTGGCCCGTGTTTACGTTCGTTGCGAGAATCTGGATTTCCATCGTCGCGAAGACTGGGGTGCCCTCTTCTCCTTTATGGCACGAAACATGTATCTGCTTGAAAAAAATTTCATGGCTATTGCCGAATATCTTCGCGAATAATATCCTTTCTTAAAACTTGCCGGATGGGTTTGAAGACCGGCGAACTGTGCGCTGCCTTTGAAAACGCTGAAGCCGCGCCTGCATACTGTATGCAGGGAGTGCAAATGAATAATCCTATGCGCCGCACAGTGCGCAGACACTGCCGAGGCTCCGGAAATGCCGCCGAACAGTTCGCCGACACTAAAAATGAATATTTATACACGCCGCACAGTTCGCAAGCATCAAAAATGAATATTTATACACGCCGCACTGTGCGGCAGCATTAAAAATACAAAAGTAAACCCGCCGCACAGTTCGCCGGGGCTAAAAATGCAAAAGCAAAGCTGGCGAACTGTATGCCGGGCCAAAAAATGAATAATTATGCAAAAACACACGTGTCAGCGGATGTCTATCGCTTCGATGGGTTGCTCCTTGCTAGGGTCGAGGGGCGCAAACTGGTAGGCGACTTTGCCGAAATCAATCGCTTTCAGGTCGATGCTCCGGATGGTGCTGTTGTACATGGTGCGATAGTAGATTATCCGGTTTTTCGTGTCGCTGGCAGAGGTCCACTGGGTGGCGCTGGGAATATCCGTAGGTGTTTCGCCCGGTGCAAACTCGATGCCGATGGGGATATCGAAGTTGTTCAGGATTTGGAAACATTGGGCGACGGTTTTCAGCGCGGTGTCATACTGCGGGGCGGAAGTTTTGTAGAACGCGATGCGGACGAAGCGGGAGGGAGGGGTGACATCGCCCGGCAATCCCAGAAATCCGCTGCCCGCACCGAACGGGGCGACGGTCAGTCCTCCCATCTGCTGACTTTTGGCTCCCCCGGCGTATAGGTTCACGTAATTATTGAGGTTTGTCATCTGCCATTCAAATCCCGGCGAGTTAGTCAGCACCCCGACCTTGTTTTCGTAGAATCGCGGTTGCCCGTCGATGATTTCCAGCACGACTTCGCGGCCCGTAGCGTCGGCGATGCGCCAATGGACCGTTGAGGCCCGCGGGTCGATGGCGACAACATGGATTCCGCCGAGGGCTTCCTTCACTTCATCGACGGTGGCAAAGTTGCCTAACATCCAGGAGACCAGTTGCAGGTCCGACACCGAGGTGGCCTGCTTGGTTTCGTCGAAGGCCTCATATTCTCCGTAGCCGGGAAAATAGAACAGCCCGGCCGACAGCCCGGCTTCGTTCAATCCTTCGGCTACGAATTCTTTTTGCTCGACGGAAAGGCCCACATAGCCGTAGCGTGTAGAGAAGCGCAAGCCCTCGCCGTGTGAGGTGAACATCTGTTGCTCGAAGTGGCGCGGGACAATGACATATTGGCTGTTCAGTTCGCTTCCGCCCCATTCGATGGTGCGTGCGTAGATATGGCTGCCGTCTTTGGCAGTCAGCGAGAGGCCCGTGCAGGCATCCGCGGTTGCTGGCAGCGCAAAAAGCAGGGCTGCCAGCACAACTAAAAATTTCTGTTTCATAAAATACTGTTTAAGTTCATTTATGAAACATCTTTGATTCGTATTTGGTTCAACAGGAAGAATTATTCTCGTTAAGGGAGTTACAGTTGTATTTCAATAATTCCTCCGTAAGGGGTGATGTGTTCGAACGCCTCCTGCAGGGAATATTCCCCGGCATAGACGCGGGCGCAGGTCAGTATTCCCCCATGTGCGAAGACGGCAACACGGCGGAACGGCTGTGTGCGAAGCTCATCGAGGAATTGGGCCAGGCGTTCATACTGGTCTTTCAGCGATTCTCCTCCGGGTGTCGGCGTATGAATCCAGTCGGCAAACCAGGCTTCGGAGTGGGCATCGTTGGAGATTTCTTCCCAGGGCTTCATTTCCCATTCTCCGAAATTCATTTCCTTCAGGCGGGCATCGAGGGTCGGGTTGGGAAAGCCGCAGACCGCAGCGAGCCGGCGGCAACGGGTGAGCGGGCTGCAATAGACCTGGTCGAAATGGAGTCCTTCCAGTTTTGAACGGGTTTCGGCAGCTTCTGTTTCAAACGTGTCGCGCAGTGGAACATCGGTGAAGCCGTAGGTGATACCTTGGGGGACATCTACAGAGGTGTGTCTGATGAAATTGATGATCATATTTTATTTCGTTTGTTATATGTTTGCTAAAATGACAATAGTCAGATAAAAGGAAAGCTCGGTCAGGAGGAAAGTGGCTCCGCAGCAGTCTCCTGTATATCCTTGTATCTTCTTTTTCATATAAGAGGTCAGCAGAAACCAGATAACCGGCGGAACCAGGGCTGCCGGAAGATAATGCCACCCGGGCAACCAGCAGAGCGGGAGGAGGGCCGCGGCGAGACAAACCGCATATTCCTTGGCAGTCATTGGGCTATAGACCGTTTTGTTCTTGGCGTCTTCAGCGGGACGGGCATAAGGCAAGCGGTTGATGATCATACCGGAGATGCCTTTGCAGAAAGGGTCGCCAGCAAGGATGGCGGCTCCGGCGAGTTCCGTCGGGAGGCTGCTGAGGCAAAGGTATAGCATGGCGAAATACATGAGTAGCCCGATCACGCCGTAGCTTCCGATGTGGGAGTCTTTCATAATCGCCAGGATGCGCTCCCGGCTTGTCCCGCCCCCGAAGCCGTCGAAGAAATCAGCCAGCCCGTCTTCATGCAGGCAACCAGTCACCAGAAGTCGGCTGATAAGGGCACATAGCACAGCGATGGAGGCCGGCAGGACGAGCGAGGTGAGGTAAAGAATTAAAACCGCAATGCCAGAAGTAAGCCAGCCGGCAACAGGCCAAAGACTGACAATGTTTTTGAAGCAGTTGGCAGGGACTTCGGCCAGTTTCCAGAAAGGCAGACGGGTGAAGAAGACGAAAGCGGCTAAAAGACGTAACATCGGCATGTCAGAAATATTTGGTGATGGCTTCTTGCTCGAAGGTGTGCATCTCATTCAGCATCCGGACTGCAGAGTCAACAATTGGATAAGCGCAGACGGCGCCGGAGCCTTCTCCCAGACGGAGGCCGAGGTCGAGCAGGGGACGGGCACCGAGGAAGTCGAGGACGCGCCGATGACCGGCTTCGTCTCCGCAATGCCCGAAGATGCAATAATCAAGCACATTCGGATATAACCGGGAGGCTGCCAGCACACAGTTGGTCATGATGAATCCATCAACCAGAATTATCATCCCTAATTCGGCAGCGCGGAGCATGCCTCCGACAGCCATGACCATTTCAAAACCTCCGAAATAACGTATGACATCGGATGGAGTTCCGTCTCCGGAATAGTTTTTTAGGGCTTGTTTGAGTATTTCGTATTTGTGTTGCACTCCTCGTCTGTCCAGGCCGCTTCCTGCTCCTACGCAATCTTCCAAAGGAATCCGGGTGAGCAAAGTCATCCACATGCTGGATGCGGAGGTGTTCCCGATTCCCATTTCTCCGAAGCTGACGATGTTGCAGCCTTCGTGTTGGCATTGCGAAACCATCTCGGCACCATATCGGAGGGCTTCGTTCATTTCGGCTTCCGTCATCGCGGCTTCATGCAGGAAGTTGCGAGTCCCTTTACGTATCTTATGAGCAATTAAGCCTGGTATTTCCGGAAAATCGAAGTCCACGCCTGCATCGACGATTTTCAACTGGAAACCGTGTTGGCGGGCAAGGAAGCATACCCCTGCCCCTCCATTTAGAAAGTTGAAAACGACTTGGCGGGTTACTTCTTTGGGCGAGAGACTGACGCCCTCGTCGGCAATACCGTGGTCTGCTGCAAAAATGATGTTCGTAGGGCAGTCTAAGGAAGGCGACAAAGTTTGTTGAATCCATCCGATTTGCAATGCCAGTTCTTCTAATCTGCCTAACGAACCTTTCGGTTTTGCTAAGTTGTCTATTTTGTTTATCAGCGAAGTGCGTATCCCGTCGTCGGGGCGGGGAATGTTGAATGTGATCATTAGTCTATCTTGTTTATCTGTTATATGTTTTCTCTTTTGACCCATAAGGGAATTCCACTAACCATGAGCACGACTTCATCTGCAGCGGCAGCAATGTATTGGTTTACCCAGCCTTGTAGATCTGTAAAGCGACGTTGCACCGGATTGATAGGGACACCACCCATGCCGATTTCGTTGGTCACGAAGATATAGTGGGCAGCTGGCCTGGTGAATCCATCGAATTCCTTTTTGACTTCTTCCAGAAGAGCATCGAGAGGAGTATCAGGAGCCGCATCGGAGAAGAAATTCGTGAGCCACAGCGTGACGCAATCGATAACAACCACCCGTCCTTCCAGATTGTACCGGCTGAGTTGTTTTTCTTCTTCGAGGTTGGTCCATTCTTTGCCCCGGTCAGCTTGGTGGCGCAATACGCGCTGCCGGAATTCCTCGTCCCAGATGCGTGCCGTAGCAACATAAACCGGATGAGTCGTTTCGGAGAGAGCCATCTTTTGTGCGAGTTGGCTTTTCCCCGAGCGTTCCCCGCCGGTGATTAGGGTAATACGGCGGTTATTCATGGTTGTTCTCCTTCCGTCGGCGTTCCCATTTGCGTTTGGCAATGTTTATCGGATTGTTGCGACTGGTTTTGCGGAGAGCAGCCGATTTCGGGGAAGCCGCCATCTGCTGAGCTACGGCGGAGCGCTTAGGTGCTTTTCCCGTAGAAGGTGCTTCGTCCCGTTCTTTGGCAGCATGGCGGGCAGCGGCATATTTATTGTATCGGCCATAGTGTTCGCGTCGTGTGCCGGGAGTACCGGGTGTGTCATCCTTCGTTGTTTTTGTTGAAGTAGAATTCTTTTTGCGGGAACCCTTTGGCCGAGATCCCATCCCATTGGCAATCAGATAGGCTGATTTCCCTGGTGCAGCCTTGATTTGACCTGCCTCAGAGCGTTTGCCAAAACGGACTTGTTCCCCGTCAACCAGAATGATGTCATTTTCTGTTACGCGTTGTCCTATGATAGGTAATTCTCCATTGACAGTAACT
Source organism: uncultured Parabacteroides sp. (assembly GCA_944326775.1). Lineage (GTDB taxonomy): Bacteria > Bacteroidota > Bacteroidia > Bacteroidales > Tannerellaceae > Parabacteroides. Next base: position 7,479 of record CALVFH010000004.1, read on the forward strand.
CGTCCCATTTCGATGAACTTGTCGGCTTCGCGGCGAGAGCAAAGTCCTGAATCGCTGATGAGTTTATTCAGTCTGATCTCCATGTTTCTTTTGTTTGTAGATTAAGATATGATGTATTTATGTATATTGCTTTCAGAATAGGATTACGAACAAACATACAATCAATCCCATTGCTAATTCCGTCCGTTCATTGACACGGATTGCCGTTTGCATATCCGCAAAAGTAAGTGGGCGATTGTTGGTGCCGATATAGGGTTTCTCTATCGGTTGCCCAAAATAATCATGTGTACCCCCGAACCGACAATCCAGGATTGCCGCTAAGGCAGCCTCCGGATAACCGGAATTAGGGCTGGCATGTGCTTTCCCGTAGCGATAGACAAAGGCCCGTTTGTCCCAGTTCCCTGTCGTTACCAGCATTAGAAAAGCCGTCAGGCGGGCCGGGATGAAATTGGCGACATCGTCTATCCGTGCGGCACAAGCTCCGAATTTCAAGTAGCGTTCGTTCTTGTAGCCAATCATCGAATCCAAGGTGTTGACCATCTTATACGCCATCATGCCAGGCAATCCTAATAGCAAATACCAGAACATGGGCGCAATAACTCCGTCACTCAGGTTTTCCGATAAGGTTTCCAATGCGGCTGTCTTGATCTCTTGCGGAGAAAGGTTTGCTGTATCACGTCCGACGATGCGACTTACTTGTTTGCGCCCGGCTTCTGTGCTCTGTTCTACGGCTTCAAAAACCTTGCGGACTTCCGTAGCCAATGTTTTTCCTGCCAGGCAATAGAAAACGCCGATAGCAATTAGGACTAAACGCAACCCTTCATTCAATATCCCGGAGAGCGTGAGGATCAATAGGCAGATGAGATAGGTTCCGATGATTAGTCCGAAGGTCATTAGGCTTCCTTTCAGGAATTGGTTGTCTCCTTTGTTGAGCCGTCTCTCTCCGTAAGCAATCACCTTCCCGAAGGTGACGACCGGATGCCACCATCTTTCAGGGTCTCCCAAAAGACGGTCGCCTATCCATCCCGCCAAGAAGGGGATAATGCCTATTATATAATGTGTAGAATTGAATGTAAAGAAATTGTACATTATCGTTTCTATCTATCTGTTGCTTGAATTCGCATGCAAAATTAACGGAAAAAAGAATACTCTTTTGCTTTTCAACCGAAAGATATTTATCTTTGTCTCATGCTTAGATTGATCACACATATAGAGCGTTTACTGTTGGTGCAGGATTGTGTCCTTGTTCCGGGTTTAGGAGGTTTTGTATTACAAATAGTTAATGCAGCATATAATACGGAGGAAAATGTGTTCGTTCCGATGCAGAAGGAGATTGTCTTCAATGCAACCTTGCAGCACAATGACGGTTTGCTCTGTGAGTCTTATATGCAAATGTATGGTCTGGAATACCGGGATGCCCAGCATATGATGGAGTGCGATATTGAAGAATTGAAATCAACCTTATATGCCAATGGCGAAATCTCATTGGGTTTTATTGGAGATTTCCGGGTAGGCGTGGAAAGTCAGATTGTTTTTATTCCCCGTCAATACGGTGCCCGTTCTTCCGTTTATTCCTATGGTTTGTCTTCTTTTAGTTTGCCGAAATTGGCTGCATTAGAGTCTTCCCTTCGTCCTACTCCTCTGTATAAAGAAGAACATTCGCATGAAGATGTGTTTTATATTCCTGTCCGTCGCAGTTTGATTCGGACGGTAGTCGCTTCGGTAGCGGCCATTCTGCTGTTCCTTTTAGTATCCAAGCCCATAGAAGAAGTTAATCCTGCCGCATATAAGGCAAGTTTTGTTCCCACGGAAATTGTTTATGCTTCTCCTGAACCCAAACCGGAAGCTCCTAAGAAAACCGCTACAGTGGAGAAAGCAGAGCCTTCGGGCATGGTTAAGAACAGCATGTCTGAAAGTCCGAAACCTGTAGAGAAAGCCTCAACTAAGCCGGCAGTGGTACCGAAGTCCGGACAAAAGATGTACCATATTATCATTGCCAGTTTCCCCAATCAAGAGCAAGCCGATGAGTATCTGCAAGGTGTAGATAAGTCGGTATATGCCCATGCTGCCGTTATCGAAAGAAGCGGAAGATTCCGTGTCTATGCGGATCGTTTTGACAATCGGGCCGAAGCTGAATCGTATCTTGAGTCGGTGAGGGGAAACGAGCAGTATAAAGATGCCTGGTTGTTTATCAGCCGATAACCGTCATGTCCTCAGATGTTGTCTTAGATATCGATAATAAGGAGTTTCAGGATGCCTTGCAACTGATTACCCGCACGCGGCAGTCGGTTTTTCTCACCGGGAAAGCGGGTACCGGGAAATCCACGTTTCTGAAATACGTTTGCGCCCACACCAGGAAAAAGCATGTGGTGCTGGCTCCTACGGGTATTGCTGCCATCAACGCCGGAGGCATGACCCTTCATTCTTTCTTCAAACTCCCGTTCCGCCCCATGTTGCCCGACGATCCGGACTTGAAAGTAGAGAAGGGGCGTATCTTCGATTTCTTCAAATACAATAAGGAAAAGCGCAAGCTGCTGGCCGAAGTCGAGCTGGTGATTATCGACGAGATTTCCATGGTCCGCGCCGACATCATAGACTGTATCGACCACATCCTGCGGGTCTTCTCAAACAATCGCCGCCTGCCCTTTGGCGGAAAACAGTTGCTCTTCGTGGGCGATGTCTTCCAGCTGGAGCCCGTCGTCCCGTCCGACCAGAAGGAAATCCTGAGCCGTTTTTACTCCAGTCCCTTTTTTTTCTCGGCCCATGTCTTCCAGGAAATCAATCTGGTGCCTATCGAATTGCAGAAAGTCTATCGGCAGAAAGACCAGACGTTTATCTCTATCCTGGACAAGATTCGGAACAACACTGCCCGGCAACACGACCTCGATATCCTCAATTCCCGCTGTTTCCCGCACTTCGAACCGCGAAACGAAGATATGTACATCACGCTGGCGACACGCCGCGACCAGGTGGACTTCATCAACGAGCGGAAGTTGGCCGAACTCCCGGGGAAAGAATTCATCTCTTATGGCCGCATCGAGGGGGATTTCCCGGAATCGTCGTTGCCCACACAACTGAAGCTCTCCGTCAAGGAACAGGCTCAGGTCATCTTTATCGAAAACGACCGGGAGAAGCGGTGGGTCAACGGCACCATCGGCATCATTTCCGGCATCGATGAAGAGGGTCATGTCTTCGTCCTGCTCGAAAACGGTAAGGAGCATCTGGTGGAGCCGACGATTTGGAATAATTATAAGTATAAATACAACGAAGAGAAGAAGTGCATCGAGGAAGAAGTGGTCGGTTCTTTCCAGCAACTGCCTCTCCGCCTGGCCTGGGCGATTACGGTCCATAAGAGCCAGGGCCTGACGTTCAGCCGGGTGGTGGTGGATTTCTCCGGGGGCGTCTTTGCCGGGGGGCAGACCTACGTGGCGCTGAGCCGTTGCACGTCGCTCGAAGGCTTGGTCCTGAAGCACCGCGTCTCTCCGTCGGATATTTTCATCCGCAAGGAAATCCTGAATTTCAGCCGGCAATATAACGACCCCAAACTGATTGAGCAATCCTTGTCGGACAGCGAGGCGGAACTCAGCTATGCCCAGGCCGCCCGTAGTTTCGACCGCGGGCGTTATCCGGAGGCGGTCGAGGCCTTCTGCAAGGCGGTGGGGAAGCGAAACGAACTGGGTAACCCGATGGTCCAGCGTCTGCTTCGCCTGAAACTTCAGCGCATCAACCGTTTGCAGGCGCAGGTCAAGGCCTTGCAGGAGGAGCTGCATACGATGCGGGAAACGCAGAAAACGTATGCCCACGAATATTATCTGATGGGAAATGAGTGTGTTACCCAGGCAAAAGACCCGCACGCCGCCTTGCGTTGTTTCGATAAGGCGCTCGCGCTGAATCCCGATTATCTGGAGGCTTGGGTGCGCAAAGGGGTGACGCTCCTCGACTTGCGCGAAGATTACGAGGCGCAGGTGTGCTTCAACAAGGCCGTTGCCCTGAACCCTCAGTCCTTCAAGGCCCGTTACAACCGCGCCAAATGTCTTTTGCACCTGAAATATTATGAAGAAGCCCTCTCTGATTTCCTGCTGGCCTCTAAACTGAAGCCTGAACATGCCGCAACCCATGATTACCTTTCGGAAACCTATCGTGCTTTGGGCGATGAGGAAAAAGCTGAGGAACACGAACTTATAGCCGAACGCCTGCGCCGCAGGAAGAAATAACCCACCTTACGGTTTTCGTGGCTCTTTGCCCCACGAGCGTTACGGTTACTGCCCCACGAGTGTGGTGGTCGTTGCCCCACGAGTGTGTGGCTGTGTGCCCCACGAGTGTGGTGGTCGTTGCCCCACGAGTGTGTGGCTGTGTGCCCCACGAGCGTGTGGCGATGTCCCCCACGAGCGAGTGGCAGTGTGCCACACGACCGAGTGGCGGTGTGCCACGCGAGCGAGTGGCAGTGTCCCACGAAACCCAATCGGTAGGGCAAATAAAAAGGATAGCACGTGAAAATGAAGGAAATCAATCATTTACACATGCTATCCTTGTAGCGATATTCAGAAACGGGATCCTGATCAGATAATGCCTTGGGCCATCATCGCTTTAGCCACTTTCATGAAGCCGGCGATGTTGGCACCTTTCACGTAGTTGACGTAATCGCCTTCCTTGCCGTGAGCTACGCACTGGGCATGGATTGCACTCATAATCTGGTGCAGTTTGGCATCCACCTCGGCAGCTGTCCAGGAGATATGCATGGCGTTCTGCGTCATTTCCAGGCCGGAAGTCGCTACGCCGCCGGCGTTGACTGCCTTGCCCGGGGCGAAGAGCATCTTGTGCTCGATGAAGAGATCGACCGCTTCGGCCGTGCATCCCATGTTGGAAACTTCGGCCACGCAAGCCGTATGGTTTTCGATGAGTTGGCGGGCGTCGTTGGCATCCAGTTCGTTTTGGGTCGCGCAGGGCAGGGCGATATCCACTTTCTGCTCCCACGGTTTTCTGCCGGCGTAGAAGACGGCGTTCGGGTATCTTTCAACATACGGTTCAACGATGTCGTTGCCCGAAGCACGCAGTTCCAGCATATAGTCGATTTTCTCGCCCGAAATGCCGTCGGCATCATAAACATAGCCGTCCGGGCCGGAGATGGTGACTACCTTGGCGCCCAGTTCGGTCGCTTTCAGGGCAGCGCCCCAGGCCACGTTGCCGAAGCCGGAGATGGCAACCGTTTTGCCTTTGATGTCGATACCGTGTTCTTCCAGCATCTGGTGAACGAAATACAGTGCGCCGAAGCCGGTAGCTTCCGGACGCAGGATGGAGCCTCCGAATTCCAGCCCTTTGCCGGTGAAAGTACCGGTATTTTCGCGGGCCAGCTTCTTGTACATGCCATACATATAGCCTACTTCGCGGCCGCCCACGCCGATGTCGCCGGCCGGGACGTCGGTGTCAGGACCGATGTTGCGCCAGAGTTCCAGCATGAAGGCTTGGCAGAAACGCATGATTTCGGCGTTGCTCTTGCCGCGCGGGGCAAAGTCGGAACCGCCCTTGGCACCGCCCATCGGCAGGGTGGTCAATGCGTTTTTGAAAGTCTGTTCGAAACCTAAGAATTTCAGGATGGATAAGTTTACGGACGGGTGGAAACGGACACCGCCTTTGTACGGGCCGATGGCGTTGTTGAACTGGACGCGGTAGCCCAGGTTGACTTGGATTTCGCCTTTGTCGTCAACCCAGGGAACGCGGAAAGTAAAGATGCGTTCGGGTTCGACAAGGCGCTCGATTATCTTTGCTTTTTCAAATTCCGGATGTTGGTTGTAAACATCTTCGATAGAAAGGAGAACTTCCTTAACGGCTTGCAAGTACTCCTTTTCTCCGGGGTGCTTGGCCTCGAGTGCTGATAAAATAGCTTCAGTTTTCATGTATAAAATATCATTTAAAGGGTAACATTTTGTATGCAAATATAGGGCTTTGCTCCGAACAACGGATAGGTTTTGCTGACTTTTTGCAACGTGAAACTATGTTTTGCAACATAATGTTCAATAGGGAGGGAAACAAGACAGCCCGGAGCGTTCAGGGGCCGGGCTGTCCTGGATAGGGCTGTAGTTATTGAATCGTGGCAATCAGGTTGCGGTCGCCGTAAGCGTTATCGACACGCGCTACGTTGACCCAGAACTTGCCGTCGTGCAGCCATTCCAGCGGGAATGCTGCCTTGCTGCGGGAATAGGGATGAGTCCAGTCGTCGCCGCAGACTTCATATTCCGGATGCGGTGCGTTTTTCAGCACGTTGTCGGTCGGATCGGCTTCGCCCTTTTCCACTTCCTGGATTTCGTTCCAAATGCACTCCATGGTTTCCACGAAGCGGTCGAGTTCGGCCTTGCTTTCGCTCTCGGTCGGTTCTACCATGAGGGTTCCGTGAACCGGGAAGGAGAGGGTAGGAGCATGGAAGCCGAAATCCATCAGACGTTTGGCAATGTCGTTTTCATCGATGCCCGAGCGTTCCTTAACCTTTCTGCATTCCAGGATGAGCTCGTGGCCGACGTGTCCTCTGGCTCCTGTATAGACGATGCCATAGGTGTCTTTTAAGCGGGCAGCCAGATAGTTGGCATTGAGGATGGCGATTTTTGTTACGGTCTCCAATCCTGCGGTTCCCAGCATGCGGATGTAAGCGTAAGTGATGGGCAGGATACCGGCGCTGCCGAAGGGGGCTGCGGAGACGGTGTTCAGGTTGCTTCCGCTGGTCTCGGGATGTTGCGGCAAGAACGGAAGCAGGTGCCGGGCCACGCAAATCGGACCTACGCCCGGTCCGCCACCTCCGTGAGGAGAGGCAAAGGTCTTGTGCAGATTCAGGTGGCAAAGGTCGGCGCCGATGGTTCCCGGATTGGTCAGGCCAACTTGGGCGTTCATATTGGCTCCATCCATATATAATTGTCCGCCGCAGGCATGAACGATTTCACACATCTCCTTGATGTCTTCCTCGAAGATCCCGTGGGTCGAAGGATAGGTAATCATGCTGGCTGCCAGATTGTCTTTGTTGGCTTCTGCTTTGGCGCGGAAGTCTTCCAGGTCGATGTTCCCGCCGTCGTCGCATTTTACGGTAACTGTCGTGAAACCGCACTGGATGGCGCTGGCCGGATTGGTTCCGTGTGCGGATGCCGGCAAGAGGACAATGTTGCGATGTCCTTGGCCGATGCTTTCCAGGTAGGCACGGATGATGCGCAGACCAGTGTATTCTCCGGCTGCCCCGGAATTGGGCTGGAGGGTGCACCCGGCAAATCCGGTGATTTCGCATAGATAGGAAGAAAGGTTCTCAATCAGTTCTGTATAACCTTCCACCTGGTCTTGCGGAGCATACGGGTGGATATTCTGGAACTTGGAAAGGCTTAACGGCAGCATCGAGGATGCCGGGTTGAGTTTCATGGTGCAGGAACCTAACGGAATCATGGATTGGGCTAATGAGACATCTCGGCGTCCGAGGCGGGTGATGTAACGCATCAGTTCCGTTTCCGTATGATATTTCTTGAAAGTATCGGCTTGCAGGAAGTTGGAGGTGCGCATCAGTTTCTTATCGAAATAGAGGGTTTGTCCGGAGAGCTCCTCACTTAGCGTATAATTACTTCCTATTGCCGTTGCGAAAATATGAAGCAAAATGCCTAAGTCGGTATCTTGCGTCGTTTCGTCGAAGCTTACACCTACTAAACCGTCCTCAAAATAGCGCAGGTTTACACGGTACTCGAGAGCTGTTTCGTGTAATTGCCCGATGGATGCCGACTCCGGAAGTTCAATCTTCAACGTATCGAAGTAATCCTTGTTCAACTGCTTGTAGCCCATCTTTTCAATTTCATGGGCGAAGAAACCGGCATAATTATGGATGCGTCCGGCAATGTCTCGCAAACCTTCAGCACCATGGTAAACGGCATAGAACCCAGCCATGGTAGCTAATAGCGCTTGGGCCGTACAGATATTTGAGGTTGCCTTTTCCCGTTTGATGTGCTGTTCGCGGGTTTGCAGGGCAAGACGGTAAGCCTTGTGTCCGTAGGCATCTTTTGAAATGCCGATGATGCGTCCCGGAATCTGGCGTTTGTACTCATCTCTTGTAGCGAAATAAGCGGCAGAGGGCCCTCCATAAAACATCGGAATACCGAAGCGTTGGCTGGTGCCAAACACCACATCTGCACCCCATTCTCCCGGAGGAGTCAGTAAGATGAGACTCATCAGGTCGGCGGCTACAGCTATCTTGGCTCCTTTCTCATGGCAACGGTTTACGAAGTCGGCATAATCTTCAATGGAACCGTCGGAATTCGGATACTGGATAATTGCTGCAAAGATCTTGTCGCCTAATTCCGCAGTCTTGTAATCCCCATATTGGAGTTTTATGCCTTGCGGAATAGCACGGGTATGGATCACAGCCTTCGTTGATTCAAATACTTTCTCATCGATGAAAAGCGTATCTGCCCCTGCTTTGATTTGAGCACGGCTTCGAGCGTTGAAGAGCATCGTAGCCGCTTCTGCAGCAGCAGCAGCTTCATCCAACAAAGAACAGTTAGCCAATGGCATAGCTGTCAGGTCACAAATCATTGTCTGGAAATTCAGCAACGCTTCCAAACGTCCTTGGGAAACTTCAGCCTGGTAGGGCGTATAGGAGGTGTACCATATTGGATTTTCAAAAACATTCCTCATGATGGGAGCCGGACAAACGGTATCGTACCAGCCCATGCCAATATAGGAAGTATATACTTCGTTCTTGGAGGCCAGTTCTTCAATGTGTTCAGCAAATTCCCGTTCAGTCATGGGCTCTGGAAGATTCAGAGGTTGTTTGAGACGGATATTTTGAGGAATTGTTTCATCAATCAGCTGATCGAGACTTTTAATTCCTATTGCTTCCAACATGGGAGCTATTTCTTGTGGGTTGACACCAACGTGTCGGTAAACATATTTGTTTGTGTCCATGATAAAAAGGATATTAAATGTAAGGATTTATTCTTTTCTCATTTTCAATGGTTGTCGTCGGACCATGTCCGGGATAAACCACTGTTTTGGAAGGTAAGGTCATAAGCTTTTGGCGGATAGAATTTACTAAAGCTTCATGATTCCCTCCCCAAAGGTCAGTACGTCCAATGCTTCCCCTAAAAAGAGAATCTCCCACAATAATAAAACCCGTAGTGGGAGCATAGAACGATAATCCGCCAGGTGTATGTCCAGGTGTTGCTATTACTTGGAGTTCAGAATGTCCGAATTGAATGCGGTCACCTTCTTTCAGATAACTTTTCAATGGGACATTATTAAATACAATCGGGAGTCCGAAAGCCTTACTTTGTTCCTCTGCAGAAGGTAGAATCTCATCGGCCTGGTTAGCCTCCGGAGCGATGCCATAAGCTTTTTTGACAAAGGCATTGCCGGCTATATGGTCCAGATGAAGATGTGTACAGAGATTCCGTTTTAGGATAAGCTTGTTTTCCTGAATATAGTCGGAGATTCCCTGGAATTCCTTTTCGTGCATACAACCACAATCAATCAGAACAGCTTCTTTCGTCTCGTCGTAGAGAAGGTAAGTGTTTTCTGAGAAATAATTGACTTCAAAAGATTTGACAGTAATCATAAAGATACGTAAACTACTTTTTTAGTTTCAAAATAAGATTCCTTGAAATAGTCAGACAGATTTATGGTCATGGCCCGTTTACGGAAGGGAAGAATTTCATGTTCCAGTTCTCCTCCTTTCAGGCAAATCAATCCGTTGGGTAAGGCATTGTGTTGTTCTTTCTTGATGTTTTTTTGAACAATCTTCACGAGATCAGCTAAAGGCATAACAGCCCGGCTCACGATAAAGTCGAAAAGTCCTTTTTCTTCTTCTCCGCGGCAATGGCTGAAAGATACATTCTTCAGGCCAATAGCTTCTGCTACAGCTTGCCCGACTTTGATTTTTTTACCGATACTGTCTATCAGATGAAAATGAACATTGGGAAAGAAAATGGCTAAGGGAATACCCGGGAATCCACCTCCTGTCCCGAAATCCATCACGTCTGATCCATCCTGAAAGTGCAGCATTTTTATGATACCGAGCGAATGCAATACATGATGCAGGTATAAGTTGTCAATGTCTTTTCTGGAAATAACATTGATTTTTGCATTCCAATCGGCGTATAGATTATACAATGCCGTATATTGTTCTATTTGCTCAGTTGAGAATTGTGGGAAATAGCCTTTCAAGATATCCAACTGTTCTGCTACTGAAGGTATATTTTTTTCTGTCAGTTCCATAAAATGAAAAATTTCTTAGTACTTGATGCGTCCGACAAGCGGGTTGTCTTCTTTGAGTAACATTTTTACTTGGTCGAAATTCAGATGAACGGTAGTTGTTCCTAAGGCATAGGCTGCAATTTCATACTCATTGAAAGTATAAGTAATACCGTTATCATCAATATAGAAATTATTGTTTGGATAAATTTCGTCTATGCTGAAATACCCAATGTTTTCCAGATCCTTGGTGTCAGTCAGTTTGTTTTGTTTGGCTATTTCGTTTACGAGTATTTCAGCTAATGCATCTTGATAGTCTTCCACGAAAAGGTCGTCTTCCGTAATCCTTTTACCGTTGGTCATGTCGAGGGTAAAGTTCGTAAAACTATGTGAACCATGTGCTCCACCGGTATAATTTTCGAAATTAACACAATAAGAGAGAAAATCGTTCTTATTATATAGAATGGTATTTGACGACATTTCATAGTAAGAATACCAAGCTCCGGGTTGATCGTTTTCTTTTAGATCTTTCTGGAAAATCTCTTCTAAGTCTTTATAGTTTGTCAAATAGTCTTTTGTATATTGTTCAACGGCGACTTGAGGAGTGTATTGTTCATACTTTTCTCCGAAGTACGAGGCAATGAACTGCTTTTGTACGATGGGGAGTACTTCTTTGTTTTTGCAATCGGTAGGATAGATAAAATCAACTACTAAATTGCAATTCGGATATTCCGGATTATCAAGTAGGTGGTAAACTTTTTCTACCTGGATAGAGTCGAGTGTTGCACTAGGTGTATCCTCTTCTCCTTTAGGTAGGTTACAGCTAACCCAGTTTAAACTCATCCATGCGAAAAGAAAGATGAATATGGAAAAAGACTTTTTCATAAAAATGAATTTGAAATTAAATCCAAAGGTAGGAAATAAAATGAAATCGGCAATAAGATAAGTAGGGAAAAACTCACCATGTTGATAATGTGATAATATTGAATATTTTGTTTTTTGTTTCTTCAAAAATAAATCGTACTTTAGGCGCCATAATGAAAATTGAAATGTATGAAACAGCAATTTATTCTTGGCCTTTTCTTTTTGTTGATTTTATCTGGATGTGATTCTTTGACGGGTGATTCTTCTGAGTTAGGGATTTCGTCTGATGTTTCTTCTTTGATCAGCAGTGAGGGGGCGGAATTGGTGGTAGATATAGAAGCTCAAGGAGACTGGATGGTCCAAAGCGATAAAATATGGTGTACGCCGGTGCCTTCTGAAGGAAGCGGAAACCAATCTATCAAATTACTGGTTGGTGCCAATATCAATCCCAACGAGCGGGAGGCTGCCATTACGGTTTCGGGTAATGGTTCCATGCAGACTATCCGTTTGATGCAGGAAGCGGTTTCTCCTGATGCCGAAGAATATCATTATGAGATTCCAGTGATTTTTCATGTGCTGTATGATGATGAAACGAATGAAAATCAGTATGTGCGTGAAGGCTGGTTGTCTCAGGTGCTTGATATTTGTAATCAGCGTTATAGTAATGAATATTTTAGTGGAATATCAGGGAAGCAGGGTACAGATATCAATTTGGAGTTTGTTATGGCCGAGACAGATCCCAACGGGGTTCGTTTAGATGAACCGGGTGTCGATAGACGTTATTGGCGAAATGCCACGATAGATTGTGATGAGTTCACCTCTGAAGATAATCCTGATGCGGCGGCATTAGTTTGGGATTTGAATCGGTACATTAATATATATGTATATACTTTTACAGATAAGAATGTATTAGGGATTACGCATATCGCTTATACCGGTTCGGCCAATCCTCTGGAAGGACTGCCGGAATCCGATTACTTCTATACACATTCTTCGGTTGATTATCCAAGAGGAGTCTCCATTAACAATTCGGCTATTTATGATTTGTCGGGAAATGGACATTTTCTTTCTTCAGATATAGGCGTGACCTTGAGTCATGAGTTAGGACACTATTTGGGTTTGTTTCATGTTTTTTCTTCTTCAGACAGTTCAGATTCGGATGCCAGCCAGACGGATTATTGTGATGATACGCCGGATTATGATCGTTCCGCTTATATGTTATGGTTGAATAGTGTAGAGAAAAATCCATTAATGACAATGGAGAATGTGATCCAGCGTGTCAGTGTTTCGGGTGCTTCGTTTCAGTCGCGTAATATTATGGATTACTATTGGACGTTGGCGGATGAATTTACCCTCGACCAGCGAGCCCGTATGCGCCATGTCCTTGAGAATAGTCCGCTTATTCCTGGTCCCAAATATGAACCTCGTCTTACACGTTCGGCCAGTTCAGAGCAGGAACCGCCCATTATTACGATGAAGTTGTTGCGTGACGGGAAGGTGGAGAGGAATGTGATATCCTCTTCCGAAAGATGATGTTTCTTTGAAAGAAAGATATGTTTAGAGGAGAGAAAAGAGTATGTTTATTTCATAAAAATAATAAGCCATGCGTATGAGAAATATTTTACCATTATTGTGCTTGAGTTTTGTGGCTCCGTGTGTTTTTGCCCAACAGGTGGATTTGCAACCCGTTCCACAGGAGATAGTGGAGAATGGCGGATATGTTGTTCTGCCGGGAGAATACCGTTTGAATGGGAGTGAAGATGCGGATGATTATGCCGATACGGCTTTGAAACAGCTTCTTAAAGGAAAACAAGAAGGAGGCGATGCTTCGTTCCAAATCTATATTGGTGAAAAGGGAGATAAAGCAATCAAGAAGTTTTCGAAAAAGATTCCGAAGCATCCCGAAGGTTATTATTTATGTGTAGATGATAATCAGTTGGTTTTAGCCGGCAACGATGAGCAGGGCACATATTATGCAGTGCAGACCTTGGTGCAGCTTTTGAAAAATGACAGTCTGCCAAAAGTGGAAATCAAGGATTATCCGGATATCCGTTATCGCGGTGTGGTAGAAGGATTCTATGGTGTTCCTTGGAGCTTTGAAGACCGGGTGCGCCAGTTCCGCTTTTATAGCAAGTATAAGATGAATACGTATATTTACGGACCGAAGGATGACCCATATCATAGTAGTCCGAATTGGCGGAAGCCTTATCCGGAGAAAGAAGCCGAGAATATCCGGAACCTTGTAGAAGAAGCAAAGAAGAACAAGGTAGATTTTGTCTGGGCTATTCATCCGGGGAAAGATATCCAATGGAATACTACGGACCGTGATTTGTTACTCCAGAAATTCGAAAGTATGTATGCTTTGGGTGTTCGTTCCTTTGCTGTCTTTTTCGATGATATTAAGGGAGAAGGAACGAATCCCCAGAAGCAGGCAGAGCTTTTGAATTATGTCAATAAGCATTTCGTGGAGGTGAAGAAAGATGTCACGCCGCTCATTATGTGTCCGACAGAATACAATAAAGGTTGGGTGAAACCTGAGACGGGGTATCTATCTACCTTAGGCGACCAGTTGGACCCTTCTATTCAGATTATGTGGACGGGCGACCATGTGGTGACCGATATTACAAAAGCTACTTTGGAATGGGTAAATCCGATTTTAAAGCGTTCAGCTTATATCTGGTGGAACTTCCCGGTTACCGATTTCGCACGAGATCATATCGTGATGGGCGAACTTTATGGCATGGATCAGACGATTCGTCCCGATGAGATTGCTGCTTTTGTCAGCAATCCTATGGAACATGCCGAGGCATCGAAAGTGGCCTTGTTGGGCGTTGCGTCTTATACTTGGAATATGGAGGATTATGATAGCCGTAAAGCATGGGCTGCCTCTTTGAAGGAATTGATGCCCGAAAGCACAGATGCCTTGCAAGTCTTTGTAAACCATAACTCGGATTTAGGAGAGAATTGGCATAAATATCGTCGGGTAGAGTCGGAAGCCATCAAGCCAGTGGCCGATCGTTTTCTGGATTCCTATAAGCAGGGATCGTTTCATGCTGCCGATGCCCAGGCCTTGGCTGATGAATATGCCCGCATGGTCGAAGCAGCCGATATTCTGTTGGTCAGCAAGGATAACGAGGCTTTGATAAATGATATCAAGCCTTGGATCTTGCAGTTCAAGCTGATCGGGGAGATGGGAGAGGAAGTTCTGGCGATGGCTTCCGCACAGGAGAAGCAAGACGACCTTCTTTTCCTGCGAAAATACCAACATCTGATGGCTTTGCGTACGCAGAGCATAGAAGTGAGCCTGACATATAACCGGAATGAGTATCAGCCCGGCATTACGACGGCTTCGTTGGTGATGACTCCGTTGCTGCAGGAAACTTTCCGCTTGGCAACCGAGAAATATAACCAGCGGAAGGGCACAACCCTTCAAACCGAGATTTCTTACGACCTGAAGAAATACAAGGGTTCGATGGAACAGGCCAAAGCCGAAGAGCAGGAGGATTGAAGAATGGTAAAGACATTGGTTTTTGACTTCGGCGGTGTCGTGATTCAGTTGAATCATAGTCGCGCCGTGTCCGCTTTCCGCCGTTTGGGGTTGGAGAATGCGGACAAGATCCTGGATAAATATCACCAGAAGGGGATTTTCCTGGATTTGGAGACAGGCAAGATTTCGGCAGATACATATCTGGAAGAACTCGGGGCGATGTGTCATCGGCAGCTTACTTGGGAGGAAGTCGAGGCTGCCTGGCTGGCGTTTGTTGAGCCGGTATCCGTTTCTTTGCTGAATCAGATTCGCTCGCTTCGTAAAAAATATAAACTATATCTGTTGAGCAATACGAATCCTTTTGTCATGCATTGGGCACGCAGTTCCCGCCTCTCGGAGGCTGGTTTGCCGCTGGATGTCTATTTCGACAAACTGTTTCTTTCCTATCAGATGGGGATGGCCAAGCCCGAGCGGAGGATTTTCGAGAAGATGGTCGCTGAGGGGAACTTTCTGCCTTCAGAAGCCGTCTTCATCGACGATAGCGAGACCAATCTCTCCGCTTCGCGCGAGTTAGGCTTCCAGACCTTCTGCCCCCGTCCCGAGGAAGGCACGGATTGGATGATTCGTTTTACAGAATGGCTCGATAAGCAAGCGAAATGAAAAAAATCGAGGGAAATGGATTATATTTTGTGGAAAATCTTGCAGGTATCGATAAATTCTGTAATTTTGCGGCGTAAATAACTAAAAAAATGAAGAGAATTGTCGTATTACATCACCATCATCATCACAACGGGCAATAGTTCGGTGAGCTGATGGGTGTGCGGATACGCAAATAAGGATAAGAAAGGGCTTGCCGGGTGCGGTAAGCCTTTTTTTATGGCAACCGGTGAAGCCGATGTTGAAATCTCAATTTAAATAAGATTATATGTTACGGATTGCAGTACAATCAAAAGGACGTCTCTATGACGAGACCATGTTGCTTCTGGAAGAAGCCGGTATCAAACTGAATCGAGGCAAGCGCATCTTGCTTCTTTCCGCGAAAGGGTTCCCCGTGGAGGTGCTCTTCCTGCGCGACGATGATATTCCCCAGTCGGTGGCAAACGGCGTGGCCGACGTGGGCATTGTCGGGGAAAACGAATACGTGGAAAAGGGGAGTGAGGCCAAACTGGTCAAGCGCCTCGGCTTTAGCAAGTGTCGTCTCTCGCTGGCGATTCCGAAAGATGAGGAATATGCCGATTTGCATTGGTTTGACAACAAGACCATCGCCACTTCCTATCCGAAAATCCTGATGGACTATCTGAATGCCAACGGGGTGAAGGCAAACCTCCATGTGATTTCCGGCTCCGTGGAGATTGCTCCGGGAATTGGGCTTGCCGACGCTATCTTCGACATCGTCAGCTCGGGAAGCACCCTCGTCAGCAACCAACTGAAAGAAGTGGAGGTCGTTATGCAAAGCGAGGCGTTGCTCATTGCGAATAATACCCTCTCGGAAGAAAAGCAAGCCATCCTCGAAGAGCTGCTGTTCCGTTTCGAAGCCATCCAGGAAGCTGAAGGAAAGAAATACGTCCTCCTGAACGCTCCGAAGGATAAAGTCGAAGAGATTGTGCAACTCTTGCCCGGTATGAAGAGCCCGACGATTACGCCTCTGGCAAACGGCGATTGGGTTTCCATCCAATCCGTCATCTCCGAGAAGCATTTCTGGGAAATCATCGGCAAGCTGAAGGCGCTGGGAGCCGAAGGCATCCTCGTCTTGCCCATAGAGAAAATGATTTTGTAAGGGTCTGCCGTTTCTCCATACAAGACCCGTAATTCTTAATACTCACAAGGAATGGAAATCGTATATTATCCCGCGCGTTCGGAGTGGGAAGGTTTATCGCGTAGGGCGATAATGGATTTATCCGCGCTTTTTGGCACGGTGCAGGGCGTTCTGGACGCGGTACGTCGCGAAGGCGATGCAGCCCTCAGACGCTATGAAGAACAATTCGATAAAGTGAAGTTAGACCGTTTAATCGTTTCGGAAGAAGAGATAGAAGAGGCCTGCCGGGCTGTCCCCGAGGAGTTGCAGGCTGCCATCCGCAGTGCGGCGGCCAATATCCGGACGTTCCACGCCTCGCAGCGCTTCGCAGGGCAGAAGGTAGAGACCGCGCCCGGCGTCACCTGCTGGCAGAAGGCCGTCCCCATCGAAAAGGTCGGGCTTTACGTGCCCGGCGGGACCGCCCCGCTTTTCTCGACGGTGTTGATGCTGGCGATTCCCGCCCGGATAGCCGGTTGCCGCGAGATTGTGCTTTGCACCCCTCCGGGACGCGACGGCCGGGTGCATCCCGCCATCCTTTTTGCCGCCCGCGAAGCCGGGGTACGCCTGATTGGCAAGGTAGGAGGCAGCCAGGCTATCGCGGCCATGGCCTACGGGACGGAATCCGTTCCCAAGGTCTATAAGATATTCGGACCGGGCAATCAATACGTTACCGCCGCCAAGCAATTGGTCAGCCTCCGCGATGTCGCCATCGATATGCCTGCCGGTCCGTCGGAAGTCGCGATTATCGCCGACCTTTCTGCCAATCCCGAGTTTATCGCAGCCGATTTCCTCTCGCAAGCCGAGCACGGCATCGACAGCCAGGCCATTCTGGTCACCACCGACGAAGCGCTTATCCAGCCCGTCCGCGAAGCCATCGAGCGCCAGCTGGAGCGCCTCCCCCGCAAGGAGATTACCGCCAAGGCGCTGGAGCATAGCCGCATCATCATCCTCAAAGACAAGCAGGAGATGATGGATTTCATCAACCTCTATGCCCCGGAGCACCTGATTATCCAGAGCGCGGACTACGCTCGCCTCGCCGAGCAGGTCGAGAATGCCGGGAGCGTCTTCCTCGGCCCTTATACGCCCGAAAGCGCCGGCGATTATGCCTCGGGAACCAACCATACGCTGCCAACCAATGGGTATGCACATGCCTACAGCGGCGTGAACCTCGACAGCTTCATTAAAAAGATTACTTTCCAGGAAATTACAGCCTCCGGCATCCGCGGGCTGGCTCCAACCATCCGCACGATGGCCGCCAACGAGCAGCTGGAAGCCCATCGCAATGCCGTAACCGTCAGAATAGAAAGCCTATGAACCCATCGTTTGATTTGAACCGCCTGCTGCGTCCGAATATCCGGGCGATGCAGCCTTATTCCTCGGCGCGGGATGAATTCCACGGCTCTGCCTCGGTTTTTCTCGATGCCAACGAGAATCCGTACAACAAACCCTATAACCGCTATCCCGACCCGATGCAGTGGCGCCTGAAAAAGCGCATCTCCGAAATCAAGGAAGTCCCCGTCGCCTCCATCTTCCTCGGAAACGGCAGCGATGAACCCATTGACCTCCTGATGCGGGCCTTTTGCGAGCCCGGACGCGACGAGATACTCACCATCGACCCCACCTACGGCATGTATCAGGTGGCGGCCGACGTGAACAACGTCTTTTGCCGCAAGATCGCCCTGCGCGAAGACTTTTCGCTCGACCTTCCTGCCTTGCTCGGGCAGATTGCCGACGCCACCAAGCTCATCTTCCTCTGCTCGCCCAATAACCCGACGGGAAACAGCCTGAACCCCGCCGACATCCGCGAGGTGCTCCGCGCGTTTGCCGGAATCGTGGTGGTCGATGAGGCATATATCGATTTTTCGTCGAATCCGTCGTTCCTCCGCGAGCTGGAAACGTGGCCCAACCTGGTGGTGCTCCAAACGCTTTCGAAAGCATGGGGTGCCGCGGCTATCCGCCTCGGGATGGCCTTCGCTTCACCCGAGATTATCGCGGTGCTCAATAAAATCAAATATCCGTATAACGTGAACCTGCTCACCCAGGAGAAGGCGCTGGAGCTCCTCGACCCGGAACGGATGAAAGTCCAGTTGAATCACATCCTCCAGGGCCGTTCGCGCCTCCGCCGCGAGCTGGCCTCCATCCCGATTGTGCGCCGCGTCTATCCGACCGACGCCAATTTCTTCCTCGTCGATGTCGGCGACGCCGACCGCGTCTATCAAGACCTCGTCGGGCAGGGCATCATCGTGCGCAACCGCAACCGCGTGACCCTCTGCCGCGGCTGCCTGCGCATCACCGTGGGCACGGAAGTTGAAAACATGCTGTTAATCGCAGCTTTAAAGCGTATGCAACCATGAAGAAAAGAGCTTTATTCATTGACCGGGACGGCACGCTGGTGATTGAGCCTCCCGTAGATTACCAACTGGACAGCCTCGAGAAGCTGGAGTTCTATCCCAAGGTTTTCCGCAACCTTTACTTTATCCGCAAGCATCTCGATTTCGAGTTCGTGATGGTTTCCAACCAGGACGGCCTCGGCACGCCCGCTTTCCCGGAGGAAACTTTCTGGCCGGCGCAAAACCTCATCCTGAAGACTTTCCGCGGCGAGGGAATCGACTTCGACGACATCCGTATCGACCCCTCGCTCCCCGAGGAACACTCGCCCAACCGCAAGCCCGGCACCGGGATGCTCACGGCGTACCTCGACGGCTCGTACGACCTGGCCCGTTCATTTGTGATTGGCGACCGCCTGACCGACATGCAGCTCGCCGCCAACCTCGGCGCCCAGGGAATCTGGCTCCGCCCCGACGACGAAGTGGCCGCCCAGCTCCTCGCGCAGCATCCCGCCGTGCGCCCCGTGCTGATTACCCCCGATTGGGACCGCATCGCCGAGTTCCTTTTCGCCGGAGAGCGCCGCGCCTCCGTGCGCCGCACCACGAAGGAGACCGACATCCAAATCGACCTGAACCTCGACGGCGCGGGGCGTACCGACATCCTGACAGGCCTCGGCTTCTTCGACCACATGCTCGAGCAGATAGGTCGCCACGCCGGCATCGACCTTGCCATCCGCGTGAAGGGAGATTTGCAAGTCGATGAGCACCACACGATTGAGGATACCGCCCTCGCCCTGGGCGAAGCCTTGCGCAAAGCCCTCGGCGACAAACGCGGGACGGAACGCTATGGCTTCTGCCTGCCGATGGACGATTGCCTCTGCAACGTGGCCCTCGACTTTGGCGGCCGCCCGTGGCTGGTCTGGGATGCCTCCTTCCGCCGCGAATACATCGGCGACGTGCCTACCGAGATGTTCTTCCATTTCTTCAAAAGCCTGAGCGACGCGGCGATGATGAACCTCAACATCCGCGCCGAGGGACAAAACGAACATCACAAAATCGAAGGTATCTTCAAGGCGCTCGCGCGGGCTATCAGGATGGCCGTCCGCCGCGACATCTACCACTACGAGTTGCCTTCGACCAAGGGCGTGATTTGAGGCTGGAAACGCCGGTTTTTTTACCCTGCGGTCCCGTGCGGATAAAAAAAAGGCCGGAAATTTATCCAGCGGTCCCCGCGGGATAAAAAAACGGCCAAAAATTTACCCTGCGGTCCCGTACGGGTAAAAAAAGAGCCGGAAATTTATCCTGCGGTCCCCGCAGGGTAAAAAAACAAGGAAAAATTTATCTCGCGGTCCCGTGTGGATAAAAAAACAGGGAAAAACATACCCAAACGGTACCAAATGGGCAAAATTTTCCGGAAATCTTTTTTCAGCGAGAAGGGAATACGCTAACTTTGCGGAAGAACAAATCCGAGAAAAGATGAAAGAGATAAAAATCAAGCAATACACGGTGGACGACATCTACGTCTCCGTGTTGACGGCGCGGTTGGTTCGCCACGCCGACGGCTGGAGCAAGTTCGAGAAGGTGGAGAAGTTTTTCCCGCCTACGGAATCGCTTCTGCTGAACTTGCTGGGGCAAAGCCTGATGGCCGATTCGCGTTTCACGGCCACGGAGTTTGCCGAGGCAATCGGGGCAGACCAGAAAGCGGTGTCGATGATGGTCCGCTGGCTGACGGGGCTGACGCTCCACGATTTCCTGCTCGAATACCGGAAGCGGCAAGTCGTCGAATACCTGACCTGCACCGACCTGACGGTGGGGGAGATTGCCGAGCGCACGGGCTTCGGGTCGCAGCCTTCGCTGACGCGCTATTTCCGGAAAGAGACGGGCAGCCTCCCGCGCCGCTACCGCCTGCTGCACCGACCGAAGAATTTCGCCGAGCTTTATCGCTGGGAATGACCGCCGCGAGGGGCAACGCGCTGTGCGGTTCCGGCGGATTTCCGTATCTTTGTCCCGCAATATTTCAACAAAATAAAACATACTGATGAAAAGAATGATGATGGCGGCCGCGCTGGCGCTCTCGGCGCTGACGGCTTGCGACAAGATGACGACAGACTTTGAAGGGAAATGGCAGCTGAAAACCATCGAGGCGGACGGCGTGCAGACGGAAGTCGATACCGTCTGGTTTAATTTTCAGACGTCGTTGTTCATGTACCAGCTCTACGAACCGCGCAACGACGCGTATCGCTACGCTTACGGGCTGAATTACTTCAACGACGAGGGGACGGAGGTGCGTCTCGAGCTGAACGACGACAAGCTGTTGCCGCAAACAGACTGGACGTCGCGCATCCGGACGTTCGCCATCGAGGAAGTGAGCCGCAAAAGGTTGGTGCTGAAAAGCGAGGGGAAGACGTATTATTTCAACAAGTTCTGACGAAAGAGAATCACCAGAACTTGTTTTGGGCCGGGTTATATTCGAATCCGGCTTTTTGCATTTCTTGGGTAAGTGCTTTCTTATCGATGCCGAGGTCGCTGCACAAGGCGTCGAGCGAGGGGTAGAAATCGCGCAGCTTCATGTTGAGGAAGCTGAAAAGCATCACCGGGTCTTTAGGTAAGTCCATCTTGAAAAAAATTAGTTCCATAAAAAGAATGCGAGCTATGAATTTCACAACTCATAACTCGCCAGATTGTTTTAGATAATATTTATTTCTCACCGGTTATGGCAGCAACGCCGGGCAACACTTTGCCCTCGATAGCTTCAAGCAACGCGCCACCGCCAGTGGAGATATAAGATACTTTGTCTGCCATGCCAAACTTGTTGATGCAGGCAACCGAGTCGCCGCCACCAATCAAAGAGAAAGCACCGTTGGCCGTAGCTTCAGCGATGGCTTCGGCAATGGCTTTGGAGCCGCCCGTGAAGTTGTCGAACTCGAATACACCTGCCGGACCGTTCCAAAGGATGGTTTTAGCGCCTTTGATGGCTTCGGCAAATGCCTTACGGCTTTCAGGACCAGCGTCGAGGCCTTCCCAGCCTTCCGGAATGTTGTTCGACGGGCAAACCTGTGTGTGGGCGTCGTTGGCGAAGGCATCTGCGGCAATGCAGTCTGTACCCAATACCAAGTTTACGCCTTTAGCCTTGGCTTTGGCAATAATGTCGAGCGCAAGGTCGAGTTTGTCGTCTTCGCAGATGGAATTACCAATCTTTCCGCCCTGAGCTTTGGCAAACGTGAATGTCATACCGCCGCAGAGGATGAGGTTATCTACTTTATCCATCAGGTTTTCGATGATACCGATCTTGGTAGAAACCTTCGAACCGCCCATGATGGCCGTAAACGGACGTTTGATGTCTTTCAAGACATTGTCAACGGCTTTTACTTCTTTTTCCATCAGGTAGCCGAGCATCTTGTGGTCGGCATCGAAGTAATCGGCGATGACGGCGGTAGAAGCATGCTTGCGGTGAGCTGTACCGAAGGCGTCGTTCACGTAGCAGTCGGCGTAAGAAGCCAAAGTCTTGGCAAACGCTTTCTGGCGTTCCTTCATTTCTTTCTTGGCAGCCTCGTAGTTCGGGTCTTCTTTCTCGATACCTACGGGTTTGCCTTCTTCTTCCGGATAGAAGCGCAGGTTTTCGAGCATCAGCACTTCTCCGGGTTTCAGAGCGGCAGCTTCATCGGCAGCTTTGGCGCAATCCGGAGCGAACTTGACGGGAACGCCCAGTTTTTCAGAAACTGCATCAACGATTTGGCTCAAAGAGAACTTCGGATTGACTTTTCCTTTGGGTTTGCCCATGTGTGACATGATAATCAGGCTGCCACCATCGGCAAGGATCTTTTTCAAGGTCGGAAGGGCGCCACGGATACGAGTATCGTCGGTGATTTTACCTTCTTCATTCAAAGGAACATTGAAGTCCACGCGGACAATTGCCTTTTTACCGGCAAAGTTGAATTTGTCAATTGTTTGCATAACGATTTTATTTAAAGTCTGAATATATTTTATTCACGCTTGCAAACTTACAGAAAAAATTTTATTTCTCGTCGGTTTTCCCGGAATTATTCTGTCAGTTTGAAGCGAAGTCGGAGCCGTCCGTTTTGGTAATCGTAAGTAAGTATCTTGAAATGCCCTATTTCGGAAGTGTTGCCGACGTGTGCCCCGATGCAGGCACAGGCATCATAGTCGCCAATGCGTACAATCCGCAGGGTTTGGCTGGCGTTTTCAGGCAATTTGCTTAAATCGACGAGGGCGGCAGCCTCTTCGCGGGGCATGAAGTCGATGGTGACGGGCAGATGACGGTCGATAACGTCGTTGACCTGCTGCTCGATTTCCCGGATGCGTTCGGGAGAGGGTTCTTCGGCCAGTTCATAGTCGCATTTGCTCTTTTTCCGCTCGATATGGGCATTTTTCGACCGGGGGCATCCGAACATACGGACCATGGTCTGGTTGAGAATATGTTCTGCGGTGTGCATAGGCGGATATTCCGTCTTGTTGTGTTCGTTCAGTTTGATTTCTTCCATAGTTTATTTAAATATGAATGGAGCAGGAGTGTTTCTGAGGAAAGAGAGGTTGTTTGAAATAAAAAAAGTTATGAGTTACGGATTTGAAACCTCCAAACCCCATAACTCATAACCAGAAAATACCTGTTAAAGGATGCCTTGAGCCATCATAGCCTTGGCTACTTTCATGAAGCCGGCCACGTTGGCGCCTTTGACGTAGTTTACATAGCCATCTTCCTGTTTGCCGTATTTCACGCACTGTTCGTGGATGTTTGCCATGATGTCTTTCAATTTCTGATCGACTTCTTCGGCGCTCCAGCTCAGTTTCTGTGCGTTCTGCGTCATTTCCAGACCGGATACGGATACACCGCCGGCGTTGGCTGCTTTACCCGGAGCATAGAGGATCTTCGCCTTCAGGAATTCTTCGATAGCTTCCGGAGTAGAAGGCATATTCGCCCCTTCGGAAACGGCGAAACAGCCGTTGGCCAGCAAAGTACGGGCGTCGTCTCCGTTTAATTCGTTTTGTGTTGCGCTCGGCATGGCGATGTCGCATTTTTCACCCCAGGGACGGGCTCCCGGAACATATTTTACGTTGTATTGTTCAGCATATTCGCGGATACGGCCACGATAGAGGTTCTTCAACTCCATGATGTAGTCGAGTTTTTCGCGGTCGATGCCATCCGGGTCGTAGATGTAACCGTCGGAGTCGGACATGGTCACAACTTTTGCACCAAGCTGGATCAGCTTTTCTACGGTATATTGTGCTACGTTACCGGAACCGGAAACCGTAACGACTTTCCCTTTGATGTCAATGCCGCGAGTCTGCAACATTTGGAGCAGGAAGTAAACATTGCCATATCCTGTAGCTTCCGGACGGATGAGCGAACCTCCGAACTCAATGCCTTTGCCGGTGAAAGTACCCGTGTTTTCGCGAGCCAATTTCTTGTACATTCCATACATGAAGCCTACTTCGCGGCCGCCTACGCCGATATCGCCTGCAGGAACATCGGTGTCCGGGCCAATGTGGCGCCATAATTCCATTACGAAAGCCTGGCAGAAACGCATGACTTCAGCATTTGATTTTCCGCGCGGATTGAAATCGGAACCTCCTTTGCCGCCACCCATAGGCAGAGTCGTCAATGAGTTCTTGAAGGTCTGCTCGAATGCCAGGAATTTCAAAATAGACTGGTTTACAGAGGCGTGAAAACGGATACCTCCTTTGTACGGACCGATAGCATTGTTGTGCTGGATGCGGTAACCCATATTGGTTTGGATTTGGCCTTTATCGTCAACCCACGTTACGCGGAAAGAAAAAATTCGGTCGGGGATACAAAGACGCTCGATCAGGTTAGCTTTTTCGAATTCGGGATGTTCGTTATATACATCTTCGATTGTGCTTAACACTTCCGATACAGCCTGGTGATATTCCGGCTCATTCGGGAATCTTCTTTTCAGATTGTCTAAAACTTCAGTAGCCTTCATTTTTTTAGCTTTTTACTTTATTATTCTAATACCATTTCATTAATCAATGTGGCAAAGGTACGTTAATTTTCGATACAGACAAAAACTTTGATACGAAAAATGAAGAAAAAGTATCAATTAGTTATTTTATGGGTGATAAATTATCAAAGTGTTATTTCTGTGCACGGTGACGCATATTTTTATAGATAGGGACGAATACAATAATAGCTGAGGCTACGATCGCAAATACAATGTCGAATGTAATTTTTTCGGTATTTGAGAGAAGATAGTAACATAAAAGTCCCCAAAGAAGGGTAAGGCATACAGCCTGACTATTGGTAATTTTTCTACGTGCCATGATAAAATGAGATGTTCTTAATTTGAGAAAAGTGAGGATATGAAATAGAGTATGAGTGCTACAATAATAGCAATTAGTGCAAAACAGCAAAGTATACGTACTTCGAATGGCTTTCTCTTCAGAAAGGGAAAGAAGATGTTGAGTATTTTGAGTCTTCGCGAGTATATTTTGCTGACATCTTCTGGGAGTTGGTAACCGCCTTCTTGCATGATTTCAAGAGCTCGGGGCAAGTCTTTTTCCATGATTTCAAGTCTTGCTCCACCTACATCTGCATAACCAGCCATGATTTGCGTGGTTAATTCATTTCGAAGATAACATTCGATACCTTCTGAACGAAGAAGAGCCATCAGCGTTTGTGCATCTGCAGGAAAACTAAATTCAGCGATTTCGACGATTTTGTCCATATACTTTATTGATATGATTTCGTGTTCTATTGCAGGTTAGAAGATATAATTTACATGATCATTGTTGAATAAGTAGAAAAATAAGCCGACAAGAGGGGAAAAACCCGACGTGTCGGCCTAATTATATAGGTGAAATTATTGTCTTCCTTCGACTGTAACGTCTTTACTGATTTTCTTTATCAGCCCTTGAAGAACGGCACCTGGACCAAGTTCGGTGAAATGAGTAGCACCGTCAGCAATCATGTTTTGTATAGATTGAGTCCAACGGACTGGTGAGGTAAGTTGGGCAATCAGATTAGCCTTAATTGAGTCAGGGCAAGTTTCTGCTTTTGTTGTTACATTCTGATAAATCGGGCAGATGGGTTTGTTGAAAGCCGTTGTTTCAATTGCAGCAGCCAATTCTGCGCGAGCCGGTTCCATTAGCGGAGAGTGGAATGCACCGCCTACTTTCAACTTCAGGGCGCGTTTAGCTCCAGCGGCTAACATTAATTCGCAAGCCTTGTCTATTCCAGGAACCGTGCCTGAGATAACTACTTGTCCCGGGCAATTGTAGTTTGCACAAACTACAATTTCGTCAGTAACTTGTGCGCAAAGTTCTTCTACTTTGCTATCGGGTAATGCTAATACGGCAGCCATTGTAGAAGGTTTCATTTCACACGCTTTTTGCATGGCCATTGCACGATGGGAAACTAATTTGAGTCCGTCTTCGAATGAAAGGGCTCCGGCTGCGACTAAAGCAGAAAATTCTCCCAAAGAGTGTCCGGCAACCATATCCGGCTTAAATTCGTCACCTAAAGTTTTAGCCAGGATGACAGAATGGAGAAAGACTGCAGGTTGAGTTACTTTGGTCTGTTTTAAGTCTTCGTCTGTACCGGCAAACATTAAATCGGTAATACGAAAACCCAAAATATCATTAGCTTTTTCAAACAACTCTTTAGCAAGCGGATTGCTTTCATACAAATCCTTTCCCATTCCTACGAATTGGGCTCCCTGACCGGGAAAAACATAAGCATTCATCGTTTAATTTTTTTCTAATTTGAGTTTTTTAAGATGGGGCAAAGGTAATAATTTCCGAATAATTGAGCGATAATTCATTTCAAATTGTATCTTTGTCCCCGTTTAATCAAGATATATTAACTAATAAATAAATGAATCATATCATGAACGAATTATTGTTTTTAGGAAATTTAGGTACTGGTGAGATTCTTATCATTGCTTTGGTTGTGTTGTTACTCTTTGGTGGAAAGAAGATTCCAGAATTGATGCGCGGCATTGGCAAAGGCGTGAAGAATTTCAAAGATGGAGTAAAAGGTATTGAAGATGATATAAAGATCGATGATACCGATGCTTCAAATACAACTAAAAAGTAAAGAGGAAGGATGAATGGAGCAACAAGATGAAATGTCCTTCTGGGATCATTTGGAAGAACTCCGTTGGACTCTGTTCCGCTCTATCTTAGCACTCTTTATTTTTGCCATAGGCAGTTTTGCCTTCATGCGCGAACTGTTCGACAAGGTGATACTTGCGCCTTGCTCGTCAGATTTTATTTTCTATCGATGGTTATGCCACCTCAATGAGTGGTTACGCGATATCAGTCCGTACGTTGATGTGTTGCCCGATTTCTGCAACGATAATTTCCATGTCGAGATATTTAATATCCGTTTGGCGTCGCAGTTTTTCACACACATGACGACTTCGTTCTGGCTGGCGCTGGTGTTGACATTCCCTTATTTAATGTGGGAAATCTGGAAATTCATCAGTCCGGCTTTATACGAAAATGAAAAGAAGAATGTCCGTTGGGTATTCGTCTTTGGGACGTTGATGTTTTTTGTTGGGTGTGCAGTCGGCTATTTCATCGTATTCCCGATGACGCTGCGTTTTTTGGCGACTTATCAGTTAAGTGCCAACATTATAGAACAGGTATCGTTGGATTCGTACATGGATAACTTCTTGATGCTTATCTTCATTATGGGAGTTGTCTTTGAAATGCCGCTCGTTTCCTGGCTGATGTCGAAGATAGGTATATTGCATCGAGGCTTTTTCAAGGCTTACCGTAAGCATGCGGTTGTCGGTCTGCTTGTTTTGGCTGCGTTTATTACTCCAAGTAGCGATCCGTTTACGTTGGGAGTTGTCTTCCTTCCGTTGTATGGATTGTATGAATTGAGTGCATTCTTTGTTCGTCCTGAACCGACAGAAGAGGACGTGGATGAAGAGGATGAGGAAAAGGCAGAATAACTGTTTTTACGTATTAAAGACCCGGATATAACATTTCTTCTTTTGTGGAGTGTATATCCGGGTTTGAAATAATTATTTATGAAAGAAAATGAACTGATTTTTGGTATCCGTGCCGTTATGGAGGCCATCCAGGCTGGTAAGGAGGTGGATAAGGTAATGGTAAAACGCGATTTACAGGGAGAACTTTCGAAAGAACTCTTTGAAGTCTTGCGGGGTACAGATATTCCCGTGCAGCGTGTTCCTGTAGAGCGGTTGGACCGTTATACACGTAAGAATCATCAGGGAGTGGTAGCTTTTGTTTCTGCTGTGACTTACCAGAAGCTGGAAGATATTGTTCCTTTTGTTTTTGAAGCCGGAAAGAATCCTTTGTTGGTTTTATTGGACGGGGTGACGGATGTCCGCAACTTTGGCGCGATTGCCCGTACATGCGAATGTGCCGGAGTAGATGCTATCGTAATTCCTTCAAAAGGAAGCGTGACGGTTAATGCCGATGCCATCAAGACTTCGGCCGGAGCCTTGCATGTATTGCCTGTATGTAAAGAGAAAAGCATCAATCAGGCAATACGTTTCCTGCAAGAGAGTGGAGTGAAAGTCTATGCGGCAACCGAAAAAGCTTCGAAACTTTATACCGAGGTAGATTATACCGGTCCCGTTGCCCTTGTGATGGGAGCAGAAGATACTGGTGTCTCTTTTGAAAATCTTCGGATATGCGACGAGATGGTTAAGATTCCGCAATTCGGAACGATTGGTTCCTTGAATGTTTCTGTTGCTTCTTCTATCTTGATTTATGAAGCAGTACGCCAGCGAATGAATGAAAATGTTTAATCTTTAAATACACAAAGATGAAGAAAGTTATTGCTACAAAAAATGCGCCTGCGGCCATTGGCCCTTATAATCAGGCTATCCAGATGGGGAATATTTTGTTTGCTTCAGGGCAGTTGGGATTGATTCCCGCAACCGGTGTTTTTCCCGAAGGAGGTGTAAAAGAACAGACGGAACAAGCTTTTCAGAATGTGAAAGCGATCTTGGCCGAAGCCGGTTATTCTATTGATGACGTGGTGAAGACTACCGTTTATCTGGCAGACATGGCCGATTTCGCAGCGATGAACGAAGTCTATGCTTCGCAATTCAGCGGTGATTTCCCGGCTCGCTCGGCTGTTGCCGTGAAAACTCTTCCGAAGAATGCTTTGGTAGAGGTTGAAGTTATTGCGGCGAAATAAAAATTTACGAGTTATGGATTTTGCATTGAAATCCATAACTCGTGTGTTTTAGAGTCCGCTGAAATCCACTCCTTCAAAGACCAGCGACGGGATGCGCCAGGGTGAAGAAAGGCGCGGATCGTTGCCAATCACCGCCAGATTGCTCCAAAGCGTAAGCATATTTCCTGTTACATTCATTTCTGAGATCGGCTGGGCAAGTTTTCCGTTCTGAATCAGGAAACCTTCGATGCCGTATGAAAAATCACCGGTCGTACTGTTGCAATTTCCTCCGTTGAATCCGGTAACGAGGATTCCTTTGTCGATATCCGCAATCAATCCTTCTGCATTCTTGTTGCCCATCTCCATAGTCAGGATAGATGGAGAAGAAATCGTGGGCGTAGTCTGCATCTTGTTGGCGCGGTAAGTATCGATGAAGTAAAGTTGGAGGATCCCTTTGTCGAAGATCGGTTGCCGGTGCGTGGCGATTCCTTCGTTATCGAAATAGCGGGCTCCCGAAGCTTTTACCAAATGCGGCTCGTCGATTAAGGTCAGTTTCTCGCTCACCACTTGCTGCTGTAATTTGTCGAGCAGGAATGAATTTTGCTGCTGGATGTTCACTCCGTCGATGGCGTCGAGTAGCGGCGAGAGTAATCGCGGTGCATTTCGATTGTCCACAACCATCGTATATTTCCCTGAAGCGATTTTCTTTTGTCCTATTTTCCGGAGCACACGTTCCAGCGCCTTTTCTCCGATTCCTTTCTTTTCCAAATCATTGTAGTAGAGTGAAGACTCATACCAGTAAGATTCCGGACGGGCTTCTCCTTCGCCGTGCACGCTGACGGAAGCTGAAATACCGAACGACGATGCCGAAGTTTCGCCCTCGAAACCATTGCTGGTCAGCAAATACTTGAAAACTTTCTCGTCGCTGTATGACGTCGTGGCCGAAATGATGCGCGAGTCCTTTCCTACGATTTCCTCGCAGGTCTGCATGGCCAGCGCAACCTTGTCGTCGGGCTGCACCTTGTCGAAATCGGGGTCGAGGAGTTGCAAATCAGCCCCGCCGCCCTTGTAATAGCGCGAAGCATCCGGCAAAGCACGTGCCGCATCCGGAGCCAGATAGCGCGTGGCGGCAATCCCGTCGAGAATCAGCTTTTCAATCTCCGTTTTATCCAGGCGGTTGGTCGAGTAGGAGCCGAAACGCCCGTTGGTAAACAGTTGGATGACCAGGTTATTCTCGGAAGCCTGGTGGAGACGGTCTATTTTCATGTCGCGCACGTCGAACGAGCTGCTCGAGCCGTTGAACAATGCCAGGCGCGTCGCCTCGCATCCGTTTTTCAGGGCAAACTCCTGTGCCCATTGTGCCAGTTTCTTATTTTCTTTCGTTATCATCAGTTTTCTCCTCCTACCGTTAATTTACTTACCAACGCCGACGGCATTCCGCACGTGACGGGGCACGATTGCCCGTCTTTGCCGCACGTCCACGTCCCGTTGTCCATTTTATAGTTGTTTCCAACCATCGTGATGTCCGCCAGTGCCTTCGGACCGTTGCCGATGATGTTGATATCCTTAATCGGCTGCGTCAGTTTGCCGTTTTCAATCAGATAGCCGTCTTTCACGAAGAAAGTGAAGTCTCCCGCACCGATTTGCACCTGTCCGTTGGTGAAACTACCTGCATAGATACCGCGTTTGACGGTCGAGATGATGTCTTCTTCGCTAACGTTGCCTGCTTCCATGTAGGTCGCCCTCATGCGGGGGATAGGCATCTGCCGGAAATTCTCGCGCCGCCCGTTGCCGGTCGAAGGGATGCCGTAATGTTTCGCGCTGATGCGGTCGTGAAGGTAACTGGTGAGTACGCCTTCGCGGACGATGTAGGTTTTCTGTCCTTCCACTCCGTCGTCGTCGATGTTCACCGCGCCTCGGTTGAAAGGGATAGTGCCGTCATCGACGACATTGATGTGTTCGTCGCAAACCTTCTTGCCAAACAGGTCGGAGAAGATGGAGATTCGTTTGCGGTTGAAGTCAGCTTCGAAGGCATGCCCTATCGCTTCGTGCAAGAGGATTCCCGAACCCCCGGCGCCCATCACGACAGGCATCTCGCCACCCTTCGGCTTGATAGCCTGGAAGAGAATCGACGTCTTGCGAACCGCTTCATTGGCCAATTCTTCCACCAATTCGTCCGTGAGGAATTCCGCACCCATCCGGAAGGAGCGTGCGGCGTATGAATTTTCTATCCGCCCGTTTTCCGCCATGATACAGACCGCCCCCAACGAACACATCGGCCTGTAATCATAGTAAAGGGTGCCCTCGCTGTTGCAAAACAAGATGTGCGAAGTCGAATCGTTCAATATCGCACGTACTTTGTTCACCCGCTGGTCGAGCGCGAAGATGCGGTCGTTCAGTTTCTGGAGATACGGCATCTTGTCTTGCACCGATACCAAATCCCAATCCTTCGAAACGGCGTAGTAATTGTGTGCCAAATGTACTTCCGACATGTTTACCGGTGCGGCTTGCTTGCCCGCAGATGCGATACGCGCCGCCGTCTGTGCCGCCCGCAACATTTCATCGAGCGTGATGTTTTCCACGTAGGCATATCCCGTCTGGTCGCCTGCCAGGACGCGCACTCCCATGCCGAAATCGATGTTCGACGATGCCGAGTTCACTTCGTTGTCCTGCAATCCGATATTGTTGTAATGCGTATGCTCGAAAAAGAGGTCGGCGTAGTCGCCCCCTTTTTCCAAGGCGGCCGCCAATACCTTTTTCAGGTCCTCCTCACTCACTTTGAAGTGGTTCAGGGCGAAAGCGACGCCTGCGGCATTGCCGGCAGGGCTGCCGCTGACGCAGCTGCCCAGAAACGACGGGGCAGCCAATGATGCCAATACAGCCATGCTTCCAGTTTTGATGAATTCTCTTCTGTTAATGTTCATTTGTTTATCTCTCGTTTTAATTTGCGCGAAAGTACGGATAATTTTTGTCCTTTGGAAATGTTGCCGTGAAAATCGTCGGCTGGCGGGCTTCCTTTCAGTCGCGAGGAAGCCGGAGCCGGCGGCTCTGGCTTCTCGTAACATTACGAGAAATTTTTCGAGGCCGTATTTTTTTTCTCGTAATGTTACGAGAAAATTTTTCCACCCGTAAATTTTTTCTCGTAACATTACAAGAAGCCAGATACACCGTATCTACGCATTTGTAAAGTTGCAAGAAGCCAGATACGCCGTATCTGGTCATTTGTAAAGTTACAAGAAGCCAGATACGCTGTATCTACGCATTTGTAAAGTTACGAGAAGCCAGATACGGCGTATCTACGTATTTGTAAAGTTACGAGGAGCCAGATACGGCGTATCTACTCACTTTGCAAAAAGATTTGGCCCTTTTCGTCTTTGCGAAGGTGCTTCATGATGTTGGCAGGAGGCCGCTGCGCCTGCAATTCCTGTTTCATGAAGTCCATGAAGGGCGCAGCGTGCCGGAAGAAGCGGCGGTAACCCTCGCAAAGGTAGTTCAGCCCCGGCTCGCCCTCGGGCGAAAGGCAGAAACGGTTCTTGGGGCATTCGCCGTTGCAGGCGAAGAGAAATTCGCATTCGCGGCAGGTCTGCGGCAGGCGGTCGCGTTTGTCGGCGCCAAATTGCAGTTGCCGGGGGCTGTACATCATCTCCGTGAGGGTTTGCGTCCGGATATTTCCCAATTTGTATTCCGGAAAAACGAAGTGGTCGCATGAATAAACGTCGCCGTTGAATTCCATCACGCCCGCATGGCCGCAGACAGGGGCAAGCGAACAGATGCCGGGCTGGACACCGAACCAGTTGGCGAGTGTGGCGTCGAAAAGTTGGATGAAATAGCGGCTGACGTCGGTTTGCAACCATTCGTCGAAGAGGGTGCAGAGGAAATTGCCCCATTGCCGGGGCGAGACGGAGAACGGCGCCAGCTCGAGGCCCTTGCCGGTCTCGCCGGGGGCGGAAAGCTGCGTTCCGTCGGCATGGCGGCCGAGGCGCTCCACGACCGGGGTGAATTGGATATAATGGCAATCGATTTCCTTGAAGAAACGGTAGAACTCGAGGGGATAATCGGCGTTGTAATCGTTGATGACTGCCATGGCGTTATATTGTACGCCGTGTTTGCGCAAGAGCTCGATGCCTTTCATGACTTTATGGAAGGAAGGGAGGCCGCGGCGGTTGCGGCGGTATTCGTCGTGAAACTCCTGGGGCCCGTCGATGGAGACGCCGACGAGAAAACGGTTGTCGCGGAGGAAGCGGCACCAGTCGTCGGTCAGCAGCGTCCCGTTGGTTTGGATGGAATTCTCGATGCGGCGCCCCCGCGCATATTTTCGCTGGAGTTCGAGGGCGCGGCGGTAGAAAGCGAGGGGTCGCATGAGCGGCTCGCCTCCGTGCCAGGTGAAAAGCACTTCCGGCGAAGTCTGGCATTCCAGATATTCGCGGATGTATTTCTCCAGCAACTCGTCGGAGAGGAGCGTATCCTTCGCGGCGGGATAGAAGTTCTTCTTTTCGAGGTAATAACAATAGTCGCAAGCCAGGTTGCAGAGCGAGCCGGCCGGTTTGGCCATCACGTAAACCGGGCGGGCGAAAGGAGAGAGCGTTTCCATATCTCAGCGATGTTTTTTATAGTCTTTGATGAACGCTTCGCATATCCAGTTGGCCATGGCCTGCCGGTTATTGCTGATGACGATGCGTTGCTGGTCGTATTGGTTCTGTATGTTGGCCACTTCGATGAATACGGCGGGCGGGGTGGTGTTTTTCAGGACGTATAAATCGCGTTTGCTGACTGTCCCCTTGAATCCCCGGCCGGGCTGGTGGTGGTCGTATTTCTGCTGGAAGGTCGATTTGATGGTGCGCGCCAGGTCGCGGCTTGCCGAGGAGCCGCTATGGTAGAAGAAGACGTCGGTGCGCTTGCTTTTGCTCCGGCTATCGATGTGTATGAAAAGGGCGCGGCGGTATTCTTCCTTGTCCTTGCGGTAGAGAGCGTTGATTTTGTCGCAACGTTGCTTGAGACGCTGCACTTGGTTAAGTGGGATAGGGCTGCCCATGCAGGTCTCGCGCTTGCTGTTGTCTAAATAATATTGGTCGCGGATTCCGTCCTTGGCGTCTTGGATTATGATATAGACTTTGGCGCCGCGCATCATCAGGTTGCGTGCGATGCGGAGTACAATATCGTAGGCATACTCGTCTTCGTGGAGTTCTTTTTTGCCGGCATAGCCGATGGCACCCGGGTCGGGACCGCCGTGACCGCTGACCAGGTAGAAACAGGCGCCTTCCAGTTCGTTGGAGACGGTTTCGAAGCTGGCGTACTTCTTTCCGAAGAGTGGCTCATAGTTTTTCGAGGCGGCACGCTTGGCGGAAGCTTTATCGGATTTGTTTTCCTTCTGGGCCGTTGCCTTCAGCGGAGGTAGCGTATATCTGACTCCCTTCAGCAGGGCGTAGTTCTTACCAAATTTTCCTTTGTTCAGGCGGATAAATTCTTTCTGGTAATCGGCACCGCTCCGGTTGAAGCGTTTGAGGAAAAGCGTGATGCCTTCCCCGTCTTTGGGATAAGCCCGTTCCTGAGCTGCGGCGTAGGAAGCCGGCAGGAAGAGAATCAGCAGGAATCCTGCGAGTTTAGCGAGGTAAAATATAGGTTTTCGAGCCATAATGATTAGTTTTCTTCACGACGAACAGTTATATGGAAGCATCCCTGGCGGCGTTCGTGTTTCACGTAGCAACGATCGTCGCGTTTCAGGTCGCGCAAGACCATGGCGAGGACCATCTTCAGCCGGTCTTTGTCGATGTTCAGTGTATCTTTCTCGTCTATTTTCGTGAAACGGGCCCACGAGATGTCGAAGGTAGTCCCGTACTGGTGGGTGGAGTTTTTCGAGGAATTTACATTCCGCTTGCGCAGTTTCTTGACGTCATCCCGGGTACGGGTAACGCTTGTTACTTTAATCTTATAGAGCGAGGCATTGCGGTTGCGCAGCGTATCCTGGAAATTCCGCCCGATGTCTTCCAGGAGTTCTGCAGCTTCCGGGATCAGGAACGGAATGGAGTGCGTCAGTTCTTCTACTTCGTAATATTCGTTGGTCGCGATTTCAACCATCGATTTGCTGGCGTGTTCGGCTTCTTCCCGGTTGGCGACGGGCTGGATGCCGATTTTTTGGGCCATAGCTAATTGTACATCGTTCAAATCGTTGAAATCCCGGTTGTAACTACCGTTGTACCAGATTTTTTTGAGTTCTCCCCGCTTCTCTTTGCAAGCCGGGAACGTGAGGATGGCCAATACCATGCATAAAGACAATAGAATGTCTCTTTTCCGTTTCATTTTGTATTAATTGTTTAGTATGATGGGACAAATTTAGGAAAAATCTTTTACTACGACTTTCTTCGGCTCCACACTTTTCTCTATTTCGCTTTTTTTATTTACTTTTGCTGAACCAAAATGAGGAAATTGGCAAATGATAGAACGCATTTATATTCTTGAAACGGTAGATCCTATAATTTTTTATGGAGTCAACAACAGTAACATGCAACTAATAAAGACGTTGTTCCCAAAGTTGCGGATTGTTGCGCGAGGGAATGTAATGAAGGTGATAGGCGAGGAAGAAGAATCGGAGCTGTTTCTGAAGAAAATCCGAGAGATTGAGAAATATTGCGAGGAATTCAACTCGTTGAGCGACGATGTGATTATCGATATCATCAAAGGAAAAGCGCCGGTTATTGTGAAGCAGGAGAATCTGATTATTCACGGCATGAACGGAAAGCCTATCACGGCGCGGACGGAAAACCAACAGAAATTGGTGAAAGCTTTTGAAGACAACGATTTGGTGTTTGCAACCGGTCCGGCAGGTTCAGGAAAAACATTTGTGGCGATTGCTTTAGCTGTAAAGGCATTGAAGAATAAGGCTGTCCGGAAAATCATTCTGAGTCGCCCGGCCGTGGAAGCCGGTGAGAAATTAGGTTTTCTTCCCGGAGAAATGAAGGATAAACTGGATCCTTACTTGCAGCCGCTTTATGATGCGTTGCAGGATATGATACCGGCTATGAAACTGAAAGAATATATGGAGAATAATGTTATTCAGATAGCTCCGTTGGCTTTTATGCGAGGTCGTACGCTGAATGATGCGGTAATTATTCTTGACGAAGCTCAGAATACAACGACGCATCAGATAAAAATGTTCCTTACGCGTTTGGGTGTGAATGCAAAGATGATTGTTACTGGCGATGTCACGCAAATAGACCTTCCTCCGACAACAACTTCCGGCTTGATACAGGCCATGCAGATTTTGAAAAATGTAAGCGGTATCGGGCGTGTGGAGTTTACCAAAAAAGATATAGTAAGGCATAAGCTTGTGCAGCGTATCGTTGAAGCTTACGACAAGTTTGATAAGAATCGCAAGAAAGCAGATGACGAAATGCGGAAGAGAGAAAATCAACCGCAGTCCTGAAATCGTAATGAATCATATACCAACATATAAATAATAAAGGTAAAGACATGAAAAAGGCTTTAGTAAAAACAGATTTTCATTTCCCTGGACAGACGAGTGTATATCATGGTAAAGTGCGCGACGTATATAGCGTTGGCGATTTGCTGGTCATGGTCGCTACCGACCGTATCTCGGCTTTTGATGTGATTTTGCCGGAAGGTATTCCGTATAAAGGACAGATGTTGAATCAGATTGCAGCCAAATTCCTGGATGCGACGACTGATATTTGTCCGAACTGGAAACTGGCTACGCCCGACCCAATGGTAACCGTCGGTGTTCGTTGTGAAGGTTTCCCCGTTGAAATGATTGTGAGAGGTTATTTGTGCGGTAGTGCATGGCGTGCTTATAAAAGTGGTGTGCGCGAGATTTGCGGCGTAAAGCTTCCGGAAGGAATGCGTGAGAATCAGCGTTTCCCGGAACCGATTATTACTCCGACCACTAAAGCTGAAATCGGCGAACACGACCAGGATATTTCTAAGGAAGAAATCTTGGCGCGAGGTCTGGCTACGCCGGAAGAATATGAAATCTTGGAAAAATATACCTTGGCTCTTTTCAAACGCGGTTCTGAAATTGCTGAAAAGCGTGGCTTGATTCTGGTCGATACAAAGTATGAGTTTGGTAAGCATAACGGTCAGATTTATCTGATGGACGAAATTCATACGCCCGATTCTTCCCGTTATTTCTATTTGGAAGGTTATGAAGACCGCTTTGCTAAAGGAGAACCTCAGAAGCAGCTTTCCAAAGAGTTTGTTCGTGAATGGTTGATGGAAAATAACTTCCAGGGTAAACCCGGACAGGTCGTTCCGGAAATGACTCCGGCTATTGTTGAAAGTATCAGCAATCGTTACATCGAATTGTTTGAGCATATCACAGGAGAAACATTTGTCAAGGAAGATACGGATAACTTGGCAGAACGTATCGAGAAGAATGTAATGGAATATTTAAAGAAGTAAAGCTTTGGATTATGGGTTACGGGGAAGGGCTTTGCTCCAAACTTGTAACCCATAATTTATGATTCTTCGAACTCCAAACTTATAAACTTATAATTCATAAAACTTATACATGTCGTCTTTTGGTTCAGAAAAAGTACTTCCTTACAATCAGAAGGAGCATAAAGGGATTCAGGTCAGACGTATGTTCGATGCGATTGCAGGCAAATACGATTTGTTGAACCATACGCTCTCGTTTGGTTTTGATAAAGGATGGCGCAGGAAGGGAATAGCCTTCTTACGTCCTTTTGCTCCCAAACAAATTCTGGATATTGCAACCGGTACGGGAGATTTGGCTATCTCCATGCAGCGAACACTGGCTGCCGACCGGATTATTGGTGCCGATATATCGGAAGGAATGATGCAGGTCGGACGCGAGAAGGTCGCAAAAGCTGGGTTGCAAAGCCATATCTTTTTTGAACAACAGGATTGCACGGCACTCACTTATGAAGAGAATAGTTTCGATGCTGTTACTGCCGCGTTTGGCGTGCGTAATTTTGAGCATATCGAACAGGGGCTTTCAGAGATGTACCGTGTGTTGAAACCAGGTGGACATTTGATGATATTGGAACTGTCCATGCCGGAGCATTTCCCGATGAAACAGTTGTACAGTATCTATTCAAAAGTCGTGATACCCTATATCGGCAGGTTTATATCTAAAGAGAAAGAGGCTTATAGTTACCTGCCGGCTTCTATTAAGGTCGTTCCTCAAGGGAAAGTGATGGAAGACTTGCTCTCGCGTGTTGGATTCAAAGAAGCGAAAGCCCGCACTTTCACTTTTGGAATTTGTTCGTTATATACGGGCAGCAAATAAGCTGCTTTTCTTTATTACCAGCAATTAACTAACGATACACAGATGATGCAGAAGTACGGTTTGATAGGATATCCGTTGGGACATTCTTTCTCCAAGAATTTTTTTAATCAGAAATTTGAGTCGGAGCATATAGATGCCCAGTATGTGAATTTTGAAATTCCTAATATCAAGGAATTCAAGGATGTTTTAAAGTATAATCCAGATCTCCACGGGCTGAATGTTACTATTCCCTACAAAGAGCAGGTGATACCTTATCTGGACGGTCTCGACGAAGATGCACGCCTTATTGGGGCGGTGAATGTGATTAAATTCTCGCACGGTTTCCTGGGCAAGACTAAGTTGATTGGCTATAATTCCGATGTTATAGGGTTTAAGCGTTCCATCGAACCTTTACTGAAACCTTCGCATCGTAGGGCACTCATTTTAGGAACGGGTGGGGCTTCGAAGGCTGTGTTCCACGGGCTGAAAAAGCTGGCTGTCGAACCTGTGTTCGTTTCGCGTACGGCTAAGGAGGGTTGTCTTACATATGGCGAGTTGACTCGTGAAATTATCGACCAGCATACCATTATTGTAAATACCACTCCACTCGGTATGTTCCCCAATGTTGATTCGTGTCCGGACTTACCCTATGAGTGGCTCACTCCGGATCATTTGTTGTACGATTTATTGTATAATCCGGATGAGACATTATTCATGAAAAAAGGGAAGGAACGTGGGGCAACCGTAAAGAATGGTCTGGAAATGTTGCTGCTCCAAGCTTTTGCTGCTTGGCAGATTTGGAATAGCAAAGATTGACGGATTGACAGTACAGGATATTTTTAGTAGGAGGGCAGATATACCCTCCTTTTTTATGCTTTTTCTTTCCATTCGTTGACGATTTGCAGCAATTCCTCGCCATAATTCAGGACCACCCTTTTGCCTATTCCCGGGATGGAAAGCAGAGTCCGTTCGTTAGTAGGTATCAAGTTGGCAATACCGATGAGGGCTTTCTGTTGAAGAATCGTGTATGTCGGGAGTTTCTTCTCTTGTGCCATTTTCCATCGCCAGTCTCGGAGTTTGTCATATAAATCCAGATGCAAGATACCCGTCGGAACGTCTGCTTTTTCTATCGTATCCGTCTTACGAGAGCTGCGGTTACGTTCTTTTTTCGATTCCAGCAGATCTATGTTGACCCTGGCCTTAGCCGTCAGATATTTCTCGATGGAAAACCCATCCTGATTAGCTTTGAGCGTTAGTTGTTTGTATTTCAGTTCTTCTTTCAGTCTCTCCGTGGCATTATCAATCTGCTTCTTATTTACTTTATTGTCCAATTCCATGCCTTCAATCTTTAGGACAGGCTCGCAAATCTCTTTTAATTTGCCTAGGAAATAAGGGCAACCTTTGCGCACACGATCCTGCAAGGCTTCGTCGTGCGCATAGTCGGTACTTTGCGCCATCATCTGATCTATTTGTTTGCAGAACTTCCAGCCTATATCAGTTACTTCCGTTTTCATCCGGTCGCGGTTCAATGCGCATAAGCGGGTGAAATCCGGGTAAAGCTTGTTCATGAATTGATAAGTCAGATAGGCGATACGTTGCATCTGCTGTTGCAGGTTCTTGAAGTCGAAGAGTTCAACCAGCAACGATTGGTAGTAATGTTTCTGTTCTTCAAGCAGTTGGTTTTGACTGGGTTGATGGCAGGCTATCTGCTTGGTGTATTGTTCGATGCGGTTATCCGTAATCATTGCTTGCGGCGAAAGGGGAGAGGTCAGTACGATTCCCTCGAGAGTCCGGCAACGGCTCAAGGCAACATAGACCTGTCCGTGTGAGAATGAGGCTGCCGCATCGATTATCGCGCGATCGAAAGTCAATCCCTGGCTTTTATGAATGGTAATCGCCCAGGCAAGTTTCAGCGGATACTGCTTGAATGTGCCGGCCGTGCTTTCCTCGATTGCCTTTGTCTCCGGGTTCAGAGTATATTTGGTATTCTCCCACGTCTCACGTTCCACTTTGATTTCGTTTCCGTCTTCATCGACTACCGTAATCTCTCCGACATTGACAGATGCCACACGTCCTATTTTGCCATTGTAATACCGTTTTTCACCCGACGAGTCGTTTTTGATAAACATCACCTGGGCTTCCTGCTTCAGCGTCAGGGTTTCTTCCGTCGGATAGTTGTATTCCGGGAAATCTCCGTTGATTTCAGCCTTGAACGAGTAGGAACGCCACGGGATTTTATCCAGTTTCTCATTGTTGAGGAGCTGGGCCGTATGGTTATGGGTTGTCAGTGTGATGTAATTGTCTGTTTCGGCAGGTTGGAAATGGGGCAGATAGCGTTGGTTCAGCCGTTCGATGGTTGCCGTATCGAGCTTATTCTCGCGGATACGGTTCAGGATATCGATAAACTCCAGGTCTGTTTGCCGGTAAACCTGCTTCAGTTCGATTTGCCAGTATGAACTCGCCTTCAGGTCGTGGCTATCGAAGAAGAAAGGCGAAGCGTATTGGGCTTCCAGCAAGGCCCATTCATTATCTTTTATTACGGGAGCCAGTTGTTGCAGGTCGCCAATCAGAAGCAACTGCACCCCTCCGAACGGTTGGCTGTTGTGCCGTTGGAATTTCAGGACATCACTTACGGCATCCAGCAAATCCGCACGCACCATGCTCACCTCGTCGATAACCAGCAAGTCCAGGCTGCGGATAATCTGCTTCTTTTCTTTCCCGAGCTTGAAAAACTTTGCATCCGTACCCTCCTGTTTTACTCCGGGGCAATATGGTCCGAAGGGAATTTGGAAAAAGGAGTGGATGGTAACCCCGCCGGCATTCATGGCAGCAACCCCGGTTGGGGCGACCACAATCATTCGTTTGGTACAGTTGGCTTTCAGATATTTCAGGAACGTCGTTTTGCCTGTCCCGGCCTTCCCCGTCAGGAAAAGGTTCGTTCCTGTGTGACAGATAATGTCTAATGCGAGTTCGGTTTGTGAATTGAGTTGAACCAATTCAGTCATTTCTTCTTCTTTTTTCATAGTTGTTCTATTTTATGTTTGACATGTATAGTTAGCCGTTTCCAGCATCTTTTTTCCGCTTTTTCCAGAGCTGCCAGCTGTTGAAAAGGTTTTGCCAGAGGACATAGCTTCCAGGTGCAACCGACGCCAGGGGATTCAGATAGGTATAAGCCATCCAGATGGCCAGGACGGTGTTCTTCTGTCCCAAAGCCTGGCCGGCACTAATGCGGTCGCCATAGGGGGTCCCTATTTTTTTGCCGATGAAGAACTGGACCGCACACGCCAGAAGTCCTATGGCGGCCAGTCCGACCTCTACCGACAGTGGTGCGTCACTGGTTGCAAGCGAGCGAACCGTTTGCCCGCTGACAATAGCCAGCGAAAATCCCCAGAGATAGAATGCCATATCGTGCAAACTGAGAAGCCATGCGTGGAATCGCGGGACAAACCAGCGCAAAAGGAATGCCAGAATGAAGGGAAACAGCAGGAGCGGAAACACCTTTCCAAGTATTTTCAGAAAAGCAATCCAGAAGCTGATTCCGGCGTGAATTTCTACCAGTGGAAAAATCAGTGGAACAGCAATGGCGGCAAGTATGTTCGATAAAAGGGTGTAGGTCGTCAGCGCGGCTACATTCCCGCCCAATTTTCCGGTGATGACGGCCGCTGCCGTTGCCGTGGGGCATATCAGACACACCATCGCTCCTTCGAAGAGTTCGCGGTAGGTCTCGTCCAGAGGCAGGAAGATGAGCAGGGCGGAGACGAACAGGCACGAAATGAGCTGGAAGCCGAGCAGCCACCAGTGCCACCCCGTAGGCAGCAGGTCGCGCGGGTTCACCTTGCAGAACGTAAGCAGGAGTTGGGAAAATATCAGGGCCGGAGTGACGATGTCGATGATGCGGTACATAGCCGGCTTGGCTGGATCGAGAAAAGAACAGAGGGAACCTATCCAATAGATGAGTGCTCCACTGAGCATGGCTACGGGGAGGGTCCAGTTTTTTAGAAACGTAAGCATCTTATGTCTTCTTTTTGAATTCGGGGACAAAGTTATGTTTTTTCAATATAATTCGTATATTTGTCCCATATACATTTAAATCATTTATATCATGAAAAAGACTCTTCTTAGCTTAGCACTTTTCGTGTCTATCCCCTTGTTCGCCCAGCAGAAGGCGACGATTACGGTTCATCCCGAAGAGGGTGAACAGATTATCCCGAAAGAGATTTACGGACAGTTTGCCGAGCACCTCGGCAGTTGCATCTACGGCGGCCTTTGGGTTGGCGAGAATTCGCCGATACCGAACACACAGGGCTACCGCAACGACGTGTTGGAGGCGCTGAAACGCCTGAAGGTTCCCGTCCTTCGCTGGCCGGGTGGCTGCTTTGCCGACGAATATCATTGGCGTGACGGCATCGGGCCGCGCGAGAACCGTCCGAAGCTGGTCAACAACAACTGGGGCGGAACGGTGGAAGACAATAGCTTCGGTACGCATGAGTTCCTGAACCTCTGCGAGCTGCTGGGCTGTGAACCGTATGTGAGTGGCAACGTGGGCAGCGGAAGTGTGGAAGAACTGGCCAAATGGGTGGAATATATGACCGCTGGCGAGGGTAGTCCGATGGCAAAGCTCCGCAAGGAGAACGGGCGCGAGAAGCCCTGGAAGGTGAAATACCTCGGTGTCGGCAATGAGAGCTGGGGATGCGGCGGCAGCATGCGTCCGGAGTATTATTCCGACCTCTATCGCCGTTATGCCACCTATTGCCGCAATTACAACGGCAACCAGCTTTTCAAGATTGCCAGTGGCGCCAGCGATTACGATTACAACTGGACCGACGTCCTGATGCAGAACATCGGCACGCGGATGAACGGCATCTCCTTACATTATTATACAGTAGCGGACTGGAACAACAAAGGCTCTGCCACTCAGTTCACGCCCGAAGACTACTACTGGACCTTGGGCAAGTGTCTCGAGATTGAGATGATCCTCAAACGCCATATCGCCATCATGGACAAGTACGATCCGAAGAAGCAGATCGCCCTCATGGTCGATGAATGGGGGACCTGGTGGGACGAAGAACCGGGCACCACTCCGGGACACCTCTTCCAGCAGAACACGCTCCGCGATGCCTTCGTCGCTGCCGTAACCCTGAACGTCTTCCATAAATATACCGACCGCGTGAAGATGACCAATATCGCACAGATCGTCAATGTCCTCCAGTCGATGATCCTGACCGACGGTCCGAAGATGGTGCTCACGCCGACCTACCATGTCTTCGAGATGTACAACGTGCATCAGGATGCGACCTTCCTGCCGATGGACCTGAAATGCCAGCAGCGCAACGTCCGCGACGACCGCATCATCCCGATGGTCAGCGC
Organism: uncultured Parabacteroides sp.; assembly: GCA_944326775.1. Taxonomy (GTDB): domain Bacteria; phylum Bacteroidota; class Bacteroidia; order Bacteroidales; family Tannerellaceae; genus Parabacteroides. The sequence goes on from CALVFH010000004.1 coordinate 50,904, forward strand.
TACCGCCTCACGCGATAAGGACGGCGTGGTCCATATCTCCCTGGCCAATGTCGATCTGGAAGAGACCCAGAGCATCACGGTCGATCTGGGAAGCATCCAGCCGAAGTCCGTCTCCGGCCGCATCCTGACGGCAGACCGCATCGATGCCTACAACACGTTTGATAAGCCCGACGAAGTGGCTCCGGCAACCTTCAACGGGGCAAAGATTGAAGGCAACGGGCTGAAGATCGAGATGCCGGCGAAATCAATCATTACTCTTACCGTAAAATAGTTTTCATGAAGACAAGAGCTTATTTCCTGGGCGTCTGTTCCCTTCTGGCGGGATGGACGCTCAGTGCCCAGGACCTCAACCGCATGGTCTTGCAGGCAAACAAGATTGGGGCGGAGATACAGCCGACCCTCTATGGACATTTCTTTGAAGATATCAACTTCGGTGCCGACGGTGGCCTCTATGCCGAGCTGGTGAAGAACCGTTCGTTCGATTTCCCGCAGCGGCTGATGGGCTGGGATGCTTTCGGGAACGTCACCGTGCAGGACGACGGTCCCTTCGAACGGAACCCGCATTACGTCCACCTCGGCTATTCCGGCCATTCGCAGAAGCATACCGGCCTGGAGAACGAGGGCTTCTTCGGCATGGGCCTGAAGAAGGATGCCCAGTATCGCTTCACCGTCTGGGCACGCGGCACGGGGCAGAGCATCCGCGTGGAGCTGATCGACAACCATTCGATGGAGGAGAGCCAGGTGCTGGTCGCCCAGGATGTGAAGATCGATTCGCCGGAGTGGAAGCAATATGAAGTGCTGCTGACCTCGCCGCAGACGATTGCCAAGGCGCATCTCCGCATCTTCCTGACCTCGCCCGGCACGGTCGATCTGGAGCACGTCTCCCTCTTCCCCGTCGATACCTGGAAGGGCCATCGCAACGGTCTCCGCAAAGACCTGGTGCAGGCTTTGGCCGACACGAAGCCGGGCATCTTCCGCTTCC
>CALVFH010000005.1 GCA_944326775.1 uncultured Parabacteroides sp.
AAACATGACGGTTAGATGTCGAAAAAATTTTCCCCGCTGTCGAAGACCGGCAAGCGCAATAAAATTTTCAAATGATATTTTCGTATATTTGTTACCTAATCAAAATTATATTCTTTATGAAACACTTCTTCATCTTTTTATTTCTTATAATTACATTTCATGGATTTGGACAATCATTTTCACTTCCATCTATTCCTGATACATTAAATACACCTGAAAGTCGAGCGACTTTCTTAGTCCAACATTATTGGGATCAATATCCTTTCGGACAAAGTACGAAACGAAGTGAACTTTCTGTTGAACAAGCATTAGTTAATTATATTGATTTATTCCGATTAGTACCAATAGATCATGCAAAAGCATCACTTTACGCCACCATGCTTCAAGCAGCCAAAGAAAAACGTACGCTTTTCCTCTTTTACAACCTATTCGAAAAATATCTTTACGACCTCACCTCCCCCATGCGTGACGAACGTTTATTTGTTCCTGTTTTGGAAGCTTTCCTAACCTCACCTTTATTAAAAGAAGAAGACAAATTCCGCCCTACCTATCTATTGGAAACTGTCAAGAAAAATCAGATTGGGACAAAAGCCAGCGATTTTTCAATCACATTCCGTGACGGAACCCAACAAAGGCTATTACAACTTCCTCCATACACAATGATTCTTTATTTTTACGACCCGGATTGCGATGAATGCCTCCAACTCACACAAACCTTACAAAAAGATACTGACATAAACTTCCTAATCAACCAAAAACAACTACAAATCGTTGCCATTTATACAGGAGAAGATACAATATATTGGAAAAAAACATATACGCATATTCCTGAAAATTGGCTTTGTGGATACGACAATAAATTGGCTATTTTAAATAGCGAATTATATGCATTACCCGGTTTCCCTACCTTATACTTGCTTAATCCTGAAAAAATCATAGTATGCAAAGATGCCACATTCGAAGAATTAAAACTAAAAATCGCCTCAGAAGGTGTTACAAAAAGCAAATAACCCGTTAATCAACCTTTTAAAGCAGGGGTATTTGCAAAATAAATCTAAGACAGTACATTTTTATGCTCAAAAAGTATGCTGTATAACATAAAATCCATACTTTTGCACTGTGTTTTTCATGGTATTAGATTTAAGGTTAGCAATGAAGATTGGTTGTCGTGAGACAACCTTTTCTTTTTTATGGGATTTCCATCTTAAAAATTCGTATTTCCATCTCTTATTTTTTCTCTGTTCAGAATTAAAATCCAGGAAAACACAGAATCTTATTTCCAATGTTTCAATATCCCACTTTTACTTACTTTCAAACTAAACCCGGTGGTATTCTCTCCTAAAACATCCCCCAGATCAGCTCCTATACTAGCACCAAAAGTCCAACCTGGTAATTTAGGATGAATATACGAAACATCCAATAACAAAGACACCCCATCCTTTTTCTCCAAAAAGGGTGCACCGGGCGTACCATAAGAACTCATAACCGTACAAAACATTCGATAGGATACTTGAGAAGAAAGGTCTCCACTAAATCCCACATGCCAATCTTTAACCCGAGAACTACGAAATCCTAATTTCCCATTTGTATTATATTCAGGAGCAGGAATAAGAGGTGAACCTACTCCTCGATTAAAATACGACATCCCCATTATATATTCCATACTATTATAATAATCGTCTCCGCCCCCACCTCGTCCAGGATGCGCATCATGATCAAAAGCAATATAATGGTAAGGACCGCTTTGATTCAAAGTTGTGAAATACTCAAAAACGATTTTACGAAGCCATGGATAACGCGGTAACTCAAGCTCTAATCCCCACAGCCCATCCATCCCATTATAGAATTCCATTCCAGACTGATCACTTGCCAAATGTTGATGATAACCTTTTATTCTCCAATCATCCGCCTCATAAGCCAACAAAAAATTATAAGCCATAAAATGACTACCCAATACATTCTGTTGATCGGAAATTGTCGCATTAGCATCTCCAGCATGTCCCACAAAAACACGAATAAAGTCTTTAAAAGAATGTGGTTGTTCCCCAATAGCCGGATTAGTCGAAGTTCCTCCCCATTGAGCCACGTGTTGCACCCCTATAATAGCAGAAAGAGGGAAATTACCCTTTGTATCTTTTATTTGAAAATACAATGCCTTCTTATGCCAGAGAACATTTTTCACATAAACTTGTTTGTCCTTCGTAAAATAACTCAGATAATCATTATCAAAAGTTCGACCAACACTAACGTTTCCTTTCACTTGCAACCAGCCTTTTGTCAGCGGCACAACGGTGAAATGAGGAATGGACAAATGTATCTCAGGCATAGGACGTGCATTAGCAGACTGCAAAACATCCCCCGTGCTCATGAAACCGTCAAGTATAGATTCATATTGCTCCTTACTACCGATTGTCAAATCCAAGCATTTATATCCCAAACTAAGATAGACCTGTTGCAAATAAAATTCCTTATATCTTGGAGCTGCAACCAATGCATCTAAACCACCGCTCCAACGAAAACCTTTTCCAAAATTTTGTTGATGAAAAACACCAACCCGACCATACCCATTATTTGAATTCAAAGGAACAACACCATACCGATTGCTCACCATCCAAAAGGGTGTATTCTCCCCCGTTGCCATTGAACCCAATACTTCTGCGCGATAACTTGTTGCATCCTCTGGAATTTCCGTTTGGGCACCTATTGAAATGGTTATCGTGACAAAAAACAACAAAATAAACAATAATCGTATCGTTCTCATTTTAATTTATATCAGTGCAACAAAGGTAATAAATAAGAACTATCCTTTCCCAACCCAATTCTTTAAAAAGAATAGGAAAGCATCAACCAGGCAACTCGGGCATCCCGATTTCGAACTTGCTTCATCTGCATCGCATCAGTATTGATAAGAGTCGTTTCTTCCAAACTATCAAAAATATTATTTACAGAAAGATTGGCACGCAATCGTCGGTCAAGGAAATATTGAGACATTCCAGCATTCACACAATAATGACCTTCAATTTTCCCTTGCGGGGTAAGTTGATCAGAAATATAAAATCCATCAATTTGCAATTCCGTAGTCGGTGTAATCTGGATATTAACATTTCCTTTTACATCCCAACAAACAAGCGACTTCTTCTCTCCATAGCCTATGTTTCGAGCATCAATCTCATCCCGATAGACATCACCGGATGCACCAACAGTCAAAAATCGAACGGGACTCCAACTAGCCGCAAGTTCAAAACCTAAAGTCTGAGTGTTTCCTATGTTTTCTTTCCGCCATATCGTTTCCTCTCCTACCGGAATTGCCAGTTCCATAATACGATTGTCTCGATTACGATAATATAAAGCAGGAGTAATACGATACCCTGAGCCATTCCATTGATAAGCGAATTCAAAAGAATGAATAACCTCATCCTTCAAATCCGGATTTCCCTGAATAAGATGGGTTGCATCACTATAATCTACGTAAGTATTCAAATAAGAACCATACGGACGTATCACTCGTTCCTGATATTGGAAAGTCAACTTGTCTGAATGACGAAAATCATACCCCAAATAAAGATGGGGATACACACGAAATGCATTATTTACCTCTCCATCCACCTTCAAGTGACTGGCTTCACCCTGCAACGCAATTTCTGCAGAAAAATTATTCCACCGCTTTTGCAGTGACACATAAAGTAAATTCAAATAACGATTCACATCGTAAGCATACGTTTTCTGAACATTCGGAACCCATATTTCTTCCTTTTTATCATTAGCCTCAGTAGAAAACGATTCCAATTTAGCTCGTCCGATATAACCGGCCTTCAAAGAAAAGGTGCCTGAAAAAGGATGCGTATAACCTACTGTCCAATAGAAATTATCCTTCTGCTGACGAATGAAAAGATTGTCTTCTGCCGCAATTTTTCCAGTTGCGGTATTTTCATTCTTATAATCATTATCTTCATCATACACAAAGTTATTATAATTGAATAACACCTTTAACTTATTCCCCTTCTTAAAACGATGTTCCCATCGAGCTTCTGCGGCATAAGCTTCTTGCCGCTGATCATTATAACGATGACGAAGCACATATTTCATCTGCTCTCCTGCTGGATTAAACACTCGATTGTTTATTCCCCCATAACGGCTATAATCCATCAGATGATACAATCCATAAACCGCAACCAAATCATTCGATGTCAAATCATAACCAATACTCAAATCTGCAAGGTGAACATCCGGACGGGCATCAGCATTATTGTTCATCACCGTTGTATTCGGCTTCGTCACTGTCGTTTTATCAAATTTGCGAGAACGGTATTCGCGCCGATAATTATATTTCCCTACAATATGAAATTTCCCAGGATGAACATTCACAATAGCACCTGCATTATAACGTTCATGCCAACCCGCGCCCAAAGTCAATTGCAATGGAGAATCTTCTGCGGAATACCGAGTCGAAGCAAGATTCAATGAACCGGCATCCCCATCAGGAACAATATCTGCTGAAGTAAAAGAAGACATCATAATCCGATCAAAAAATAGAGCAGGAAGCTGAATCAATACATCTCCGCTATACTCTTCCAACAAACCATAAGGAATCCCATTCATCAACAATCCCGGTTTATTAGAACCACGAAATGTCACGCCTCCCTCTATATCAGTAATTAATGAAGGAATCTGCCGGAAAGCCTCTGCCGTTGTAGCAGATATACTACTCAAATTATTTTCCACCTGCAAACGCTTCATTTCCCCATTGCTCAAGCCGGCAAAACGTCGGCCTCGCACCTCTACGTCCTGAATAGACAATGTGGTATCTGCTACCACTTGTGCAGACAAATCATTTCCTGCCACACACACTATGAATGCTCCTAACAAGGCAACATGCTTCATTTTTCTCTTTTTCATACCTTTAAAAACAAAAAAAGTCTGTATGTTAAAACGCATACAGACCGTCACATCATTCAATTTCTACTGACTATTACTCAGCAGGAACAGATTCCACCGCAGCTGAATCAACTACAGCAACATTCGCATTAACAGCAGTTGAATCGATTGTTGCTGAATCTGTTGCGGCAGGATCAACCTCCGCAGCTGAAACTTCAGTATTCGCAACTTCTGTATTTGCCTGTTCTGTTTTATTTGCACATGATGCAAACGATACTACTGCAACAACGGCAGCAAATGCTACAAACTTTTTCATTTTTGTTTTAGTGTTTAAATAACCTTTGTTTAATAACGCCGCAAAGATATGCAAATAACCAGATATGTTATACAGCATATATCAACTTATTTTAATATCTCCGTATTTATTGACAATAGGCAATTAAATACGACCTGCCATATAACAGACTTCCCCAAAAGCTTATTCGTAAAGAAATCTCTTTATACTCTTTTTGGGTGTTTTCTCAAACTCTGTCGGATGAATCCGAACCTCTACAATCTGCTCATAATAAGCTAATTGTTTATTCAGTTCTATCCGATTGACTTCCATTAAATCCAAAAGCTTCTTCTGATCATTGTCTTGACCCAAGGCCTCATAATCCGGATAAACCAACGCGACTAATTTCCCATTCTTCTCTACCACAACACTCTCCTGCACATAAGGCAAATTATTCAATTTTGATTCTATTTCTTCCGGATAAATATTCTGTCCATTCGAGCTTAATATCATAGATTTGCTACGGCCACGTATATAAATACGTTTCTTTAAATCAATATACCCAAGGTCTCCTGTCCGAAGCCAACCATCCTCTGTAAAAACGGCAGCCGTAGCTTCCGGATTCTTATAATATCCCTGCATAACATTTTCTCCACGGACCTGTATCTCGCCAACCTTATCTTGCGAGTGATCAATAGCAATCCGCACATCCATAATATCCTTTAAGATTTGCCCGCAGGAACCCGGCACAAAATTCCGCCAATTATCATAACTGATTAACGGTCCGCATTCCGTCATTCCATAACCAATTGTAAAACGGAATCCAATCCGATGCAAGAAATCCGTTACCTCCTGATTCATTGCAGCTCCACCAACTATCACCTCACAAAATCGTCCGCCCAGAGCAGCAGTCAAACCATTCCTGATTTTCCGGTAAATCAGTTCCCGCACTCCCGGAATGGCGATAGCCACACGCATCACGGGTTTAGACAACTGTGGCAATATGACCTTCTTATAGATTTTCTCCAAAATAAGCGGAACCGTAATAATCAAGTTTGGACGCACATCGGAAAACGCTTTCAACAAAATTTGCGGTGAAGGAGTCTTGCCCAAAATATTAATATGGGCACCCACCGCCAACGGAGTCAACAGATTGAAAGCACAACTATACGCATGGGCCAAGGGTAAAAAACAAAGTTCTTCATCCCCCCGGAACATCAGGTCGAGTGTCATCGCATAAGTAACATTCCCCGCCAAGTTATTCCCCGTCAACATAACTCCTTTGCTAAAACCAGTCGTCCCCGAAGTATAGTTCAGAACCATAACCTCTTCATTTCCCCGCTGGATATAATGAACATCTTCCCGACTGAAACCGGCCGGATATGCTTCCTTCATTCGTTTATCCAATCCGCTCACAAATTCGGTTATGCGGGAGCCCTCCTTTTCATACAGACAACTAAAGTCTGAAAGCAAAAAAGCCCCTTGGATTTCCGGCATCTCCCGAATATCCAACGAGGCCCAATTCCGGTCTCCCGCAAAAAGCAGACACGCGTCGGAATGATTAACGATATGCTGAATATCATTTGCATTAAAATCCTGAAGAATAGGGACAACAACGGCACCGTAAGTCACTACCGCCATATAAACAATGCACCACCGCGCACAATCTTTTCCAACCAAAGCAATCTTATCGCCTTCCCGCACACCACAATCTTCAAACAACAAATGCAATCGGGCAATTTCCGTTGCCATCTCTCCATAATGATATGTATATGCAGATCCATAGTCCGTTACCGCCGGCAATTCCCAATTAGCACGAAAACTATCCTCATATAACTTAATAAAATTCTCCTTTATCATTTACCTTCCTGTGATATTTTATTATAGAACAATACTTTTCCATAGAAAGTTGTTTGCAGCTGAAAGAAAACCATTATTTCGTATCTTTGTAGCCAATTTGAAAGGATATGATAGACAACAACGTATTTGAAAATAAATCCGCGGCGTACTATACTTTAGGGTGTAAATTAAACTTTGCTGAAACATCTACCATCGGAAAGATACTCTCTGAAGCCGGTATTCATAAGGTTCGTCCCGGGGAAACAGCAGATATCTGCATCATAAACACCTGTTCTGTTACGGAACTGGCCGACAAGAAATGCCGGCAAATCATCCGCCGCATACACAAGGAACATCCGGGCGCTTTCATGATAGTTACCGGTTGCTACGCCCAACTGAAACCGGAAGAAGTCGCTGGCATCGAAGGAGTGGACCTGGTGTTAGGTGCCGGACAAAAACTGGATATCCTACATTATATTCATAAGCTGCAGAAACAAAACGAACAAGAGACCGGACATATTGCCGTTACGCCCTCGAACGATGTGCGCAACTTCGTCCCTTCCTGCTCTGCCGACGACCGCACCCGCCATTTCCTGAAAGTGCAGGACGGTTGCGATTACTTCTGCACCTATTGCACCATTCCGTTCGCCCGCGGGAGAAGCCGCAACGGCTCTATCGAAAGCCTTGTCGGACAAGCTGAAAATGTAGCTCGTGAAGGGGGAAAAGAAATCGTGCTGACCGGCGTAAATATCGGGGATTTCGGAAAAAGCACCGGCGAAACCTTCATCGACCTGATTCGCGCACTCGACCAGGTAGAAGGTATCGAACGCTATCGCATCTCCTCCATCGAGCCCAACCTCCTCACCGACGAGATAATCGACTTTGTCGCAACGAGCCAACGTTTCGTTCCTCACTTCCACATCCCTCTCCAAAGCGGATGCGACGAAGTGCTGAAACTGATGCACCGCCGGTACGACACGGCTTTGTTCCGTCACAAGATAGAAAAGATCAAGCAAGTGATGCCTCATGCTTTCATCGGGGTGGATGTCATCGTAGGGACACGAGGGGAAACGGATGCGTATTTCGAAGCGGCCCGCCAGTTTATCGAAAGCCTTGACGTCACCCAATTACACGTTTTCAGCTATTCCGAACGGCCGGGCACCCAAGCCTTAAAGATCAGCTACACCGTAGAGCCTCAAGTAAAACACCAGCGAAGCCAGACACTGCTCCATATCTCCGACCGGAAATGGCATGCTTTCTATGAACAGCACATTGCCTCCGAAGCATCCGTCTTATTCGAACAAACCCGGAAAGACAACCAGATGCACGGCTTCACCGAGAATTACATTAAAGTGGAGATTCCGTACGACAGCCGGCTGGTCAACCAGGTGCGCCGCGTGCGCCTTCTCGGCTGGAACGACGACCAGACGGCACTGACGGGAGAACTCATAAACCAACAATAAAGCCATGAATACCGTCCTCTACTACCTCCTCCTCTTTTGGGCAAAGGCAAATGCCTTGCTGCCCATGAAAGTGCTTTATTGGGTATCCGATTTCCTATACATTATTATATATAGGCTGATCGGCTACCGCACCAAAGTGGTCCGGCGCAACCTCCGCGCGTCTTTCCCCGACAAAAGCGAAGCCGAACTCCGAAAGATAGAAAAAGACTTCTACCACCATTTTGCGGACTATATCGTCGAGACCATCAAACTGGCCCATATCTCGGAGAAAGAACTCCAGCGGAGAGCCTTCGTCCAGAACCCGGAACTGATAGACCGGCTGATGGAAAAAGGACACTCCACCTTCATCGTCTTCATGGGCCATTACGGGAACTGGGAATGGTATAGCGGCTCGTCCTCCCGATTCGTCGATTGCAAAATCCATCAGATTTACCGTCCGCTCAACAACCCAGCCATCGACCGGCTTTTCCTATACCTGCGTACCCGTTTCAACTCGTTTTGCATCAAGAAGAACGATACCTTCCGCGACATCGTCAAGCTGAAGCAAAACCGGGTCCGGACGATTGTCATCTTCCTGGCCGACCAAACGCCCAGCCGGGGAAACCTCCACTACTGGACGACGTTCCTGAACCAGGACACCCCCATGCTGACCGGCGCCGAACGGATAGCCCGCAAACTCAACCTCCCGGTGCTCTTCCTGGATGTCCAGAAACTACGCCGGGGATATTATACGCTGGAAATAAAAGTCCTGAGCGAATCGCCCAAGGAAACTCCGGAAAACTGGCTGACGGAACAATACACCCGGATGCTGGAGAAAATGATCCTCCGCGCTCCGGCCTATTGGCTCTGGACACACAAGCGATGGAAATATACCCGCGCAGACAAAGATTGATTACTAAAGAGATGGGAAAAAGAATATCGATAGTCATTTTAAACTGGAACGGCGAGAAACTGATGAAGCAATTCCTGCCGTCCGTCATGGCAAACAGCCCCGCCGAAATCGCCGAGGTGGTCGTGGCCGACAACGGCTCGACCGACGGGTCAGTCGAGATGCTCCGAAGCGAGTTCCCGACCGTGCGCCTGATCCGGTTCGACCAGAACTACGGATTTGCCGAAGGCTACAACCGCGCTTTGGAACAGATAGATACCCCTTATTCCGTTCTATTGAACAGCGATGTGAAAGTAACCCAAGGCTGGCTCGACGCGCCGCTCAAAGCCCTGGACGACGACAGCAACACCGTGGCCGTCCAACCCAAAATACGCTCTCTGCGCAACCCGGCCTTCTTTGAATACGCCGGAGCCGCCGGGGGCTTCATGGACCAATACGGATACCCCTATTGCCGGGGACGCATCTTCGACGTGGTGGAAGAAGATTACGGCCAATACGACCAGCCGGCCGACTTGCTCTGGGCCAGCGGCGCCTGCCTGTTCATCCGGACCGACATCTATAAGGCGGCGGGGGGATTCGACAAGGACTTTTTCGCCCACCAGGAAGAAATAGACCTCTGCTGGCGGCTGCGGAGCCGGGGATACCGCATTCTTTGCACCCCCGCGTCGGTCGTCTATCACGTGGGCGGGGCCACCCTGGAGATGGAGCATCCCCGCAAGACGTACCTCAACTTCCGCAACAACCTGCTGATGCTCTACAAGAACCTGCCGGCGACGCGCCTGCGCCCCGTCATGCGGCTCCGCTTTTTCCTGGACTACCTGGCCGCCCTCAAGTTCCTGCTTTCGGGCCATCCGGCAAATGCCAAAGCCGTCTATCGCGCACGCCGGGATTTCCGCGCCGCCATCCACATATATGCCCCGAAACGCAAGCTCAACATGGAGAAACAGCTTCTCCACTCGCTTCCCGAGATGAAGGAAACGAGCCTGCTGGTTTCTTTCTACCTCAAAGGGCAGAAAACTTTCTCAAAACTGGATTGACAGAAGCAAAGGGAACGGACTGCAAGTTTTCGTGGGGGTCCGCCACACGGTCGCGTGGCGATGTGCCACTCGAGCGCGTGGCAGTGTGCCACACGGTCGCGTAGAGGTCCGCCACTCGAGCGTGTGGGAGTGCGCCACGCGAGCGAGTGGGAGTCTGCCACACGAGCGAGTGGCAGTGTACCACGAAAATCGCACTCCCTCTGCTTATTGGATTTCTCTTACTTAAATCGAGACAGCTGCTTCAGCAACTGCTTCTGCCCCACCGACTTATCACCATAGACACAAGGGCCGGTCACACATCCGCCCTCGCAGGCCATCACTTCAACAAACTGGGCAGGCGCCTTGCCGGTTTTCGCATAGGCCCGCAGCAACGCCACGTTCTTCTTGTTCAGGTTCGAAACCTGCACCGCGCTGATGGATTTTTCCTGCAAATAAACTTTGACGGCATTTACCACGCCCCCCGCCTGCGCAAAACCGTGGGCTTCGCGGGAAGAATTGAACACCACCGAATAAGGCTGGGATTTCTCAATATCGATATCCATTCCGGTAAAGATGGAGGCAATCTCCTCGAAAGTCAGGGTGAAATCGACACAAGGATCGTCCTTCACCTCTTTCCGTTTGGCCACGCACGGGCCGATAAAGACAACCTTCGCATCGGGATATTGCTTTTTCACGATGCGGGCCGTATAATACATCGGGGAGCCGGTGCCGGAAACATACTTGCCCATGTCCGGAATATGCTTTTTCACCAACTGGATGTAGGACGGGCAGCAGCTGGTCGTCATAAAGGCCTGGCCTTCCGCCAGCTTCTCCTGCAGTTCTTCCGCCTCGTGGCTGGTGGTCTGCATGGCGCCCTGGGCAACCTCGATGACATCAGCAAACCCAATGGCTTTCAAGGCACCATATACCTGCTCGACGGAGGCGCCGAACTGGGCCAGGATGGAAGGAGCCACAATCGCCACCACCTGCTCGCCTTTGCGGATCCGCTCCAGGATGTCAAACACCTGGGAGATTTCGAAAATCGCCCCGAAAGGACAGGCGTTGATGCACTTGCCGCAATAGATGCATTTCGATTCGTCGATATGCTCTACCCCGTATTCATCCTTACTGATGGCTTTTACCGGGCACACTTCCTCGCAAGGGATTGGAATGTAAACAATCGCATGGTACGGGCAGCTCTGGTAGCATTTGCCGCAGCTGACGCACGTGTCGTGGTCGATTTCCGCCTGCCCGTTTTTCTTGAAATGGATGGCATCTTTCGGACAATTCATATAGCAGCTCCGCGCCACACATCCCCTGCAAAGGTTCGTGATTTCATAATTGACCGATACACAGGAAGAACACGCCTCATCTACCACACACATGATATTCTCCTTGCTCGGAGCTTTCCGCTCCAAAGCCTGGCGGGCATATTCGGAAAGGGGAGTCAGTTCGTCGGTCTCGTCAGACATGTCGAAACCCAGAAGAGGCAATGTTTTATATTTCCACACCGCCCGTTCCTTATGAATGCAACAACGCCCCCGGGCTTTTTCCCGCCGGGGACTCAGAAGAATCGGCAACCGGTCGATATCCTCAACCAAACGGTTTTCTTTCCACAATTTCACCAACTTCGCCAACAAGCCATGGCGAACAATCATAACATTATTAGTAAAAGCCATAAAAAGATAAGAAGGTATAAATTAAGGCTGCAAAATTAGCCTTTTTCTTCCACAGTTTAATAGGTTTCTTCCAAAATAACCGCGGCACTATGAAGATCTCCCCCAAAAGGCGGATTGAGCTTCGCCAATCTCAGGTAAATATGGCTTATCTGCGGGAAATTCCGGTGCAATGAGGCAAGAATCCGCCCGGCCACATGCTCTATCAACCGGGAAGGCTGCTCCATCTCCCCTTTGACCAGTTGATATATAACGGCGTAATTCATCGTGTCCTCCAGCCTATCGCTGGCGACTGCTGCCTGAAGCGGAGCCGTCAGCCGCAAATCAACAATAAACGTATTGCCCACCGCCGTCTCTTGAGGAGACACACCGTGGTAGGCATAAAACTTCATTTCCTTAAGCTCGATCTGTGTTGTCATTTCCAAAATAAATAGATTTGAAGTAAAAATAGAGAAAGTTCTCTTTTCTTCCAAAAAATCCTTTTACCTTTGTCCAAAAGCAATAAAATGATGATAGGGAAAAAAGAAGACACACACAATAACAACAACGGTTTGCACAACGCCTTGGCCTCAGGCACTACCGTAAAAGGCAACATACAGGCAGAAATGGATTTCCGCTTAGACGGGCATGTGGAGGGTGATATCGCCTGCAACGGGAAAATCGTCATAGGCCCGCAGGGCAAAGTGGTCGGAAACATCCAGGCAGCAAACGCCGAAATACACGGGGAAGTAAACGGCACTCTGAAAATTTCCGAAAAGCTAATCCTGAAATCAACCGGAAGTATCATCGGCGATGTCACGACCCGCACCTTGGAAATCGAGCCCAATGGCAACTTCAACGGACAATGCACCATGCAAAAAAGTCCGGATTCTCCCCGCTAAACGCTCCGGACAAGCCAAAAGAAACGAAAAAGTACGGAAGGAGCTTGTCCGTTCCAAAAATATTTATACCTTTGCACCGCTAACTTAAAAAAGCGAACTTATTCATGATTGCCCAGGTGGCGGAATTGGTAGACGCGCTCGTTTCAGGTGCGAGTGGCTTTGCGGTCGTGCAGGTTCGAGTCCTGTTCTGGGCACACGGAAATAGCGGATGACAAGCTTTGTTATTCGCTTTCTTTTTATTACACCGCAAAACAAACGTATGCAACAACCATATAAAGAAGAAGAACTGATAGCAAAACTGCATGACCCCAAGCAGCAGAAAGAAGCTTTTGCCCATATCGTTTCGTTATATGGTGAAAAATTATATTGGCAAATCCGTAAAATGGTCTTAGACCATGAAGACGCCAACGATTTGCTGCAAAACACATTCATGAAAGCCTGGCTCAACTTGGCCTATTTTCGCGGGGATGCCAAAATATCCACCTGGCTTTTTAAAATTGCCATCAACGAATGTATTACTTTCCTAAATCGCCAACGGACAATGAACAATATCTCGATCAACGACACCGATACTTATCTGTTGGAAAGACTGAAAGGAGATGAATTCTTTGACGGCGATGAGGTCCAACTCAAACTGCAAAAAGCCATTTTAAAACTGCCGGAAAAACAACGCATCGTTTTCCAGATGAAATATTTCAACGAAATGAAGTACGACGAAATGTCTGAAATATTAGGAACCTCCGTCGGTGCCCTGAAAGCATCATACCACCATGCAGTCAAAAAAATCGAAGACTTTTTGACCAAAGATGTTTAAACCTTTTAACGAGACATTTATCTAACAATAAAAAATACGAGCTATGAAGAAGAGTCAAAATGATATGAATTCTTTAATCGGAAAAAATCCGTTCAAAGTTCCGGAAGGATATTTTGAAGGATTGACTGAACGTATCATGGAACAACTTCCCGAACAGCCCCATATCGAAGAAGAAGAACCACGGGAAGTAACCTTAATGGACCGGATACGTCCTTTAATTTATTTGGCTGCTGTCTTCGTAGGCTTAGGTCTCTTCTTTAAAGTAATTGCTCCCGAAGAAGAAACTTTAACCCACTCCAAATTCCTCCTGGTTAAAGCCGATGCTGAAGCCAAAGCATTGGTCGAAAAAGAATACAACGAAGATGAAGCTTATTGGGAATATTTAGAAGAAGAATATTTAGAAGAAATGTTGATGGAGGACATTGAAAACAAATAAACATTGAGGACAGACAAAAAATTAAAGATTTTTTATATCAGAAATATTGTATGAATAAAATTATTTCTTCTATATTTGCAGTGGTTTTGATAGGGATAATAAATCCTGCTTTCGGGCAAACACAAAATCAAGAAGGACAGAATCCTTTAACGAAACGTGAGGCAATTCAAGCTCAGAAAAATGCATTTATCACAGCAGAGCTGAAATTGACACCCGAGGAAGCAGCAGCCTTTATTCCGCTATCCGAAGAGTTGGAGAAGAAGAAATTTGAGGCAAATCAACAATGCCGGAAATTGTCGAGGGAATTAAAGCACAAAAGTAATCTTTCTGACAGCGATTACGACAAAGTCATTCAAGTATGTTTGGATGTAAAAGTTGAAGAGGCGCAATTAGAAAAAGAATACTACGAAAAATTCCGTAAGATATTAACTCCTGAAAAGTTATATAAATATCGTTCGGCGGAATTGAAATTTGCAAAAAGTATTTTTTCTCCGCGGTTGAAAAAAGACAAATAACTGTTTTAGAATTTATATATAGAGCGATAAGATAAGAATTATCATTATTTGTGTTTTTTGTTTAGATTTAGTTTTGGCGTTTAAGTTAAGGGAGGGGTGGCGACGTGATGTCGGTTCCCCTTTATTTTTTAGCTAAACTTTGGCTTCCCGACAAAGCAGTTTCCTTCCTTATGAATAGAAAATTGTTTGGAGATATGCAAAAAGTCGTATCTTTGCGCCCATGCGAACTTTCCCGCTGTTTCTGATAATCGGTTTGTGCTGGATCAGCATAGGATGTACGAATAAGGCAGACCGCAATGCGCTCCGGCAAATGGAACAGGCAGTACCTTTGCTGTCGTCTGCTCCCGAAGAGGCGTATGCCTTGCTGACAGACAGCGTTGCCCATCCGGAATTGCTAAGTCCGAAAGTTAATGCCCGCTGGTGTCTTATGTTGTGCGAGCTGGCTGATTCGATTGGGACTCCGCTGCCGTATGTTGAGGATTTAAATCGAACCTGGAATTTTTACGAAAGACAAAAAGCCTTTCATGAACAAGCATTAGCCGGATATTATTTAGGACGGGCTTTAATGGAAGAAGAATTGTGGGAACAAGCTTTACATGTTTTATTGCAGGCAGGTAAATTAAGTTCGCAAGACGAAAATTGGAACCTTTCTGGTTTCATTTATAGCTATATCGGCGACCTATATTATGAACAAGCTGATTTCATCCTTGCCAAAGACAAATTTTTAGACGCCGCCGCTTATTTTGAGAAAGCATCAAATAAACGAAGCCATGCTTTTGCGTGGGTAAATGCTGCGCACATGTATGCAGAGATAGATTCTATGGAAATCGCTTTGAAATATATGGGCAAAGCAAATTCTCTCTTAGCATTAAATGATTCAACAGATTTATCTGCCTTTTATAATAACTATGGGAATATTTATTCTTTACAGGGAGACTTAGATTCAGCCAAAGTCTATTTATATAAATCGATTACTTATTATCCGACAGCATCGGCACATACTTATTTTGCTTTAGGAATCATTTATCTACTAACAGACAGCCTGGAACAAGCCGCGCACTGCTTCGAGCAAGCCAAAGGGCCAACGGACAATCCACATACCCATATCGAGCTCTATTACCATTTGGCAGAGTTGGAAAAGAAGAAAGGTAATCTGAATCAGGCATTATCCTACTTGAAACAATATATCGATTCAACCCGAACGGAAATCTCAAACATGCGGGAAACCAATTTGGCAAAAGCAACTACCCTGTTTGAACGAAAAGAAATGCTGCACGAAAACTTCAAGTTGCGCAGAGAACGGCGAGAAGCCCGCTCTTATCTGGTCGGGGCGGCCTTCCTGCTTTTGCTGCTTTCCACACTCCATGTTTACCGTTTGGATCGGAAAAATCGGCGAATCATCCAGCTGGCAGACGAATTGCAGGAACAAAAGAGCCATTTGCTTGAACAACAAATGAATTTGGAAACTATCGCCAACCAGCTGAAAACCGTCCAGCAAAATAATGAGGAAGAATTGCGGCAAAAGCAAAACGAATACAGCCAAAAAGCCCGCGAAGTAGAGCTGTTGAAGCAACAATACCGGCAACAGCGGCAATATCTCTTGCACGAATCGGCCATTTTTAAAAAGGTTTTAAAACTAATCGCGGGAACCAATCCGGACAACAAAGAATTACTGGCCGACAAGGACTGGAAGGCCATTTACAAATGTATCGATTCCTTGTACCCCAGTTTATCCGAACGGCTATTCTTCGCCGGCATCACGCCGACGGAAAAGAAATACTGCTACCTTTCGTTCTTTCAATTAGACACCAAACAAGAGGCATTTTTGCTGGGCGTGAACATCGATACCCCCTATAAAAACCACACCCGCATCCGCCAAAAGCTGAAAATTACCGGCTCGGAAGAGAAACTACACGAGCATTTGGCTTTTTAAGACATATCTGCCTGATTCCGAATCCTCAACGCCCGATTCGGGGAATCCCCTTTGTCCTATATTTTCTTTCTAACCTCCTGATTATCAAATACGGCTTGTCCCATATAAAAAGCCGGAAATTTTTGCCAATCCGCCTGCCGCATTGTTCCTTTGCCCTTGAAATCAAAACAAATACAATATGAACACACTAAAAAAACTCATGGTGGCAATCGCCATGCTATGTTCTTGCCCTGTCTTTGCGCAAGACAAGGCCGAACACGGGTTGCTGGTCGGTGCGGGGGCCGGTTTTCCCATGCAAGACGAGACGAAGTTCGCTCTCGAACCCCGGAATGGCTATCTGAACGACGTGAAGGCCAACGGAATGCTCGGTTACCGCTTCCGCTTCCTGCCGCAGCGCCGGTTCTTTGTGGACTTGGATGCCACCCTCGGGTTCCAAGGAATGCAGACGTATGAATTCAAGGCGGCGCAGGTGGGCATACCTTACTGGGAGCAAGAAGGCGTCGGGACCGGGAAAAGCTTCACCGATTTCATCATGCCGCTCGCCCTCACCGCCACATGCAACTATCGGATTACGGAGAAGTTTTTTGCCGGCCTGGGCCTGTCTCCGACTCTTTATATATTGCCGCAGGCCGCATTCGACCTCGGCGTCGCCGCCCGGATAGGCTACCGCGTCAGCAAACGATGCGAATTAGGCCTCTCCTACCAATACGGATGCCTGAATGTCTTGAAACATTTCAACGACGGGCCGGCAATGGGGCGCCGCGGCCACTTCTCAGACTTAATGTTATCGGTATATATTCCTTTTTCAATTAAATAAATGTATAAAACAAAGAGAGTGAACATGAAAAGACTTTTCTTCTTATTGGGATTGCTCCTGCCTTTGGCGGCAAATGCCCAAATCCAATTCACGCCCGAAGCCGGCGTTAGTATTTACAAGAAAGGAACAGAGAATGCAACCATTTCTCCGCGCATCGGACTGAGCGTCGATTACTTCTTCAACCGGCAGGAAAAAGGTTGGGGACTGATGTCCGGCTTGTATTTCTACCAAAAGAAAGATGATTATACATTAGTATATAGTGTTTATCAGGGCAAAGATGGTTTTGGAACAATATTTCCGACCGAATCATCTGATACTTGGAAGCCAACAAACGACATGACATTAAGCAAAGTCATATCAGACGATACTTACATGCGCCGCGACTATCTGCAACTCCCTATCTTGGTCAAATACAAATGGCAAATCAACGACACGTATGCAATTTCAGCTGCCGCAGGTGGTTACGTAGCTGTAGGCATCAGTGGCAAGCACCAAATAGATGAATATACTTTCCTGATGGATGAAAAAAAGCAAGAATACCAACGAATCGAATATGACAACCCCTATGTATTGCTTATTTACAACCGCTTCGATGCCGGTTTCAGTTCCCGTCTTTCCTTTCAGGCAAAAAATTTGTCTGTCAATGTAAGTTATGAGACCAATTTGTACCGCCGCAACCTGATGGGCCACGACAATTTCATTTCCATCACCGCCGGATACACCTTCTAAGCCATTTCTTGCCCCTTTTTCTTTCCGAAACATCCGGAGACAAAGGTTAAGATAATTATTCCGCGGAATATTTGCCAAATACAGCGTATTTACGAATTATTCCGCGGAATATTTACTAAATACGGCGTATTTACGAATTATTCCGCGGAATATTTACCAAATACAGCGTATTTACGAATTATTCCGCGGAATATTTACTAAATACGGCGTATTTACGAATTATTCCGCGGAATATTGCTAAATACGGCGTATTTACGAATTATTCCAACGGAATATTGCCAAATACGGCGTATTTACGATTATTCCAAAAGAATTATTGCTAAATACGGCGTATTTACGGCCATTCCCAAAGGAATCTTAATAAATACGGCGTATTTACGACTGTTCCAAAGGGAATATTACTAAATACGCCGTATCTGGAAACATTCCAACGGAAATATTCCCGGATACGGCGTATCGGCCGATGTTTCGGAAGTGGGGAAAGGAAATCAGGCGGTTTCTTGCGATTTCGCTTCGTTCCAGAGGGCATCCATCTCGGCGAGCGTCAGGTCTTTCAGCGAACGGCCCTGCTGACGGGTCTGTTGCTCGATATAGTTGAAGCGGCGGATGAATTTCTGGTTCGTCCGCTCCAACGCGTTGTCGGGATTGATTTTATAGAGGCGGGCGGCGTTGACGAGACTGAAAAAGAGGTCGCCAAACTCGGCTTCCATCTTGTCGGCATCCTTGTGGGCGATTTCGGCACGCAGCTCTTCGTATTCCTCTTTCACTTTGTCCCAAACCTGCTCGCGTTCTTCCCAGTCGAAACCCACGTTGCGGACTTTGTCCTGGATACGGTGGGCCTTGACGAGCGAGGGGAGCGAATTCGGGACGCCTTCGAGCACCGTCCGGTTTCCGCCCTTCTCTTTCAGCTTCAGTTCTTCCCAGTTTTGCTCCACTTTGCCGGCAGTTTCGGCCTTGGCTTCGCCGAAGACGTGCGGATGGCGGTAAACCAGCTTCTGGCAAAGGCTGTCGCAGACGTCTTTGATGTCGAACGCGCCTTTTTCCTCGCCGATTTTGGCGTAGAAGACGATGTGCAGGAGCAAGTCGCCCAGTTCTTTTTTGATATTGACGTTGTCGTCGCGCATGAGGGCTTCGCACAGCTCGTAGGTTTCCTCGATGGTGTTCGTGCGCAAACTTTCGTTGGTCTGTTTGCGGTCCCACGGGCATTTCACCCTCAGTTCATCCATAATATCCAACAGTTGCCCGAAGGCTTCCATCTTTTCAGCTTTCGTACTCATAATTTTCTAAGGATCTATTTAAAAGGAAAGCGGCGTACCGCCCGGCACACCGCTTTCGTTCAACAATTATTTTTTAAATTCATTCAAGCCTCGTTCGAGGAAGCGGATATATTTCTCGACATCCTCGTCGTAGGCATAGGAAGGAGCCAGCGGTTTCCCGTCGCCGTCGAGCAGAACGTAGAAAGGCTGGGCGTTGGCGCCGAACTTGCTGCGCTGCAAGTAACTCCATTTGTCGCCGATGGTGCGGAGCTTGCGCGTCTTGCCGTTTTCTTCAATGGTGATGGGTTCGGGCAATTTGGTCTTGTCGTCAACCATCAGCGTGATTAAAACATAGTCGTTCTCCAGGAGTTGCTTGACTTTCGCGTCGGTCCAGACGGAGGCTTCCATCTTGCGGCAATTTACGCAACCGTAGCCGGAGAAGTCGATCATCACGGGCTTGTTATGTTGCTTTGCGTAGGCCATTCCCGCCTCGTAGTCGTCGAATGCGGCATGTACTTCGTCGTCGTAAAGGCTGAAATCCTGGGTATATAAAGGTGGAGCAAACGCGCTGATGGCCTTTAAGGGCGCACCCCACAAGCCGGGAACCATATACACGGCGAAGGCGAAGGAAATGATAGCCAAAAACAGGCGGGGCACGGAGACGTACTTCAGATCGCTATCGTGGCTGAACTTGATCTTGCCCAAGAGATAGCAACCGAGGAGGAAAAAGATGACGATCCAAAGGACGATAAAGACTTCGCGGTCGAGCAGGCGCCATCCGTAGGCCAAATCGGCTACCGAAAGGAATTTCAAAGCCAGCGCCAACTCGAGAAAGCCCAAAACGACCTTCACGGAATTCAGCCATCCCCCGGACTTCGGCATATTCTGCAACATATTCGGGAAAATCGCAAAGAGACTGAACGGAATGGAGAGCGCCAAAGCAAAACCGAACATCCCGACGGCCGGCCCGACCGTGGTCCCCATCGAAGCAGCCTGCACCAGCAATGTCCCGATAATCGGACCCGTGCAGGAGAACGAAACCAGCACCAACGTAAACGACATGAAGAAAATGCTGATGACACCGGTCGTCGAATCGGCCTTGCTATCCAGTTTGTTGGTCCATGATGCCGGCAAAACCAATTCGAATGCCCCGAAAAACGAGACGGCAAACAAGACCAGAAGCAGGAAGAAGATAATATTGAAAATAGCATTCGTCGAAAGATCATTCAAGGCGCTGGCGCCGAATATACCTGTAATCAGCAAACCCATCACCAGATAAATAACGATGATGGAAAGCCCGTAGGTCAACGCATCGCGGATCGCTTTCGAACGATTTTTCGTCCGCTTCAGGAAAAAGCTGACTGTCATCGGGATCATCGGCCATACGCAAGGAGTCAGCAAGGCCACCAGCCCGCCGAGGAATCCCGCGAGGAAGATAAAGACCAGATTCATGTCGGTCGCCGACACCGTCACATCGCCGAAGGCCTTCAACTCGTCGATAACCGGAGCCCACAATTCTTCCGCCGAGGTCAAGGTAGTCGGAACCGCGGTTTCCTCAACATATTCGGGAGTCGCCTCGGAGGTTTCATCGGCCGGGGCCTCTGTTTCCACCGCACTGTCGGCTGCTGCCAGTTCATTTTCCAAATCGGTATCCGCAACTCCGGCAGCAAGAGCCGCCAAGGTTTTCTCCACATCGATATTCCGCTTGTCGAAAGCAAAGGATTCTTGTTCCGGCGGGAGACAATTCTCGTCGTTGCAAGCCATGAATTCCACATAGCCCTCAGCCTTGAATTTCTTCGGGTCGGTAATCTTCACTTTCTGGGTAAACGTCACCTCCTTGGCAAACCAACGCAAGTCCATATTGAACTGCGGGTCAAAAACCGTTGTCGGTTCCTTCGAAGCAGTTACCGGCCCGGCCACTTCGGCTCCTTCCAGCTTGTCGAAAGCAAAAGAAGTTGAAACCGGCCCTCCTTCCGGCAGATTCATGTCATACAGATGCCAACCAGCATCCAGTTTAGCCTGGAAAACCAATGTTTTCTCGGCCGTTTCGCTGTCTGTCAGCGTTATTTTCCATTTCACCGGGGTCAAGATCTGTGCCTGAACCACCAGCGAGACGACCCAAAAGGTCAAGAAGTAAATGAGCTTCTTCATATTGTCCAGAATTACAATTATCGAATTATTTTGTTATGCTAAATCAGGGAGTCAACCGGCAATGGACTTGAAAGCATCAGGAATGCGGGTGTCGAAGCGCATCTCCTCGCCCGTTTCCGGATGGATGAAATACAGTTTCTGCGCATGCAGCATGACACGGCCGGCCGGACTGGTTTCTGCTCCATATTTGAAATCGCCGGCTATCGGATGGCCGATATATTCCATCTGCGCACGGATCTGATTCTTCCGCCCCGTCTCGAGACTCAGTTCCAAAAGCGAATATTTGCCGTTGCTTTTCAAAACCTTATAGCGGGTAATCGCATCCTTTCCTCCTTCGCTCACGACGTAAACGCGGGCCTGCGCATTCTCCTTCAGCTGTGTATTCACGAGACCGCTATTCTGTTCGGGTCTTCCTTCCACCACGGCCACATAGGCACGCTCCGTAATCATCTCGTTCCAGTTGCTTTGCATCTGTTCCTGCACGGCACGCGTCTTGGCAAACATCATCAGCCCCGACGTATCGCGGTCCAAACGGTGCAACACGAACAGCTTGTTCCGCGGATCGCTCCGTTTCAGGTAATCGCTCAAAATATGATAGGCCGTCCGCTCGCGCACCTTCTGCGTGGAAACCGAAAGCAATCCCTCGCGCTTGTTGACGACAATGAGGAAATCATCTTCCCAAATAATATTCAGCAAAGGATTATTAAAGGCGACTTTCCGGGAACGGTCATAACTGATAAAAACTTCGTCGCCCGGCTCCAGGGGAGTATCAAACTGCGTCGTCGATTTCCCGTTCACCGAAATCTGCCCGTGCATCAGAAGCGCCTTGACGGAAGAGCGGCTTTGCTCTTTCAACAATTCCAACAAAAAAGGTAATAAAGTATTCTTCTCGTTTACGATAACCTTCCGCCCGCGAGGCGGCTGGCCCGGAACCTTCGGCCGTTTAAGATAAGGATGCTGTTTCATTATTCTTTCTCTAACTATTTGGTGTGCAAAGATACACATTAAATAAATACATTCCGTTCTTTTTCCGGACTGCGACAAAATTTAAAACCAATATTCTTGAAATCAGGGAAGGACAACCCCGCGAGTGAATAACTTGAAAGGAGGTCAACTTGATATAAAAATAATACAAACCGGAGTCAACCTACCTTATCGATAAAAAGATATTGAGTCAACTAAAATCGTTAAATGACATAAAAATGCCAGTACCATGCCGAAAGGACTCCAGTACCTCTACGGGAGGACTCGAGTACTCTGCCGAAAGTACTGCAGTCCTCTCCAAGGAGTACTGGAGTCCTTTCGGCATGGTACTGGCCGACAAAGACAAAGTGCAGCGCGGATTTGGAGGTATGAGGCAAAAAAATGTACCTTTGCAAACCATGGTACAATTAAACATAGATAAACTCACCAAGAGTTTTGGAGATTTGATTCTGTTCGAAGACATCACCTTTGGCATTGAACAAGGACAGAAAATCGGACTGATTGCTAAGAATGGAAGTGGGAAAACAACCCTTCTGAACATTATCGCCGGCAAAGAAGATTACGATAGTGGGAGTGTCGTTTTCCGGAATGACCTCCGCGTAGGCTACCTCGAACAGGCGCCCAGCTATCCCGAGGAGATGACGGTTCTCCAGGCATGCTTCTACTCGCCCAACGAAACAGTCCGGCTGATTGCGGCCTATGAACAGGCCTTGGAATCTGGAGACGAACGGCAAATAGAGAATCTCCTGGGGCGCATGGATGCCCTCAAAGCCTGGGATTACGAACAACGGGCAAAGCAAATCTTAGGACAGTTGAAAATCCATCATTTCGACCAGAAAATCAAGGAACTTTCGGGCGGGCAACTGAAACGGGTAGCCTTGGCCAACGTGCTGATTACCGATCCGGAACTGATTATCTTGGACGAGCCGACCAACCACCTCGACCTCGAAATGACCGAATGGCTGGAAGGTTATCTCAGCCGGGCGACTATCAGCCTGCTGATGGTTACTCACGACCGCTACTTCCTCGACCGCGTCTGCAACGAGATTCTTGAAATCGATCAGAAGCACATCTATTCTTATAAAGGTAATTACAATTATTATTTAGAGAAACGGGCCGAACGCATCGAAGCTCAAAACGCAGAGGTAGAGCGGGCCTCCAATCTTCTCCGCAAAGAACTCGACTGGATGCGCCGCCAGCCACAGGCCCGCGGAACCAAGGCGAAATACCGCATCGATGCTTTTTATGAATTGGAGAAAAAAGCCAAACAACCGCGGGAAGCCGGGACAGTCAACCTGGATGTAAAAGCCTCCTACATCGGCTCCAAAATCTTTGAAGCCCAACATGTGTCGAAACGCTTTGACGATATTATCATCACCAACGACTTTAACTACACCTTTGCCCGTTACGAGAAAATGGGAATCATCGGAAACAACGGGACGGGTAAATCTACCTTTATTAAAATGCTGATGGGAGAAATCACGCCCGACAGCGGCAAATTCGATATTGGCGAAACCGTCCGCTTCGGCTATTACAGCCAGGAAGGCCTGCAATTCGACGAGCAGATGAAAGTAATCGATGTCGTGCAACGGATTGCCGAATACATCGATCTGGGCGACGGACGGAAAATGTCGGTATCCCAGTTCCTCAGCTACTTCCTTTTCACCCCGGACAAACAACACAACTACGTTTATAAACTCAGCGGTGGCGAGAAGCGGCGCCTCTACCTCTGTACGGTACTGATGCGCAATCCGAACTTCCTGGTGCTTGACGAGCCGACCAATGACTTGGATATCGTGACGCTGAATGTGCTGGAGGAATATCTCCGCAGCTTCAAGGGATGTGTCATCGTCGTTTCGCACGACCGCTATTTCATGGACAAAGTGGTCGATCATCTCTTGGTATTCCAAGGACAGGGAAAGATCAAAGACTTCCCCGGAAACTACACCCAATACCGGGAATGGAAAGACTATCAAGAACAGTTGGCGAAAAAAGAAGAAGCGGCTAAAAGTGTCAAACAATCCGCTCCTGCCCCCGAGAAGCCCAAACGGCAGAACGACCAGAAGCGCCGCCTGACCTTCAAGGAACGCAAGGAATTTGAAGCGCTCGAAACAGAAATCGCCTCACTGGAAACCGAAAAAGCGGAACTGGAGACGGCCATGAGCAGCGGAACACTTTCTACGACGGACCTGCTGGCCAAGTCGGAACGCATCAGCCAGGTGATGGCCGAAATCGATGAGAAAACCATGCGCTGGCTGGAACTTTCCGAATTCGATTAACCTGTCATGTTCTAAAACATAGTTTTCAAACACCATTGCAATACTTGTTTATCTAAAAGAGTATTTCTAATTTGCGCTCACGATGGCAAAACAGCCATGTGGCAAGCCGTCGTATTTAATTGTTCAACCTATTAATACCTGATGTCAAATGAAAGTATATCAAACAAATGAAATCAAGAATATCTCGATATTGGGAAGTTCTGGCTCTGGGAAAACCACTCTCGCTGAAGCTATGCTTTACGAGGGTGGGGTTATAAAACGTCGCGGTTCTGTCGAAAATAAAAATACAGTTTGCGATTATTTTCCGGTAGAAAAAGAATATGGCTACTCGGTATTTTCTACGGTATTTTGCGTAGAATGGCAAGACCGGAAACTGAACTTTATCGACTGCCCGGGTTCAGATGATTTCATCGGCGGTGCAGTTTCAGCCTTAAATGTAACCGATACGGCCTTGATGGTGCTCAATGCCCAATATGGCGTGGAGGTCGGAACGATCAACCAATTCCGCTATACAGAACAATTTCATAAGCCTGTCATTTTTGTCGTAAACCAGCTGGATAATGAAAAAGCCGATTTCGACGGGACGGTAGCCCAACTGAAAGACCGCTGGGGAAACAAAGCCGTACAGATTCAATATCCGGTTACATGCGGCGCTTCCTTCAATGCCGTTGTCGATGTCCTCAAAATGAAGATGTATCGCTGGAAACCGGAAGGCGGCGTGCCCGAAGTGTTAGACATACCCGAAGAAGAAAGCGAAAAAGCAATGACCCTCCATCGCGAGTTGGTGGAAGCTGCTGCCGAACACGACGATGCGCTGATGGAAAAATTCTTTGAAGAAGGTACCTTAAATGAAGACGATATGCGTGCCGGTATCCGCGCCGGTCTGGTTACCCGCAACATGTTCCCGATATTCTGTGTCTGCGCCGGCCGCGACATGTGTGTTCGCCGCACCCTCGAATTCCTGGGCAATGTAGTACCTTGCACCGACAAGATGCCCCGCTTGGTAACTACCGATGGCGTCGAAGTCACTCCGGATGCAAACGGACCGACCAGCCTCTTCTTCTTCAAGACAACCATCGAACCCCATATCGGCCAAGTATCTTACTTCAAAGTTCTCTCCGGTCGCGTAAAAACAGGAGACGACCTGATCAATGCCGACCGCGGATCCAAAGAACGTATTGCCCAAATATTCTGCGTAGCCGGACAAACCCGTACGGAAGTTCCCGAAATGGTTGCTGGAGATATCGGCGCTACGGTAAAACTGAAAGATGTACGCCGCGGGAATACCTTGAATGGCAAAGGTTGCGACTATCGTTTCGACTTTATTAAATATCCGGAACCCAAATACCGCCGCGCCATCAAACCGGTAAATGAAGCCGACGCGGAAAAAATGATGGAAATCCTCTACCGTATGCGAGAAGAAGACCCGACATGGGTGGTTGAACAATCAAAAGAACTGAAACAAACAATCGTAGCCGGACAGGGAGAATTCCATCTTCGCACGCTAAAATGGCGTATTGAAAACAACGACAAACTTCCGGTAGAATTCCTGGAACCCAAGATTCCGTATCGGGAAACTATCACCAAGGCTGCCCGTGCCGACTATCGTCACAAGAAACAATCGGGAGGTGCCGGACAATTCGGCGAAGTACACCTCATCATCGAACCGTACTACGAAGGAATGCCTGTACCCGACACCTATCGCTTCGGCGGACAGGAATATAAGATGAACGTAAAAGACACACAGATAATTGATTTGGATTGGGGAGGCAAGCTGGTCTTCGTAAACTGCATTGTGGGTGGAGCCATCGATGCCCGTTTCCTGCCAGCTATCTTGAAAGGTATTATGAGCCGCATGGAACAAGGGCCGCTCACGGGGTCGTATGCTCGCGACGTACGTATTTGCGTGTACGACGGCAAGATGCACCCGGTGGACAGCAACGAAATCTCGTTCATGCTTGCCGGCCGTAATGCCTTCAGTGCTGCCTTCAAAGAAGCCGGCCCTAAAATCCTCGAACCCGTTTACGATGTTGAAGTATCCGTTCCGGCCGACTTCCTTGGCGATGTCATGAGTGACTTGCAGGGACGCCGTGCCCTTATCATGGGTATGAACAGCGAAAAAGGTTTCGAAAAACTGATGGCGAAAGTTCCGTTAAAAGAACTCTCAAACTATTCTACTTCGTTAAGTTCCATCACAGGGGGCCGCGCTTCCTTTACCATGAAGTTTGCTTCCTACGAGCTCGTTCCTTCCGATATTCAGGAAAAGCTGTTGAAGGCTTACGAAGAATCACAAAAAGAAGATTGACATTTTTTTGTTTTAGGTTAAATACACAATCAAGGGCGGCTACTTTCGGGAGAAAGAGGCCGCCCTACCTTTTTAGAGCATACGGATTTCCAATTTTACAAATAATCCGTACCTTTGTCTATCTTTAACTGCTTAATAAAGGAGAAAATTCATTATGATCAAGATATTTGCGACAGAACAAGTCAAAGTTTTAGACCGCTACACCATCCAACACAAACCCATTAGCGGGGCAGATCTTGTGGAAGAGGCCGCACAAGCTTTTGTTCACGAGTTTTGCACGCACTACACCAAGACACATCGGGTTATTGTCTTTGCAGGTCCGGGAAACAATGGAGCCGACGCTCTGGCCATAGCACGTCTGCTAAGTGATGACGGCTACAAAGTTATTGTATATCTATTCAATACCACTCAATGTCTTTCGCCGGAATGTGAGGAACACAAATCTCGTCTCTTGAACATCGAAGAAGTAGAGTTCAATGAAATCATTACCGATTTTGCCGTTCCTCAACTGAACAAACGCGATATTATCATCGACGGACTTTTCGGTTCGGGGCTGAATCGCCCTTTAGCGAGCGGGTATGCCGGTTTGGTGAAATTCATCAACAGCTTAGGGCTGGAAGTAGTCTCTATCGACATCCCTTCCGGTCTGTTTGGCGAAGACAACCGGAAGAACAATCCGGAAACAATCATCCAAGCAACCAGAACTTTTACCTTCAACTTTCCCAAACTGGCTTTTCTCTTTCCGGAAAACGCCAAATATGTCGGTGAGTGGACGGTTTTAAACGTTGAAATCCTCCCCGAGATCATTGAATCTACCCCGGCAATCTACCGAATCATTACAGAAGAAGATATGCACGAAGTCTTTCCACCCCGTCCTCGTTTTTCACATAAGGGGACGTATGGACATGCCCTTCTGATTGCCGGAAGCCATGGAAAGATGGGAGCAGCAGTGCTCAGTGCCAAAGCTTGCTTGCGGAGTGGGGCCGGATTATTGACCGTGCATATTCCCCGATGCGGAGAAAATATTCTACAGGTTGCTATTCCCGAAGCCATGACAGAGGCCGATGAACATCCCGACTTCTTAACAGGCGTAAAAGATCTGGGTGCTTACACCAGCGTGGGTATGGGTCCCGGACTGGGCCAGCGGTTGGAAACAGCCGTAGCTTTAGGAGATATTTTAGGCCGCATCTCCCGCCCGGTCGTACTTGATGCCGATGCACTGAACCTGATTGCAGCCAACCCGGATTTGCTGGAAAAAATCCCTAAACGCAGCATCCTGACACCTCATCCACGCGAATTCGACCGTTTGGCAGGTGAAAGCCATACAGGCTACGAACGTATGATGAAAGCCAAAGACTTTGCCAAAGAACATCAGGTTTGTGTCGTTCTGAAAGATGCCTACACGGCTATCTGCACTCCGGAAGGAAATGTCTATTTCAACCTTTGCGGAAATCCCGGTATGGCTACAGCCGGGAGCGGAGATGTCCTAACGGGTATCACCCTCGGCCTGCTGGCTCAAGGATATGAACCGGAAACGGCCGCAGTGTCAGCTGTCTTCATGCATGCTACAGCAGGCGACCTGGCTGCTAAAGCCAACAGCGAAGAAAGCCTTATCGCCGGCGACATTATCGATATGCTGGGCAAGGCTTTCAAGATGATCAAATAAGGCACAAATTCCTCCGTGCCTTTACGAAAACAGATTAATACCCATGAAAATTGAAAGATATGAAAGAACGAGAGATAGAAGACGTTCCGTTTGAAGAAGTCTATGAATTAGAAAAATATGGAACTCATTATTCCGACAGCCGTCTTTGGGAAAAACTGTTTCGTGTGGCTAAAAAGGCCGGGGCTACTGTTGTTCGCCCCGTCCTTGAACTGTATTATCTGCTCCAAAGCGGGCAGGTTTCCTTGCAGCACAAAGCCTACATCATCGGAGCTTTGGGCTATTTCATCCTGCCGGTAGATCTCATCCCGGATTATCTGCTCGCTCTTCTGGGCTTTGCCGACGATATTGCCGTAATGACTTTCGCTTTGAAAACCGTCAAGGAAAACATCACTCCCGAAATCCGGGAACAGGTTGAGAAAAAACTGGATGAGCTCCTGCACACCCAACATCTATAACAACGCATCGACACAAGGCAAGGCCGCATCGTCTGAATCTTCCGACCATTCTCCGATTTCTATCACCGGAATGTCGGGGAAATGACGGCGGAGATAGGCCAGCGAATCCTGTTCAATCACTTCGTCGATATGGGGAAAACGATTATACAGGATAGCCTTTACCGTAATCCCCTCGTGCCGGCAGGCATAGAGTGAAAGCAACGTATGATTCAGGCTTCCCAACTTTCCACTCGTCACCAAAAGCAGCGGATAATGCTGGTCGCGAATATAATCCAACGTCAAAAGATGATGAGTGATCGGCACCATCAAACCTCCCGCTCCCTCAAGAAGGACCCGGTCGTAACGCTCGAGCAACGCTTCCGTTGCCGCAGTTATCTTTGACACCTCCAGTTCACGCCGGTCAAGCTCAGCAGCCAAATGGGGAGAACTGGGATACGTAAAAATATACGGGCACGTCAGTCCTTCCCGGTCTTCCACCAAAACAGGAAGGCCCTGCAACCGACGGTGCATCTCGATATCTTCCGAAGTCTCCCGGCAACCCGTCTGTATCATTTTCTGCGTAATTACATGAACCCCTTTCAGAGCAAGGGCACGAGCCAGCAGACCTGTGGCATACGTCTTCCCAACATTCGTGTCGATACCAGACACGAACCAAACTTCTTTCTTCATTTTCTCGTATTAAAAAGTCTATCCAATAGATTCCAAAATAAAATAAACCGGTTTATACGTCAAAACGACACTCCCGTCCGGTTCCGAAAATGCCTCACGATAAGCAGCATCGAATGCAGCCAGCCTGCGGCGGGTCCAGAATTCATTGCCTGTAGCCGTCACACCCGTTTCTTTCAAATGCTTCAGCACGTCCCAGGGTGAAGCAAAACGAAGTTTCACCGTTCCCTGCCGTAAAAGGAGAGGACGATAGGACGGCTGCAGCCACGTAAGCCATTGCGCCTCCTCGGGATAGTCCAGTCCCCTACCCGTCAGCGTCCGGATCTCGCGGAACGTCCCGGGCAAGAACGTCGTAAAGCAAAGCAGATCTCCCTCGCACTGCAAGCGGGCCATTTTCCCTATCCATTGCTCCGGATACGTGAACCATTGCACCGCCGAAGATGAAGCGATAAGCTGGAAACGCCCTCGCCAATCGATTCCCTCGGCATCGCCTGCACAAACCACGGTTCCCGGAGCCGCATAACGCCGGGCAGCCTCGCAGGCACACGGTTCCGAAAGGTCGTTGAGCGTCCAGCGGGCATCCGGAAGCAATGCCTGAAGATAGCGCGTAAAACCACCCGTGCCGCATCCGATTTCCAGCGCGGAAACAAAACGCTCCCGCTCCTCGAGCCACGGTGCCAGCCAGGCAGCCGCCTTCCGACAAATGGCCTGTTGCACCAGCGCCTCGCGGTCGTAGCTCTGAAGCGCACGTGTAAACCTCCGCTCAATTTGTTTGGTTGTCAACGCATCCATAGTTCCTCCCACGATTTCCAAAGATGAAACGGATGATGCGGGGCATCCAATTCTTCGATGGGCACACCGGCTCGGCTCCAATAACAACGGAGGTTCTCAGCCGGGAAAATATGGTCGAGCCGCGAGACAAGGGCTCGGCTCCACGGGAAATCCTCACGGGGTATCCGCGTCTCCACTTCCCGGCATAAGAACGACAGCTCTTCCTGCAATTCGGAGATTCGCCGGTCGTTCAGCGCCTCAAATTGCTTTCCCAACGTCCGGCTTCCACACATCCGCCGACAAAAGCGGGCAAAATTAGCCTCGTCGAGACGCTCCAGCGTCCCTTGGAAGACCGCCCGAGGGATGCCCCACACATCATGCACCGGATAAGGGGTTCCATTAATGGCAATGGCCGACCTCAACCGTTCGTGCGGAACCACCTGAGAAGCTACCCAGACCCCCATCGACCAGGCCACCAGATGCACCTCGCGATAGGCATCCGGAATGGGCGGGAAGTCCAAATCCCGATAGTCATACACAATCCAAACATCCGAATCGGAATGCAAAAAATTGAATTGTACGGGAGAAGCTGCCCATCCGCTCAGGAAAAGCGTCAGTTGCCCAGCCCCATTGCTTGTCATCTTTTCTACTTTCATGCTATTATTCCTTTACGTATTACCTCGCACAATGCGCCTACCTCGCTATCCGTCACGCCCGCAGTCAGCGAGAAGCGAATCCGCGACGTTCCCTGAGGCACCGTAGGCGGACGGACCGGCAAACAATAGAATCCCTTACGCTGCAACTCCTCTGCCTGAAGCCGGCAAGCCGTACTTTCGCCCACGATAAAGGGGACGATATGGCTCCGACTGATTTCGCCGCCATGCCCATCCAGGCAGGCAGCCAGCCGACAGCTGATTTCAGCCAGATGTTCCCGTCGCGCCTGCCAACGGGGAAGTTTCCGGAAGAGAAAAGCCGTCCACGCCTGCTGAACCGGGGGAAGCGCCGTGCTAAAGATAAGCGAACGCGAGGTATTCACCAAATATTCCCGCACGTCTTTCGAGCAAACCAGGTAGGCACCCATCGAAGCCAAGGCT
The DNA here is from genome assembly GCA_944326775.1 of uncultured Parabacteroides sp. Lineage (GTDB taxonomy): Bacteria > Bacteroidota > Bacteroidia > Bacteroidales > Tannerellaceae > Parabacteroides. Next base: position 31,785 of record CALVFH010000005.1, read on the forward strand.
TTTCCGAAGGTGCCGACCAGCAAATCGATGTCCGCCAGCACGCCCTGCTCCTCGGCGATGCCCAGCCCCGTCGCGCCCCGGACTCCGATGGCATGCGCCTCATCCACATAGAGCCAGACGGAAGGAAAACGCCGCTTCAGCGCCACCAGCCTCCGGAGATCCGCCACGTCGCCGTCCATGCTATAGATGCTCTCCACGACCACGAAGATGCGCTCGTAGTGCGGCGCCTCCTTCTCCAGGATTCGCTCCAGTTGGCCGTAGTCCTGATGGCGGAAACGCACGAATGGCGCGGCACCCAACTTCATTCCATCGATGATGCTCGCATGGACCAGCTTGTCCGCCACAATCAGACTATGCTTGTCCGCCAGCGCCGGCAGGATTCCCGTGTTCGCATGGTAGCCGCTGTTGAACAGCAAGGCGGCAGGGCGGCGGAATGCCTCGGCAAGGAGCGTCTCCAACTCGTCGGAGGGCTCGAAATTACCCGTCAACAGGCGTGAGGACGACGACGAAAACAGGCGGACCGCCCGCGGGCACGTATCCCAGAACTCCTCGACCAGCGCCGGCTCTGCCGAAAGGCCAAGGTAATCGTTCGACGAGAGATTCAGCATCCGCCGTCCGCCTTCGCACATCCACCGCCCGTCGTGGACAACTGCCGGAATGCGTCGCAGATTCCCCGACGCACTCAATTCCTCCAACCTACTCCGATAGTCCATCTCCTTTTTCCAACACCTGAAGCAATCCGCCCGTCAGCTGGTGCAATTCCGCTTCGCTGATGATGAACGGAGGCATGACATACACTAATTTTCCAAACGGGCGTACCCAAATCCCTGCCTGCACGAAGGCTTCCTCGATTCGCGGCAAGTCCACCGGCTTCCGCATCTCGACAACGCCGATGGCTCCCAGGACGCGCACCTCCCGCACACCGGGCAAGGCCGCCGCCGGCGCCAACTCCTCGCGCAGCTGCCTTTCGATACGCCGTACCCGCTCCTGCCATCCGCTTTCCAGCAGCAACGACACCGACGCCGAAGCCACCGCACACGCCAGCGGATTCGCCATAAACGTCGGGCCATGCATGAAACACCCGGCTTCGCCCGAGCACACCTGACTGGCTATCGCCTCCGTCGTGGCTACCGCCGAAAGCGTCATATAGCCACCGGTCAACGCCTTTCCGATACACATGATATCCGGCTCTACCCCTGCCCATTCCCAGGCGAAGAGCTTGCCGGTACGTCCGAAGCCCGTCGCAATCTCGTCGAAAATCAGCAGCACGTGATGGCGGTCGCACAATTCCCGTGCGCGGACCAAATACTGGGGCGAATAGAAGTACATCCCCCCTGCGCCCTGCACCACCGGCTCCAGAATGAGCGCAGCAAGCTCGTCGGCATGTTGCGAAAGCAGGTCTTCCAGCGGGCGAATAGCATCGTCGTCCCACGGTTCGCCGAAGCGCACCGGCGGCTGGGGCAGGAAATACTGCACGGGCAGAGCGCCGCTGAACAAACCGTGCATGCCGGTCACCGGATCGCATACGGACATCGCATGCCAGGTGTCGCCGTGGTACCCGCTCCGTATGGTGGCGAAGCGATGCTTTTTCGCCAGTCCCCCGGACTGCCAGTATTGTATGGCCATCTTCATCGCCACCTCAACCGCAACCGACCCGCTGTCGGCGTAAAACAGTTTTTCCATCGACGGCGGAAGAATTTCCAGCAACTTCCGCCCCAGCTCGACCGCCGGCTCGTGCGTGAGCCCTCCGAACATGACGTGCGACATCCGCTGCAGCTGCCGCTCGGCCGCCGCATTCAGTACCGGATGGTTATACCCGTGTACCGCCGCCCACCACGACGACATTCCGTCTATCAACTCCCGTCCGTCGGCCAGCACCAGCTTTACGCCATGCGCCGAAGCCACCGGATAGACCGGCAAGGGCCGCACCGTGGAGGTGTAGGGATGCCACAAGTGGTCGCGGTCAAAATCCAATAGTTCTTTTGTTGTCATATAGATAATGTATAAAGTTTACCAATCGGTGTTTTCCTCCAGCGAGTAGCCTGCCTCGGCAATCATTGCTTTGTCGGCCTCGATAGAGCAGCCGCCCGTCGTCAGCAGGTCGCCGGTGATGGCAGAATTGATGCCGACATAGAGCGCCTTCCGCTGCACCCATTCCGGCAGTTGCCGACGCCCGCCCGCGAAGCGGAGAAACGCCTCCGGATTAATCCAACGGAAGAGGGCGATGGTCGTCAGCAGTTCGTCGGCCGAAAGCGGGGCGGCGTGCTCCAGCGGCGTGCCGGGGATGGGGTGCAGCAGGTTCAGCGGAATCGAGCGGATGCCTTCCGCGTGCAGCACCCGCGCCATTTCGATGCGCTGCGCCATGCTTTCGCCCATCCCGATGATGCCGCCCGAGCAAAGACGGAGTCCCGCCACCCGCGCCAGGCGGAGCGTAGCCAGCTTTTGCGCCGTGGTGTGCGTGGAACACAATTTGGGGAAATAAGACGGGGCGCTCTCGAGATTGCAATGGTAGTTTTCCACCCCTGCCTCTCGGAGTTTGCCCAGGTCGTCGGCTTTGAGAAGCCCCATCGACGCGCAGCAGTGTATCGGACAGGCTTTCCGGATTTGCCGGACGATGTCGGTAATCTCCTGCAAGTCGCCGGGCGTCACCCGTTTGCCACTGGTGACCAGCGAAAAGCGGCGCACGCCCTTCGAGGCATTATAGACCGCCTGCTCCACGCATTCTTCCGCCGGCAGAAGCGGGTAGATGTCCGCCGCAGTCGGATAGTGGACCGACTGCGCACACCATTTGCAGTCCTCACTGCAGTTGCCGCTCTTGGCGTTGATGATGGAGCATAAATCAAACTTGTCGCCCATAAAATGGCGGGTGATTTCGTGGGCGCTCTCGTAGAGGAGCGTCTTGTCGGCCTCGTTGGCGAGCCAAAGCGCCTCGTCTTCCGAGATTGCCTCGCCGTTCCAGACTTTCTGTTTCAAATTTTCAATCTGCATATTTTCTTTTTTTAGTTCTCTATTCTGATTTTTTAAAGGTAAAAGGGGGCTGGAAAGTTGCCGACAGCTGTCGGCAAGGTTCCGAAGTACTTCGGCGGGTCGCTGACAGCTGTCGGCAGGGTTCTGAAGGCCTTCAACGGGCTGCTGACAGCTGTCGGCAAGGTTCCGAAGAGCTTCGGCGGGCTGCTGAAAGCTTTCGGCAAGGTTCTGAAGAGCTTCAGCGGGCTGCTGAAAGCTGTCGGCAAGGTTCTGAAGGCCTTCAACGGGTTGCCGACAGCTGTCGGCAAGGTTTTGATGACCCTCAACGGGTTGCTGAAAGCTGTCGGCAAGGTTTTGACGGCCCTCAACGGGCTGCTGAAAGCTTTCGGCAAGGTTTTGACGACCCTCAACGGGTTGCTGAAAGCTGTCGGCAACTTTTCCGAGACTTTCTGAAACCCGAATATCGCGATATTTGAGAGGAAAAGACAAAAAAAGCGGGAAGCGCCCGCATTTGGGCACTTCCCGCTTCGTATTTCTGAAGGGAAAATAGCTGTTCCGGCTTCCGGAAGGACAGGCGCGGGCACAATGTCGGCTGTCGGCATCAGGGCGCAAAGGGGCATCGGGATGCCTGCCACCCAATCCGGGTCTCCGCTATCCGCTGCTTCTTCCACCTGAGGTGTCGCCGCCTCTCCGCTACCCATGCCGGCATGGAGCGACAGCTGTTTTGCCTGAAAACGGTCGGCCAGGCGCGATGCCAACTGCCCCATCGTAACCTCACGATGGATACTGACAAACGCGGCATAGCGACGGCGGCTCCACCGACGGAATCGGAGGGCCGGACGCGACAGGTGGGAGGTGAAAAAAGGCGTTCGCATAGGCTCAGGAAGCTACTTTTTCCAATCGTTTCATAATGGAGAAGATAAACAAGGCTGCCAGCAGACAGCAGACAATCAGCACGCTCCAGACCATCCACAGCTGCATGTCGCCCCAGAGGTATCCGATGATGGCAACCAGGTAATTTCCTACGGCGGTGGCGACGAACCACATGCCCATCATCGCGCCCTTGTATTTCGGCGGTGCGACGCGCGAAACAAAGGAGATGCCCATTGGCGAAAGGAATAATTCGGCGAACGTCAGGATGAGGTAGGTCGAAATCAGCCAGTTTGGAGATACCAACGCGTCTTGGGAGATGCCGTTCTGCGACAGCTCGGTCGGCGTAGGCAATCCCATCGAGCCGACCGCCATCACCAGGTATCCCACGGCGGCTATCAGCATCCCGATACCAATCTTGCGCGGTGCCGAAGGCTCTTTGCCTTTCTTCGCCAGCGAACCGAAGACCGCCAGCGAGACGGGGGTGAGCGCAATCACGAAGAAGGGGTTGAACTGCTGGAATATCTGCGGCAAAATCGGCAGGTCTTCTTCCATCGAACCGTAGCTGACACCCAAGGCAACCAGTGCGGCGACAATCACAACCCCTGAGACGGCCTTCCCTTTGCCTGTCTTCGACTGGAACAAGGAGAACAAGGCATAAACGATGACCAACAGGAAGGTCAGATTGAGGATGTTGAAGCCTAAGCGGTCGATGCCGGTAACGGACTGGGCGGTGTAGTCGCGGGCGAAGAACGTCAGCGTCAAGCCATTCTGGTGGAATGCCATCCAGAAGAAGATCACGACGGCGAATACCAGCATGAGGGCGGTGATGCGCTCCTTGGTTTGGGCTGGCGTAAGCTCTTCTTCCACCACATTAGCCGGTTTGGCCTGTTGCGAATTGTAATCGGCATGCTTAAACGTAGAGCGGAAGGCATAGTAAATGGCAATGGAGAAGATCAGCGAGATGCACGCCACGGCAAAACCGTAGTTGTAGGCCTCGGAGAGCTTCTCGATATAGGTCGAACAGAAGGTAGCCGTATCGCCGGCAAAGCCCTGAGCCGTCTGCAAAGCCTTCAGCGCGGCTTCGTTCTCGCCCGTTATGGTCCCGTTCAGGAATTGGTGCGCCAAAGAAGGAATCTGCGGGACGTAAGAGAATCCCGCCTGCCCCAGGATGTAGTTGGTTACCTTCGTGGCAGCCGTCGGAGCATACATGGCACCGATATTAATCGCCATATAGAAGATGCTAAAGGCGGTATCGCGCTTCGCCCGGTACTCCGGCGCATCGTACAGGTTTCCGACGAGCACCTGCAGGTTCCCCTTGAACAGGCCCGTCCCTATCGCAATCAAGGCCAAGGCGCCGAACATCATCAGCTTGCCGGCATCGGCCGACGTCGGGATGGAAAGCAAGAGATAGCCGACAAACATGATCACAATCCCCGAGGTGACCATCTTTCCGTACCCGAATTTATCGGCCAGAATACCACCAATCAATGGCATGAAATAAACTGCGGCTAAGAAGCTGGCGAAAATAGTAGAGGTTGTTGCCGCCGTAAAGCCGAATTTAGCTTGCAAAAACAATGTGAATATCGCAAGCATGGTGTAGTAACCAAAGCGTTCTCCCGTATTAGCCAAGGCTAACGCGTATAATCCTTTGGGTTGTCCTTCAAACATATCCGTAAATTTAAGTTAGTTATTATTGAATTATCTGCTTTATCGCACCGGTCTCGGGATAGAAGAAAACTTTCACCGGCGCTTTGTTATCCTCAAACATCACCGGGGCAAGCCCTTCCTGCGTTCCAAACTGGGTTACCTGAACGCTGCCCTTGAAATAGTTCTTCTTCTGGCTATAGACTTCCACATCCGCCTTGCCTGGAATATTATAAACAATGCCTTTCAGCGATTTCTCTTTCTTTTCGGCTTCCTTCGGTTCCAGCTCCGGAGCGCGCTCGGTAGCTGTCAGATTCATGTAAACCGGGTCGCCACCCAAGTCGTCCGCTTCAAGCATCCCCAAATAGGGCGAAAAACGGAACAGAACTTCATGATCCAGATCGTCGGAGGGAATCACCGTTACCTCATAATATTGCGGCTCACGGATTTTTGTCCCGACGAACAACGCCGTCAGGGCATTCTCCTGTTCTTCCAGCTGCTGGATGACAATCTTCATCGCTTCCCCGTCGGGCGGCAGATTATCCGCTTCGCCTGTCAGGATATTCAGACGGCTTTCGCGAATCCGATAGATCTGTTTCGCGGCTACCTCGGCCTGCTTCGCCGTAGAACCAGCCATCAGCAGCTCTTCCGACAGCACGGAGGCATCGGGAGCCGGGGTATTCCGTCTCTTCCGGAGGCGTTCTTCTTCGGTTTCCTTCTGCTCCGGCTCGTAGGGAGCATTGATGGTACAAAGCAGGCCGTCTTCCGTCAGGTAAGCATAGGGAGCGACGGTTCCCGACTTGAACGAAACGATATAGGTACGGTTTTCATCCGGAAGCCCCCGGTTCTCCAACGAGACGTCGTTCAATTCATAATACGTATGGTTCTCCGTCACGACATCCTTTATGCTCAAATATTTGTCCGCATATTGATAATAAGGTCCAGCCTTACAGGTAACCTTCGTCACCTCTGCCCCAATCACAAGGGCCGTCTTCGGCAAAGAATACGTAATGCCGAAATCATTCGCTTTTACTGCGTTCTTCTTCACCACCTTGGTTTGCGCCCAACTCGGCACGGAAAGCAATAGACTTAGTATGATGATTAAGTTTTTCATATCCCTTTCTATTAAATGCGTACAAATCTATAAAATTTTTCTGAAGTAACCGCGCTTGAATTATTGTTTCTTCATGTCGAATCCTGCTTTCAAACCGTCATATTCGCCTGCCAGTTTATTGACGGCCTGCAACGCCGAGATATTGGAAATCGACGATACGGCAGAAAGGAAGTCGAGCAACTTGTCGGCATTAAACAAAATAGTCAGCTGGTCGCCGGCCAACACGACATCTGCGTCGAGCGTCAGAAGGCTCTTGCCCAAGATACTATATTTCAGAACCATGGTAGAAGCGTCGCTATCGAACGTATAAGTTCCTTTCAACGTCATCCGTTTCAACTGGCTGGTAAAGGTACCGTCGGTATTGAACACATAATTGAACTCACCCTCTTCGATACCCACTTTCGTACAGTATTCTTTCAATTTCTTTTCAACCTCGGAAGTCGCCACGCTGCCTGCGATATTCTTAAAAGTATTCCCATCCTTCAACTGCAAGGCCGGATTCTCATAAACCCAAGTTCCCTGCAGATTCTCAGCCGTCAGCTTTTGTCCACCGGTGACTGAAGTAACAATATCTTTCACCGTCTGCGAGGTTAAGATATCTTTCAATGACTGTGCTGTAACATTAGCGGTAGCAAAACCAATACTCATCAATAAAATCAAAACTTTTGTTTTCATAACCTTCACTATTTAATGTTGTTTTTCTATCATTCTCTCAGAATTCGTCTTTAAATCCGGATAACTGATGCGCGTGTGGTACATGATCTTCAGTTTGCTGACAAAAACCTCCTTGATTGCTTCCACATCGCGGAACGTAAGCGGAGCGTTCTTCAATAAGCCGTCGGCAATCTGTCCGTCTATAATACGATTCACCATCGCCCGGATACTTTCCTCCGAATAGTCCTTCAAGCTGCGCGAAGTAGCTTCCACCGAGTCTGCCATCATGACGATAGCCGTCTCCTTCGTAAACGGATTAGGTCCCGGATAGGTAAAATGTTCTTCATTGATAGGTTTGTCGGGATATTGATTTTTAAACGAATTGTAAAAATACTTTGCCTTTCCCCGACCGTGATGTGTCCGGATAAAATCGATAACCGCCTCAGGCAACGAGGCCTTTTCGGCAATCTTCACCCCTTCCGTCACATGACTGATAATAATCTGTGCACTCTGGTCGTACGACAGATTCTTATGCGGATTGAAGTTATTCTGATTCTCCGTAAAGAATGCCGGATTACTCATCTTTCCGATATCATGATACATGGCGCCTGTTCGAACCAACTGCGAATCGGCTCCGATCTTGTCTGCTGCTGCCGAAGCCAGGATTGACACCTGCAACGAATGCTGGAACGTCCCGGGGCACGTCTCGCTCAGTTTCTTCAACACATTGGTATTGATATTCGACAATTCCACCAATGTGATGCTCGAGACGTAGCCGAATACTTTCTCCAACATATAAACCAACAGGTAGCTGAACATCAGCAGAATGAAATTGATTCCGAAATAAAGCATCATCACCCAGTGTATCTTCTTGATATCGCCCTCCTGGTAGAATACCATCCCTAAATACGTCAGCGTATAAGTCAGGAAAATGAAGAAGACACAGCGGATCAGCTGCGACCGCTGCGAAAGTTCACGCAAACTGAACGTCACCACCATCCCGGCAACCACCTGCAACATCAGGAACTCATGCGGGAACGGCACCATCAGGGAACAAAGCAACACCGTCACCAAATGCGTAAACAAGGCCGTCCGCGAATCGAAGAAAGTACGAACCACAATCGGGATAATCGCATACGGCAAGATATAGATATTGAACAAATCGTAGCTCACGCAGAACTCCGTCAGAATCGTACTGCTGAAAATGCAACACAACAAGAAAAATACATTCTTCTTATTCCGCAAAATATGAGTACGGAAAGACCACAGGTAAAGCCAATAGCAGAACAGCAAACCGAACGTCAGCAGGAACTGTCCGATGATGATAAGCGTCTGCCGCTCACCCCCACCCATCTTGCTCTCATGGATAATCTTGAGCGAACGGAGCACATTATACGTATGATGATCAATAATCTCGCCCCGGTCAACAATACGTTCTCCGGCCTGAACCATCCCCGTAGAAAGCGGGACGCTGCCCAGCAAATCTTCTTTCACCTTCTCGGACGCATTCTTGTCGTAAGCGACATTCTCTACCAGATAATTGTTGATATCGCACGATTGCAGCACCCTTCTATCCAGATAAGCCGGACAATTATTGATAATATACTCATAGGCTGTCTTCACCGTATAAAATGAAGACACATCCACCAGCGAAGCGACATTATTATCCAACACATTCACCTGAAAATACCCCTGCTTGCTTAAATTCTCCTGTTCTTCCAGCGAAATGACACCTTGCTGGTAGAGATTGCGCAACTGGTTCTCGATATAACGGACATAATCAGGCGAAACCTTACTCTGCAACACCCGGTTGTATGTATCCTGAAGATTTTTCGTCTGCGTGTCTGCTACCGTCTCGTCAATCCGGTAGTAAGGACGGAAATGCTTCATGATGCTGTCGCGCTCGGCTTCCAGCTCGGCATCTGTTTTATAAACCGGGAAATCGTTGGGAGCCGTCAGCAAACCATACCGCCAGGGTTTCCCTTCGTAGAATTGATAGCGGAACTTACCTTCCCGCGGAAAAAAATAGGCTATCAATAACGCCGTTATGATGAAATAAACGGCTGGATGGAGGTTATAATTCTTCAGGTTCATAGAGATATGCTTTTGGAGGCGAAAAGTACATAAAAAATTCGTAATTTTGCCCCGTTTTCATAAAATAAAGATTGATTATGATGAATGAAAGAAAGGTAAGAGTCCGTTTTGCGCCCAGTCCGACCGGCGCACTCCATATTGGCGGTGTCCGCACAGCCCTGTATAATTATCTGTTCGCCAAACAGCATGGCGGCGACATGATCCTCCGCATCGAAGACACCGACTCCCATCGTTTTGTGCCGGGAGCCGAAGACTATATCATCGAAGCCCTGACCTGGCTCGGCATCCATTTCGACGAAGGCGTCAGCTTCGGTGGCAACTACGGCCCGTACCGCCAAAGCGAACGGCGCGACATTTATAAAAAGTATGTCAAGATCCTGCTCGACTCCGGTCATGCCTACATCGCGTTCGACACGCCGGAAGAACTCGAAGCCAAGCGCAAGGAAATCCCCAACTTCCAATATGATGCCTCTACGCGAATGAGTATGCGCAATTCGCTGACACTCTCGCCGGAAGAGACCCAGTCGCTCATCGACAGTGAAAAGCAATACGTCGTCCGCGCCAAGATTGAGCCGAACGAAGACATCCACGTGCACGACCTCATCCGCGGCGAAGTGGTTATCAACTCCTCTATCCTCGACGACAAGGTGCTTTACAAATCGGCCGACGAGCTGCCAACCTATCATCTCGCCAACATCGTAGATGACCATCTGATGGAAGTATCGCACGTGATCCGAGGCGAAGAATGGCTCCCCAGCGCCCCGCTGCACGTACTGCTCTACCGTTTCTTCGGCTGGGAAGATACCATGCCCCAGTTTGCCCACCTCTCCCTCCTGCTGAAACCGGAAGGCAACGGCAAACTGAGCAAACGCGACGGCGACCGGCTCGGTTTCCCGGTATTCCCCCTCGAATGGCATGACCCCAAGACTGGCGACGTCTCTTCGGGATACCGCGAAAGCGGCTACCTGCCCGAGGCCGTAGTCAATTTCCTGGCCCTCCTCGGCTGGAATCCCGGCAACGACCAGGAAGTCATGAGCATGGACGAGCTGATCAAGGCCTTCGACCTCTCGCACTGCAGCAAGAGCGGGGCAAAATTCGATTACGAAAAAGGCAAATGGTTCAACCACCAGTATATCCAGATGAAGAGCAATGCCGAACTGGCCCGCATGTTCCAACCCATCCTCGAAGCACACGGTATCTCCGCCGCACCGGAATACGTGGAAAAAGTTGTCGGCATGATGAAAGACCGCGTCAGCTTCGTCAAAGATTTGTGGGATGTAGCCTCGTTCTTCTTCGTCGCTCCGACGGAATATGACGAGAAAACCCGCAAAAAGAGATGGAAACCCGACAGCGCCCAGCAGCTTACCGAGCTGATGGAAGTGCTCCGCGCTCACGAGCCGTTCGACATCGAGAGCACCGAGAACACCGTGAAGGCCTGGATTGAATCGAAGGGGTATCACTTGGGCAACATCATGAACGCCACGCGTCTGGCCCTCGTTGGCGAAGGTAAAGGCCCGCATATCTTCGACATCACCGAAGCATTGGGCAAAGAAGAATCACTCCGCCGCATCCAGCGTGCCATCGACATATTGAAATAAAGATGTATTCTTTACTCATCTCCGCATACGCCAATGCCGCGCGTTTCGCCTCACCGTTCCACCGGAAGGCACAGCTCATGTGCCAGGGACAGCGCGAAACGCCCGGCATTTTGCGCAAACAGCGCGACCCCGAAGCGCGCTATATCTGGTTTCACGCCGCCTCACTCGGCGAGTTCGAGCAAGGGCGTCCGCTTATCGAACAAATCAAGGCCGCCCGGCCCGAGTATAAAATCCTGCTGACATTCTTTTCGCCCTCGGGCTATGAAGTGCGGAAGAATTACCCCCTGGCCGACATCGTCTGCTACCTGCCGTTCGATACGCCGGGCCGCGTGCGGGAATTTCTCGACCTTGCCCGTCCCTCGATGGCCATCTTCATCAAATATGAGTTCTGGCAAAACTATCTGACGGAGCTCCGCCGCCGCTCGATCCCGACCTACATCATCTCGGCCATCTTCCGCCCCTCGCAACCTTTTTTCCACTGGTACGGGCGTTCCTACCGGAAAGTGTTGCACTGCTTCACCCACCTTTTCGTGCAAGACGACGAGTCGGCACAACTGTTGAAGCAATACGGAATCAGCCGGAACGTAACCGTGACGGGCGACACCCGCTACGACCGCGTCTGGGCCATCCGCAAGGCGGCAAAAGACATCCCGGAAGCACAGACTTTCGTCGCGCCGCGCGAAGGACAGACGTTCCTGACCTTAGTGGCTGGCAGTTCGTGGCCGGCAGACGAAACATTCCTGCTCCGCTACTTCAACGAGCATCCGAAGTTGAAACTGATTATCGCGCCGCACGAAATCCACGAAGAGCACCTGCAAGGCATCGAAGCCCAGCTACGGCGCCCCTTCATCCGCTTCAGCCAGGCACAAGGGAAAGACCTTGCGGCCTACGACTGCCTGATTATCGACTGCTTCGGCCTGCTGTCGTCAATCTACCGCTACGGTGAAATCGCCTACATCGGCGGCGGATTCGGGGCTGGCATCCACAACACGCTCGAAGCGGCGGTCTATGGCATCCCCGTCATCTTCGGTCCGAAATACAGGAAGTTCAAGGAAGCATGCGACCTGGTCCGTTTGAAAGGAGGCTTCCCCGTCCGTTGTTTCGAAGAGTTCCAAACCACCCTCGACGAACTGCTGAACCATCCAGACCTGCGTCAACAAGCCGGTTTCGACGCCGACAGGCTGGTGCTGCAGAACATCGGGGCTACGGGACAAATCCTGAAGGCGCTGAACTTGTAGCCAACCATCCAAGAACATTTTTTCCGCTGCCGAACCGTTCGCCGTGCATACTTATTCATTGTTTACGCCGCTGAACAGTTCGGCAGCTTTGCTTTTGCATTTTTTGTCCCGCCGAACGGTTCGACGGGCTTACTTTTGTATTTTTTGCTCCAGCGAAGCGTTCGACGTGTATAAATATTCATTTTCAGTGCTTGCGAACGGTTCGCTTTGTATAATTATTCATTTTTAGTCTCGGCGAACAGTTCAGCGGCATTTCCGGAACATCAGGAGTGCCGGCGAAGGGTTCGGCAACAAAGCAAGACCTATATTTTAACCGTCAGTCGCGCACTTGCAACTTTACGGAGGCCTCACCCATGCGGACAATATAGACACCTTCCGCCAAATTGGGAAATTCCTGCCTACCGGTTACCCGGGCATTGGCTACTACCGCGCCAGCCATCGAGATAATTTGCACGTCAGTAGGCATCGGCGTTACCACAACAATCTTGCCCGTCTGAGCGTATGCACGAGCATCGGCTGTTGCGATAGCCTCATTGGCAACCAACGATTCATCGCTATCACTACCATCATTAGCCTCTCCTTGTAGGGTTATTATCCTTACATTGTAACTTTCACCTGTAATCAGACTCGTTACTTTAATTGTGAAATATACCTCTATTTCATTTAATTGGGTATTGGGAGCGATAGAAGTAATATATAGCTCCCGACCTGACATTGCTGTTTTTATATCAAAATATTTCTCCGGATAATCCGTACGTCCATGAAACAGGAATAGTATATCATTAGACATATCCTCTATATCGAACCGCCATAACCCATTAAGCGACACATATACCGTTCCCCTATCATCGAGACGGCACCGGGCAGAAACATTTCCATTCATGGTATATTCCGCATCGGTGATTTCACCATCTATGAGCGTCAATATCAGAAATTCTTTAGTATTTTCCTCATCCCACCAGCTAACCAACACGTCTTCTTGTTTCACCTCAGACTCTGTCGTCTGTCCCCAAATTATTCCTGAAGCCACAACCAGGAACACCAATAAAAAAGTAAAAATCCTCATAATATGTACCATTTAATTTATTTATACCCCTATCCTACTGGAAATAACTTCCTATCAGAATGGCATCAAAGTTAGAAGTCAAAACCGACATGGCAAAAGAAAAGTAAAAAAACATGATATGGGAAACAAGATTTTAACCATTCTGCAACAAAGCAAAAGGGACGAACCTCACGGCCCACCCCTTTCTTAAGTCTATTGTTTATTTATAAATCTGAACCCCAACAGAGGCATCAGTTTCTTTAGGCTGTTTCCTGCCGCCAGCTGCCAACGACGCTACAGCTATTCTGTTTCCATCCCTGCTGAGCAATTTTCTTAGCCAGCGAAGACGATTTTCGTCTTTTCACCCCAAAAACGCCTAAAACATTGAGAGAGATATATAATTAGCGGTTTGAAAATTTCCCTTGATTTACAATATGAAAACAAAAAGAGCAGCTAAAAACGAACTTTTTTTTAGCCACTCTTCGTTTACAGAGAACAACCGAAATGCAACAGACGTTTTGACAACAGCGAGTTGAACAAACGGCAGCCCGGTTCGAGTATGGATATAAAAAAAGTGCGGGAAGTCGCTTATTATCAGTATAGAGGCATCGCCAAACGCCCACAAGACAATAATAAAACAACAAACCCGCACGCACCCTTACTCCAGTGGAGAGGATAATTCTTCCTCCCTCCACTATCATAATGATAAGGGTACATGCATCCCGTGCTTATTATTCCGGTCTTGTGAAAAAATTGGCGATTCTCTATAACTGGGAATAATATCGTAAATGCTCTTTATGTTCTTCCTAACAGAATCCGCTGATTCCGATTGGAATTGTGGCAAAGTTAGGTATCTGAATCGAAAATGCAAAAGAAAAGTAAAAAAACATGATATGGGAAACAAGATTTTAACCATTCGGCAACAAAGCAAAAGGGACGAACCTCACGGCCTGTCCCTTTCTAAGACTAATTGTTATATATAATCTGAGCCCAGGGGGGCATCAGTTTTTTCCGGCTATTTTCCCTACCAGT
>CALVFH010000006.1 GCA_944326775.1 uncultured Parabacteroides sp.
TCGTCGCGAACAATCCCTTCTCCGTTACATTCAGGGCATTTCTTGACAATCACCTTGCCTTCGCCGCCGCAGGTAGGACACGTCGTCTGGGTCTGCATCTGTCCCAGGATCGTATTTGCCACGCGCGTAACGATTCCCGTGCCATGACAGGTATCGCAAGTCTTCGAACCCCCGTCGCCATCGGCACCCGTACCGTGGCAATGGCTGCAAGGCACAAACTTCTTGACTTTAATCTTCTTGTCAACCCCGGTTGCAATATCCTTCAGCGACATTTTCACCTTGACACGCAAGTCGGAGCCTCTGTTCACGCGGCGGCCGCCCCGGGATCCCCCGAAACCACCAAATCCGCCGAAGCCCCCGAAATGTCCACCAAAGATATCGCCGAACTGCGAGAAGATATCATCCATCGAAAAGCCGCCGGCCCCTCCGGAAGCAGCTCCGCCCACTCCGGCGTGCCCAAACTGGTCGTACCGCTGCCGCTTTTGCGGATCGCTCAACACATCATAGGCTTCGGCAGCCTCCTTAAACTTTTCTTCAGCTTCCTTATCGCCCGGATTCTTATCCGGATGGTACTGGATTGCTTTTTTCCTGTATGCCTTCTTTATTTCTTCGGCTGTAGCGTTCTTGCTCACGCCCAGCACCTCGTAATAATCTCTCTTTGCCATTTGTTTTTCCGTTACCTGATTACTCGCCGACAACTACCTTTGCATGACGAATTACTTTGTCGTTTAATGTATAACCGGTCTGGACACAATCCAGTACCTTGCCCTTCAGCTTCTCTTCGGGAGCCGGAATCGTTGCAATCGCTTCGTAAATATCCGCATCGAAGGGTTTGCCCACGACTTCCATGGCCTTCACGCCCTGAGAGGAGAGATAAGAGACGAACTTGTTGTAGATCAAATTCACTCCTTCCGCTATTGCAGCCACATCTTCAGCCTTCTGGATGTTCTGCAAGGCGCGTTCGAAGTCATCGACCACCGGCAGCAGGTGGACAAGTGCACTCTCCCCGCCACTTTTGATCAAATCGCTCTTCTCGCGCATCGTCCGCTTGCGATAGTTGTCGAACTCCGCCCGCAGGCGCAAATGCGTATCGTTCAATTCATCGTATTTCTTTTGCAGATCAGCCAGTTCGTCCGACAGATTGTCAGCTACGGCCGGTTCTTCCGCCGCATTTGGCTGTTCTTCCTGCAAATTTGTCGTTTCTTCCTGAGAATTCTGAACATTCTCTTGTCCTACAGACCCTGCGGCCTGTTCTTCCTCGTGTGAATGTTTATGACTCATATCTAACATATTAATTATTATCCTTTGATTCTTATAGATTTACCACAGAGCGGGCGCCCCGGACCCTTTTCACGGGGCGGGCGTTCCGTGGATATTCCTGCAAAAAGATTGCCAAAATCAGCGGCGCTCCACGACGGCGCGCACCTTCTCGCGGTCGGTCTGCACGGTTTCAAACTCCGACGTCACCGCGCTGCTGCCCATCGGTACGTGTTCGTTGCGGAAAGACATGCGGCTATAGACCACGCTGCGCGCCGATGTATGGAACTCCGTCGCCCCGGTTTCCGCCTCGATGAGCGCGATATTGTTCTCCCGCACGCCACAGCCCGGCATGATGATAATCCGCCCTGCCGCCCGCTCGACCAGTTGGCGGATGAGCGGAATCCCTTTCACCGCATCCGACTGCTGCCCGGAGGTGAGGATGCGGTCGCACCCCAATTCCACCAGTTCCTCGAGCGCCCGGAACGGATCGCGGCACACATCGAAGGCTCGGTGGCAAGTTACCGACAGCGGGCCTGCCGCCTCCATCAGCCGGCGCATCAGGGGGACGTCGATATCCCCTTCCGCCGTCAGGCAGCCGAAGACTACGCCATGCACGCCCAGTTGCCGGCACATTTCTATGTCGTAAAGCATCGAGCGAACCTCGGCCTCGGTATAGAGGAAGTCCCCTCCGCGCGGGCGGATAATCACATTGATGTCGATTGCCGAAGTCAAGTCCTGTGCCGTCTTGATTTCGCCGTAACTCGGGGTTGTCCCCCCTTCGGGAATGCCTGCGCACAGTTCGACGCGGGCCGCCCCGCCAGCTTCCGCCTCCACACAGCTCTGGGCAGAATTGGCGCAAATTTCGATAATACGTTTCATCTGGATTTCAATTATTCTATTTGCCTGCAAAGGTAAACAAAAAAGCGAAGCGAACCTTATTTTCCCCGGCGCCCCTCGGCGGCATCCGTCGCCAGCACTTCTTTCGCCATTTTAGTGCTGATGTATGCCTACAACAGCACTTACAGAAGATTTTTAGTGCTGTCAACACCCTCCGACAGCACTTACGGAAGATTTTTAGCGCCGACGGAGGCTCCGACAGCACTTACGGAAAATTTTTAGTGCCGGCGGAGGCTCCGACAGCACTTACAGAAGATTTTTAGCACTGGCGGAGGCTCCGACAGCACTTACGGAAGATTTTTAGTGCCGGCGGAGGCTCCGACAGCACTTACGGAGATTTTTTAGCACTGGCGGAGGCCCTTTTCAGCAAAAAAACGTGCCGCCCTCTCCGGAATAGGGTTCCGTCGAAGGGGCACGCGCGTAATAATGGAAAAAGTGTTCTCTATGTTAGTCTATAATCCTAACCCATCCGTAAGTGTCGGGCTCGTCGCCATATTGGATGGCGCGTAGCTTGTGGTAAAGCTTTTCGCACACGGGTCCCGGCTTGCCGTCTTTGGCAATCACATAGTGCTTGTCGGTGTCCAAATCGTCTATTTCCGAAATCGGGGCAATCACGGCGGCGGTACCGCATTCGGCAGCCTCGTCGAAGGTAGCGATTTCCTCCAGCGGAATCGGGCGACGCTCGACGGTCAGCCCCATGTCGGCAGCCAGCTGTTGCAGACTCTTGTTGGTGATAGACGGGAGGATAGAATGCGACTGGGGCGTGATGTAGCTGTTGCCGCGCACGCCGAAGAAGTTGGCCGGTCCGCATTCATCGAGGTATTTCTTCTCTTTCGGGTCGAGATAGAGCACGGCGGCATAGCCTTTCTCGTGAGCAATCTCGCCGGCAACCAGCGAAGCGGCATAGTTTCCGCCCACCTTGATGGTGCCGGTGCCGTTGGGTGCCGCGCGGTCGTATTCCCGGAGGATACAAACCTTGGAAGGCTGGAATCCGCCCTTGAAATAAGGCCCTACCGGGGTGACGAACACGATGAACATGTATTCCGGCGCCGGTTTAACGCCGACTTGCGCCCCGAGGCCGAGCAAAAGCGGGCGGATATAGAGGGAAGCGCCGCTTTCGTAGGGAGGCACGAAGCGTTCATTGAGTTTCACGACCTTGCGCACGGCTTCTTCAAACATTTCAACCGGCAGCTCGGCCATCTTGATGCCTCGGCACGACGATTGCAGGCGCTTGGCGTTCTCATCCATGCGGAACACGCGGATTTTCCCGTCTTTTCCGCGGAAGGCCTTCAGGCCCTCGAACGCTTCCTGTCCGTAGTGCAGGCAGGTTGCCGCCATATGTATATTAATGATTTCGGAAGAAGACACTTCCAGTTCTCCCCATTTGCCGTTACGGTAATAACAACGGATGTTGTAGTCTGTTTTGAGATATCCGAAGCCGAGTTCGGACCAATTCAATGTTTCCATGACACGATATTGATTAGATTTTTATGTTTTCTGGGCGCAAAGATAAGAATAAATAAAAAAATGAACTTATTTTTGCAATACTTTTAAACAGACAAGCACATAAATCATTCCGACATGATGAAAGTAATTGATTTAATCAACCAAAGTAAAAGCACGGCCTTTTCCTTTGAGATTCTTCCGCCGCTGAGAGGCAACAGCATTCAGAAAGTATATAATGTCATCGACAAACTGCGGGAATTCGACCCGAAGTATATCAACATCACGTCGCATCACAGCGAATTTATCTATAAGCCGATGGCCGACGGGAGTTTTCAGAAAGTAAACATCCGCAAGCGCCCCGGGTCGGTCGCCATCGCCTCGGCTATCCAAAATAAATACGGGATTCCCGCCGTCCCCCATATCATCTGCAAGGGATTCACCAAAGACGAGACGGAATATGCGCTGATAGACTTGAATTTCCTGGGCGTCTATAATCTTCTTCTGTTGCGCGGGGATGTCAAGACGCTGGAGGCGCAACAACCCCCGGAAATGTATCACGAACACGCGACCGACCTCCAACAACAGGTGAATCGCTTCAACGAAGGATTCCTGCTCGACGGTTCACGCATGGAAGGCATCGAAACGCCGTTCTCCTACGGCATGGCTTGCTATCCGGAGAAGCACGAGGAGGCGCCCAACTTCGATTCAGACATTTTCTACCTGAAGGAGAAGGTCAGGAACGGGGCCGACTACTTGGTTACGCAGATGTTTTTCGACAATTCGAAATACTTCGCCTTCGTGGAGCGTTGCCGGGCGGAAGGGATTACCGTCCCCATCATACCGGGTATCAAACCGATTGTTTTCAGGAACCAACTGACGGTATTGCCGCGTGTCTTCCGCTCGGAGATACCCGAAGCCTTCGCTGCGGAGCTCCGCAAATGCAAAACCGACGACGATGCCAGGGAAGTGGGCATCGAATGGAGCATCCAGCAATGCAAAGAGCTGATAGCCCACGGGGTCCCCAGCCTCCACTTCTATACCATGATGGCATCGGAGAGCGTGCGCAGGATAGCCAAGGAAATTTATTGAACTTGCCATTTCATTTATCTCTTTATCAGACATGACCATGAATAAAAAACTGATTATTTTTTCGGCGTGCTGCCTGCTCGGCATGGGGCACGCCACTGCCCAGGAACTGAAAGACTGGGCCAACTTCGGCAAATATGCTACAGAGAACCAGCAAATAAAAAAACCGGTGAAGGTGGTCTTCATGGGCAATTCCATCACCGAAAACTGGCGGAATATGGACCCGGATTTCTTCACGCAGAACGGATATGTGGGCCGGGGCATCAGCGGACAGGTCTCCGCCCAGATGGTAATGCGTTTCCGGCCGGATGTAATCGAATTGGAGCCTGAAGCCGTTGTCATTCTGGCCGGCACGAACGATGTAGCCCGCAACGACTATGCCATGACGCCCGAGCAGACGTTCGGCAACATCGTGACAATGGTCGAGCTGGCCCGCGCCAACCAAATCAAAGTCATTCTCTGCTCAACCATGCCGGCGAGCCACTTCGGATGGCATCCCGACATCAAAGGGGCAGCCGAAACAATCCGGGCATTGAACAAAAAGATTAAAGCCTATGCCGAAAAGAACCAGATTCCATACGTGGACTACCATAGTGCCCTGGCCGACGACGAAGGAGGGCTTCCCAAGAAGTATTCCGACGACGGCGTGCATCCCACGCTGGACGGCTACAAAGTGATGGAGGAATTAGTCCAGAAAGCGATAAAAGACACACTCGGCGAGTGAGCTTCTAACAAGAAAAAAGGACAACCGGTTCTCTGCGACTGGTTGTCCTTTTTGCGTTATTGTACGTTATCTACCGATACATCGTAAAGATTTACTTTCTTATGCCGGCTAATCTGTTCGTTTACCTCAGGGAAATATTTGGCAAGGATGGCATACAGGCCCGGGTCGTAACGCTTCAGTTCTTCGCGGGTATTTACCTTGTTGTGTTTCCCGTCGCCATTGTCGTTATCTACTTCCGCGTTGACATTAAACCAATCCTGGACTCCTTCAGCCCAATACTCTTCGATATTTGTCGAGGCATAGACATTTTTCCACAAGCCCTTGGCTACGGCGGCATCCAACGAAGCCTGTAGCTCGTCATTGAACTCCGGATGGATGGGAGCAATGCCTACATTATGGATAGTATGGGCGAATTCATGAATCATAATATCCTCCGCATGATACTTGTCAATCTGGTAAGCCAGAATATTTTCTTCCGCGCAGGTAGAGAACGGCATTTCGAGCGTTCCGCCCAAACCGCGGGCGCGAACATCCCAGTTGAGAGTCGTATCGTTGACCAGCATCGCATGTTCCGGGATGTCGGTCGTCCCTTCATAACGGGCCATGATACCGATTCGGGTGTTCCGGCTTGTCAGGGATTCCATCACATCGTCCGGTAACGCGGAAGTCAGCGCATTCAGACTGACGTAGGCAGCATAAAAGCAACTGTCGGGCACACGCCAGGAACTGACTACATGAATGCCGTTCACATTCATATATTTCTTGTAAAACGGGTCGAGCTTCAGCTCTGCCGGAGGTGTCGTAATCTTCGGCGTATCGACCAAAGCCAGCATTTTGACTTCTTCCTGGACGGGTTGTGCCGACGATGCCGGCTGTTGCGGTTGCTGGCAGGCAACCATCGCCCCCACTAAGGGGAGTGCAGCGAATAAGCTTGTTTTCATGTTGTATTAGTTTGATAAGTTTATGATACTTTGCGTTTCCAAAGCTGGTTCATCTGTTCCAGCGACAGACCTTTGGTTTCCGGAACCATCCGCCATACAAAGAGTGCCGAAATCACACAAATGACTCCATACAACCCATAGGCAAATCCCGGGCTAAATTCGTAGAGCGACGGGAAGGTAGAGGATACCAGATAATTAAATATCCATTGGAAGGCGACAGCTATCGCTACGGCCTTGCTCCGGATCGTATTCGGGAATATCTCGGAAATCAACACCCAGCAGATAGGTCCCCACGACATCATAAAGAAAGCGGCATAGACAATAATCGACAAGACTGGAAGAATACCGGCCACTTGCAACTCGTCGCACAGCGCCACGCTAAATGCTCCGACAGCCATGCCCACCGAACCGACAATAAGGAGCGGTTTACGCCCTACTTTCTCCACCGTGAAGATTGCAACCAGGGTAAAGACGATATTTACACATCCCATGACGACAGTTTGCAGCATACTATCGCCTCCTCCCCCAATCTTTTCAAAAATACGGGGTGCATAATACAGCACGGCATTAATCCCGATTGCCTGTTGGAATATCGACAACAGAATTCCTACGGCTACAACAGTAATACCATAAGTCAACAGCTTCTCTGTCTTCTCCTTGGAAACGGCTTGTATTTCTTTCAGGATTGCGGCAGCCTTCTCCTCTCCGTTAACCCGCTGCAGAACGGCAAGAGCGGCATCATACCGTCCGGTCATGACCAAGAAACGAGGGGTACGAGGTATGAAAAACAAAAGAATACCAAACAATGAGGCAGGAACGGCTCCAGAAAGGAACATATAACGCCACCCGTCTGTAACCAGGACTTCTTCAGTTATACTGGCCTTGATGGAATAATTGACAAAATAAACAACCAGCATTCCAAAGATAATCGCAAACTGGTTGCACGATACTAATTTCCCTCGAATATCCGAAGGGGCTATCTCTGCAATATACATCGGACAAATAGCCGAGGCTAAACCAACTCCAATACCTCCAATAATACGATAGAAGTTAAACATCAAGATTAAAGAAAAGGAAGTGTCTCCTTTTTCAAAGAAAGGAAACTCAGGGTATGCAGAACCTAATGCTGAAAGGAAAAACAAAAGAGCTGCAACCCGCAGGGAATCTCGGCGTCCAAGTGATGAAGCAAAATTTCCAGAAATGGCACTACCAATCACACATCCAATCAATGCACTCGATACGGTTAGCCCATGCCAGAAATCATCCAGTCCTAAATGCTTCTGCAACGCTTGTTCAGCTCCGGAAATAACTGCGGTATCGTAACCGAACAACAAGCCACCAAGTGTAGCAACAAGCGTTATGCATAAAATATACGTGTTATTTCTCATGGTGATACAAAAAAAATAAAAAATGAAGGATAAAGGCATGAAGGTTTTACCATTTCTCTTATCTGAAACAGAAAGACCTTCATCCTTCACCCTTCATTCATCACTAATATTAAATGTATTGATTGATTAACATTTCATACAATTCTTGCTTACCGCTGATCTGCTTCGGTTCGCCATCACGCAAGGCAATAGTCCGAAGATCTTCCAAAGTCAACTTACCTTCTTCAAAAGCCTTCCCTTCGCCACTGTCAAAACTTGCATAACGATCATGACGCATTTTCAGGTAATCTGAATTTTCCAGAATATCTGCAGCAATCATCAGAGCACGGGCAAAGGCATCCATACCACAAATATGAGCGATAAAGATATCATCAAGATCAGTAGAATTACGACGTGTCTTGGCATCAAAGTTTGTACCTCCCGTCTTGAATCCACCAGCCTGAAGCATCACTAACCAAGCCTGAGTCAATTCATACAAATCTACCGGGAATTGATCCGTATCCCAACCATTCTGATAATCGCCTCTATTGGCGTCAATACTACAGAAGAGGCCTGCATCGACGGCTACCTGCAATTCGTGTTCAAATGTATGACCAGCCAGAGTAGCGTGGTTAGCTTCAATATTCAGTGCGAAATCTTTATCCAAACCATATTGGCGCAAGAAACCGATAACCGTTTCAGAATCTACATCATACTGATGTTTAGTAGGCTCCATAGGTTTCGGTTCAACCAAGAATTTACCCGTAAAGCCATTCTTACGTCCGTAATCGCGAGCCATTGTCAACATCATGGCAAGATGTTCTTTCTCACGTTTCATATCCGTATTCAAGAGACTCATATAACCTTCACGACCACCCCAGAATACATAATTTTCACCGCCTAAAGCGATACAAGCATCGATTGCATTTTTAATTTGCGTACCAGCACAAGCTACTGCCGGGAAATAAGGATTGGTAGCCGCACCATTCATATAACGTTTATGACCAAATACATTAGCTGTTGACCACAACAGTTTAATGCCCGTAGCTTCCTGATGTTCTTTAGCGTGACCAACCATCGTATGCAAACGCTTTTCGAATTCAGCCAAACTATCCCCTTCATCCACCATATCAACATCATGGAAACAATAGAACGGAATACTGCACTTTGTCATGAATTCAAAAGCGGCATCCATCTTATACTTCGCACGCGTAATAGCATCGGAACTGTCATTCCAAGGGAATGTTTTTGTTCCGCCGCCAAACTGATCGCTACCTTCTGCACACAAGGTGTGCCAATAAGCCATGGAAAAACGTAAATGTTCTTTTAGCGTTTTCCCCATTACTACCTTATTTTCATCATAAAAATGAAAGGCCAGCGGATTCTTCGATTCGCGTCCTTCATATTGGATTTTTCCAATCCCTGGAAAAAATTCCTTTTCGCCTTTAAAATAACTCATATCAATATTCTATTTATCAGATTAATTTTTCCAATCTTTCTTTCCAAATATCATAGGCTCCACAATATGCATTTGCCTTCAACCCGTCCGGTTCAATCATTGCCAATCTTTTCAATGATGCAAAAGCTTCTTCCGGAGAGTGATAGATACCGGCACCGATACCGGCTCCTTTAGCCGCTCCTACAGCTCCATTCGTATCATATAATTCAATTACAGCCCCTGTCACACAAGCCAAAGCTTCTCGGAAAATCGGACTAAGGAACATATTGGCATATCCTGCACGAATAACACTGATATCAATACCTATTTCATGCATAATTTCCATACCATACTTAAACGAAAAGACAATGCCTTCTTGAGCTGCCCGTGCCAAATGAGATTTTCCATGAATATTAAAATTCAAGCCTTCAATGGAACAATCTATCTGACGATTTTCCAATATACGTTCCGCACCATTACCAAATGGCAAAATAGACAAATTCTGGGAACCAATTGGAGCTTGTGCCGCCAACCCATTCAACTCGTCATAACTCATGCCCTCCGGAGCTATATTCCGCTTAATCCAAGAATTCAAAATACCGACTCCATTAATACACAATAACACACCCAAACGGGTTTGCTTATCATTATGATTGACATGAGCAAAAGTATTTACCCGAGACAATCTATCGTAATTCACACGGCCATTTACACCATAAACAACCCCCGATGTTCCAGCCGTAGCAGCCACCTCTCCAGGATTCAACACATTCAAAGATAATGCGTTGTTTGGTTGGTCTCCGGCCCGATAAGTAACTGGAGTTCCTTTCTTCATACCTAATTCTGAAGCTACGGAAGGAAGAAGTTCGCCTTGTAATCCAAATGTCGGACATATATCAGCAATCAAACCCTTATCATATCCGAAATAGTTCATCAGTTCATCGGAAACCTTTCCTTCTTGAAAGTCCCAAAAAATACCTTCCGACAAACCGGATACTGTAGTCACGATATCGCCCGTCATGCGCATAGCAATATAATCCCCAGGCAGCATGATTTTATAAATGGAATGAAAAACCTCCGGCTCATAGTCTTTAACCCAAGCCAATTTTGCTGCCGTAAAATTACCAGGAGAATTAAGCAAATGAGAAAGACAATATCTTTCACCTATACTATGGAATGCTCTTTCTCCATAAGGTACAGCACGACTATCACACCAAATAATAGCTGGACGTAAAACCTCCTTTTTATCATTTACGGCTACCAAACCATGCATCTGATAAGAGATTCCAATAGCTTTAATATCTTCCCCCTTTATACCTGCCTTAGCTATTGCACCACAAATAGCATTTTTCATATAGGTCCACCAATCTTCCGGATTTTGTTCCGCCCATCCCGGCTGAAGAGCTATAATAGCTGCCTCCTCTTTTGGATAGAAATCAGAGCCAACGGTCAGACCACTTTCGACATCAACTATGGAAGCCTTTACAGAAGAACTTCCTAAATCGCATCCTAATAAATACATATTTATTTGATTTAATTTTCTGCTTTGAATCCGGGAGAACCGACTTCTCAGCAAATATAAGGAATTAAATAGATATGGTACTCTTCCGAGTTGTGTTTTTCATACAAATATGTTAGAATATTATTCCGCGGGTTCTTCAGGTCGCACACGCACCAATACTTTATCAATCCGGGCACCATCCATATCAACAATCTCAAACGTAAAGTTAAGCCAATCTAAAGTTTCTCCGGTCTTAGGTACATGTTCCAATATTTCCAAAATCAATCCGCTCAACGTATTATAATCATATTCTGTATATAAATCCTCTTTATCGAAATATTCCAAGAAATCATAAAACGAATACTGTCCATCAACCAAATACGAACCGTCAGCACGTTCCACAATCTCCTGTTCATCGTCTGGCTCCGGGACTTGCCCAATCAAACCCACCATAATATCCTTCAAGGTAACGATTCCTTGAACACTACCAAACTCATCCGTAACAATCGCTGAATGAACACGCGTTTGCTTGATTTGCTCTAATGCATTATAGACCGTCTGATTTTCCGGAACATACTGAGCCGGACGAATCACATGCTGAAGCGAAAAACCGGGAGTCTCCAATTTTCCAAACAAATCTTTCAGATAAACCACCCCCAGTAAATTGTCCAACCTGCCAGAAGAGACCGGATAGACATTATACAAATTAGCTTCCACCAACTGTTTAATATTTTCTAACGAGTCATTTAAATCCAACCAGACCATATCACTCCTATGAGTCATGATAGAACCCACCTTACGATCTCCAAGATTAAATACTCGCTCTACAATATCTTGTTCTACTTCTTGAACTTCTCCCCCGTCATAACCTTCCTTTACGATCGCCTTGATTTCTTCTTCAGTCACCTTATTATCCTCATCCGCATTCACACCCAACATATTAACAGACAGCTCCGTACTTTTTGAAAGCAACCAAACAAAAGGAGAAGCAATAAGTGACAAAATATGCATTGGCCGAGCTATGGCCATAGAGACTTTTTCAGCACGCCCCAATCCAATCCTTTTAGGCACTAATTCACCAAATATCAACGTGAAATATGTAACCAAAATAACAATTACTGCCTGCGCTATCGTTTTCGAGTAGGGTTGTAATTCCGGTATCCGGTCCATTAATGCAGCCAAATGACGTGACAAAGACTCCCCGGAATAAAGACCGGTCAAAATACCTATTAATGTAATACCAATCTGAACAGTTGACAAAAACTGGTCGGGTTCTTCAGCTAACGCAAGAGCAGTCTTGGCCGACTTATTGCCTTTCTTGGCTTCTGTATCCAAGCGAGATTTGCGAGCCGAGACCAATGCCATCTCAGACATCGAAAGCAGGCCATTCAGCAAAATAAGACCTGCTATTATGAATATTTCCATGCAATGTATAGTGATTATTTATGAATGCGAAGTAACAAATAAATCTTTTAAGAAAAAAGGATTTGATTAAAATATATAACAACGCATCAATACTTCCTCTTCGGATTTTTCGGGAACCAACCTTTACGCACCCGTTCCTTTTGTTCGAATACTTCTTTAATTGTCCAAAATGAAGAAAAGGCAAAAACGCCGCAAATTACAGACGCAAACGTATTCTCTATAAAAAGTGAGGCAACTGTACCCACTATACCCAAGATTAAAAATACCCACCAGCACTTTGTTCCCCAATAATATTCCGCTTTGACAACAACCGGATGAAAGAATCCGATAATCAGAAATGTTGCTATACCTATCAGCAATCCATCAAAGTTTAAATCCATCATATTTTAATCTGCTAAAAAGAGGTTTTCAATGAAATATAAATAAAAAAGGATCGCTTCAGCATTACGAAACGACCCTTACACCTATTCAATACAAAAATGAACTCATTTATTTTGCCTCGTCCGAAGCCGGAGCCGGAGCAGTTGTTGAAGGAGCTTCAGTACCCGAGGCCGGAGCTTCCGACGGATTAGCTGTTCCAAAATTCGGAGCTACTGTATTCGGATCAACAGCTACCGCTTCTTCTACCTGTTGCTTGATTTCAGACTGAGTACCATTTTCATGGCGAGGAATGAAGGCCGTAATTATTATACTCAATACAACGACCGTCCCGGCCAATGTCCAAGTTGCTTTTTCAAGGAAATCTGTTGTTTTCCGCACCCCCATGATCTGGTTGGATGAAGAGAATCCTGAAGCTAATCCGCCTCCCTTGGAATTCTGAATCAGCACAATAAAAATCAAAAGTATGGCTGCAATCAGAATTAAGATAGAGATAAATACGTACATTTTCGTTTTTATTTTTTAGTGTTAATAATCAATTTTTCCAAGAACCTAATTTGGTCTGCAAAGTAAATATTTTTTTCCGGATATTTCAAGCTTAAATTCCTAATTATTTGCAGAGCTTTCTCATATCGTTTCTGTTTAACATAAATTCGAGCTAATGTTTCAGTAAAATAAGCATTCCCCGGCGGTTTTGGAAGTTCCGGTTCTTTGATTGTTGAATCAAGAGGCTCTTTAGCCTCTCCGTCTTTCACTTTCAAATGAGGCCCGCGTCCCGAAAGCCGACGTTCGTCTTCTTCAAGGAATGAATCAATCAAATCCTGATGACGAAGCTTTCCCTCCCCTGACGGAACTGTCATTCCTTCATTTTCCGACTGAAGCCAATGAAGGTAGTCCGTCGCAGCCGAAGGTTGAATCAACGTATCTACTTGGGATTGCACTTTCTGAGAATGGGATTCTATTCCCTGATGCCCTGAAAGAAAAGCATCTATCAATGAAAATGCATCATCTTTCTCTTCTCCTTTTTCTCTTTTTTCCGGCAAAGACAATCCATATTTTTCACCTTCCACCAATAAAAAGAGTTGTTTACGATCTGTTATACCCGGAGAAAAACGCTCTAACTTAGAAACAAATGCATTATCTCCAACCAATGCCAGTTTTTTCAAATATAAAAGTCTTGCCGTATGAAAATAGGGATACACCTCCACCTCCTGTTCCAATTCAGCCAATGAAGCTTCCGCAAGTAAATTCGGATCAGCTATCCATCGATATAAATCTGAAGCTTTCATTTTACCAATTGGCTACAGTGGCATTATATATTTGATCTGCCAGCTCTTCTACCATTTCCGAACAAAGCTGGTCTTGCACATCCTGCAATAACTGAGTGTTCTCAAACTCACGATAAGCCGAAAATGTTTGCTCAAAATCTTCATCCGGATTGGTACGATTAGCATAACGAACTTTCACGGTTATCGTCAACTTAGATTGAGAGGCATAAGCATTCTCCTTAACAGCCAACTGCGTCAGGTCATAGCCGGTAATCTCACCTTCCAGATCCAAATCACCATTTTCACGAACCATATTCAAACGTGTCTGACGTACATAAATATCTTTCAAGCCCTCTGTGAAAAGCTGCGACAAAGGAGGATAAACCAATGCCGCCTGATTCGGAAAGTCTTTGATCGAAATAGATTTTACTTTTGTATAATCAATGGATGCTCCGTTGAACTTATATGAGATAGTGCATGCCGAAAACACAACAAGCAAACCTAACAACCATCCTGCCAATCTTCTATTTAACATCTTTGCCAATGTTTTATCCTCTTATTTTATTCCAAATTATATTCCTTGATTTTCCGGTAAAGCGTCCGTTCCGAAATCTTTAAATCAGCGGCAGCATTTTTCCGCTTCCCATTATGGCGCTCTAAAGCTTTCCGAATCATCTCCTTTTCTACATCCTCCAAAGAAAGGCTTTCTTTATCTACTACCTCAGCTTCCCGAATAGGTTGGGTAGGAATCGTAGCCATTGTTGTAGTCATAGGAGCTACATTTGTAGTTTCGATTGGTTGAGAATATCCTGCATTCGTTGAAACCGGCTGAATATTGCCGCTCATAATGTCGTGTACCAATTTTTTCAAGTCATTGACATCCTTCTTCATGTCAAACAATACTTGATACAAGATTTCTCTTTCGTTATTAAAAAACTTCTGGTTATTCTCTTGATTAATCAATACAGGATATTTCTCTACGTCTGCATCCGGCAAATATTCGCGCAAAACAGAAGCGGTTATTTCCCGACTTTCTTCTATCACAGACAACCGTTCCGTAATATTCTTCAATTCACGTACATTTCCTGGCCAACGGTAAGAAAGGAGCATCTGACGGGCCCCTTCATCCAGACGGACTGCCGGCATATGGTATTTTTCGGCACAGTCATTAGCGAACTTCCGGAAAAGCAAAAGGATATCCTCGTTCCTGTCGCGCAAAGGAGGAATTTTAATGGGCACTGTATTTAAACGATAATATAAATCCTCGCGGAATTTTCCTTCCGATACGGCTTTTTCCAAATTTACATTCGTCGCTGCCACAATCCGCACATTGGTCTTCTGGACCTTTGAGGAACCTACTTTGATGAATTCTCCCGTCTCCAGGACACGAAGCAGACGCGCCTGCGTCGGTAAAGGCAACTCTCCTGCTTCATCCAAAAAAATAGTTCCGCCGTCAGCCACTTCAAAATAGCCTTTCCGGTCAGCTAAAGCTCCGGTAAACGAACCCTTTTCATGTCCGAACAGTTCAGAATCAATCGTGCCCTCCGGGATAGCTCCGCAATTAACGGCAATATACTGCCCATGTTTGCGGGGACTGAACTGATGTATAATCTGTGGAAAAATCTCTTTACCCACGCCACTTTCACCCGTAATCAAAACAGACAAGTCGGTTGGAGCGACCTGCAATGCGACATCAATCGCCCGGTTCAATGCCGGACAATTACCAATCACACCAAAGCGTTGTTTTACCTGTTGAATATCTATTTTCATTACGCAAATCCTCCTTTTCTTATTTACTTAATATTCTTCGATCCGTATGTTTTTGCATACAAGAAATCCGCCAGCCGGGTATCATCCGGAATCGCCTGAATTTCTTCAGATGAAATCGGATCGCCGATATAAACATCAACTGTCCGTCCTTTTTTATTGAATATCTCAGCCGGCACTCGCAAGGTACGTATTTTCCAACTAATACGCCCTAACCAGTAAAAGAAATCTGAATTCTGAAAATCAAAATACACCGGATAAACCGGTGCGTTTGCTTTCCGGATCAGACGAATGACACTCCGCGCCCAGGACAAATCCAGCACCTGCTTCTTTTCTTTATTATAAAAAGACATGGCTCCGGCGGGGAAGAAGCCCATGGGATGCCCCTCTTTCAATTGTTGCAACGACAAACGGACACCATTCAGATTGGCCGGATTGCCTTTGCCCTGATGTTTGGTATCCGGTTGCACGGCAATAAAATTATCGGCCATCGCTCCAATTTTCTCCAAAATACCATTGACCATCACTTTAAAATCAGGCCGACGGGATGCAAAGATATCTATCAAAATGATACCATCCAGCGAACCTATCGGATGATTGGACACCGTCACAAAGGCTCCTTCAGGCAAATGGTCAAGGACTTCGGCATGATGCAACTGATATTTAATCTGGATAAGCGGATCTTTCAACAAAGCCGTCGTAAATGCCGCTCCCCGCAAATGGCAACTATTCTTATGGGCCTGGTTCACCTTATCGATAGACAACCATTTCAACAAACATTTCCCCACAAAAGTTCCGAATCGTGTCTTAAAAAACGGGGCAATCTCTTGCAAATCCTGTATATCGACAACTGTTTCTTTCATCGTTTTATCTGTTAAGGAATGAGGCACACAACTGTTCGTGTTTCTTCATGCACCAAGCCAGCACCGCATTCAAGACCAATATCTCATAAAGATAATACAACCAAACTGTTCCGCTCAGGACAACTACAAACATCACCAATGTCCGGCCGTTGAACGTCATTAAATCGATATAACGCATCAGCGCCTTGCTTTGACGGCGAAAATCCACGCGGACCTCCTGAGGAAGATCATCTCCATACTTTTCATGCAAATGATGAAGCATCTTCTGCAACGTCGGCGTAGCCTTTACTTGCAAAAGCGTGTACCAACGGTAAAGGAAATAAAAGAATTTGGCCACGCCATACTTCAACTGCTTATGCTGCGCCTCCACCTGTTCGAGCGATTGAAATTCCGCTCCCTTATCCTTGCTGATGAAATAGAGGTGCAGCGTCTTGTAATAGTCCGTAATGTTTGCCTGGAAAAGATGGGAAAGGGCCGAAAGCAACGCCAACGCGAAAAACCAGTAAGTCCCCGTCTCGTTCGCCAGGCGCAGCGCCAAACCAATGTAGATACAGGCAAACCAGATATCCCCGGCAAAACCGTCGAGGATACGTCCGATCTTCGACTTGATTCCCGTCAGGCGGGCAAGTTGCCCGTCCACGCAATCCAGGATATTGGCACAAACCAGAAAAAGAATCCCGACGATATTATGCCACAAATCATCGTGATAGAAGAAAAAACCCGTGGCAGCCCCTACAAAAATGGAAATCACGGTAATCATATTCGGGGTAACCCCCGTATTCCGCAAGAGACGGGCTATCCGGAAACCGATGGGGCGGTAGAAAATCCGGTCGATGTAATTTTCCGTCTCGATCGACTTCAACGAAGCCTCGTATTCTTTGTTCAGTTCGCTCATCTTACTTTTATTTATACGAATAGCCTCCATCGACAACGACCACTTCTCCGTTAAAATATTTATTCTCTATCAACATTTTATAGACCTCCGCCACCTCGGAAGGTTCGCAAAAACGGCCTAAGGCGACTTTCCGCTCGATGTTCCGGCGGATTTCCTGCGGCTTGTTCTTCTGCCACTCCGTATCCACGAATCCCGGAGCGACGGCGTTTACCCGCAGCGAATAAGGAGCCAGGAATTTCACCAGATTCCGTGTCAGCGCATGGACGGCACTCTTCGTCACGCCGTAAACCAACGACACCGAGTGCGGTTCGATGCCCATCAACGAGCCCGTGAACACTACCGACCCGCCGGCCTTTATTTTCTTGACAATCCGTTGCAACAAAAATACAGGGAAGTGAACGTTGGCGTAAAAAACCCGGTTCCACGATTCGAATGTCATTTCTTCAAACGGATCGCGACACGTCAGGCCGGCATTCAAGACCAACGCATCCAGCTGCAAACCGCCAGCCTCCAGGAAAGAATCTATTTTGTCGATAGAAAGTTCATCTGCCACATCAGCCTGCAAAAGAGCAACCTTCACACCTGTCTGCTTTGCCAAATCTTCTTGGACTTTTCGAGCTACTGTATTATCGGAGGCATAGGTCAGAATCAAATCGTAACCGGCTTCTGCCAGGCAGCAGGCAACCGCTTTGCCTATTCCTTTCGTACCTCCTGTGATCAATGCTAACTTACTCATGAGAGCTTCTTGTTTTTTCTGAAAATCCTTTCACGGTTTCGGGTTTGGCCTGTCGTTGCGAACGCAAATTATCTTCATACGTATCATGTATGGTCTTTTTCAGATAAGAAGAAGAGACGCCCGTCCCGTAAGGGAAATAAAACACCTGGACACCGAGGTCTTTCAAGTAATCATATTTGCCATACCAGTCGTCGCCTACGACAAAAGCATCTATATTCAGTTTCTTCACAATTTCCGTATGGTCCAACGTGTGTTGGGGAATGACTATATCCGGAGTTTTCAATGCCTCGATAATCTGGAGGCGTTCATGAAATGGAATGATCGGTTTCGGCTTGTACGACGAAACCAGTTCGTCCGTGCTGACTCCTACAATCAGGATGTCCGCCAAACTGCGGGCATAGTTTATCATCCGCAAATGATTGTAGTGAAACATATCGAACGTTCCGGAAGTATATACGATTGTTTTATCTTTAAACATATTTTTCTTCTCTTTTTGAAAGCGCAAACTTACATAAATTTTTCCGATAAAAAAACACTCTGGTAAAAAGGGGTCATTTCTTCCACTTTAATGCAAAATTTCTCCCGGAAAAGAGCCTGGTCTTCCTCCGGGAGAAAGTGGGATCCGCGCACGGGAGACTCCGCTCCGCAAGCACGCTAAGCACTTATTTATAAACAGAAAATGGCCTACAAGTCCACCGTGTCGTCTTTCGTCAGGTCCAATTTCTCGTTGTCGCTGCCTTTTTCATAATATTGTTTCCGAAGCGGATGTGCGGTAGCCTCGCGATAACGTCGGCGGTTATGATAAATGTCGATAGCCGTATAAATTGCCTGGCGGAACGAGGCTTCCGACGCCAGGTTCTTCCCGGCGATGTCGTAGGCTGTCCCGTGGTCGGGCGAAGTCCGTATAATCGGCAGACCGGCTGTGTAATTCACGCCTTCATCCATTGCCAACGCCTTGAAGGGCGCCAGGCCCTGGTCGTGATACATGGCCAGCACTCCGTCGAACTTGTCGAGCATCTGCGAGCCAAAGAATCCGTCGGCCGGGAACGGCCCGAATGCGGAAACTCCTTTCTTTTCGGCTTCCTTAATCGCCGGGATGATAATGGTCTGCTCCTCCGTTCCAATCAGTCCTGCATCGCCGGCATGAGGATTCAACGCCAGCACGGCAATACGCGGCTTCACAATGCCGAAATCCTGCTTCAGCGAATGGTTGAATACCGTCAGCTTCGAGACTATTGCGGGGACAGACAGTTGCGACGCCACTTGGGAAAGCGGTACATGTCCCGTCACCAATGCCACACGCAGGCGATTGCACAAAAGTATCATCAGCGCCTTGCTTCCGTCGCCGCAGCAGGCTTCCAGATATTCGGTATGTCCCGGAAAATGGAAATGTTCGTTCTGAATATTGTGTTTGTTTATCGGCGCCGTCACCAGTACGTCGATGATGCCTCGGCGCAAATCTGCTGTGGCGGCTTCGAGCGATTTGAATGCCGCAGACCCGGCTACCGCCGTCGATTGCGACAATTCCACCTTTATCTCTTCCTCCACGCAGTTGATCAGGTTCACACGGTTCGGACCGGCATCTTCCGCGCGGGAGATAATGTTCATATTCATCGTAGGCAAGTCCAGCACCTTCCGGTGGTACGCGGCGACTTTTGACGACCCGTAAATCACGGGGACACACATTTCCGCCATTCGCGTATCACTAAATGTCTTGAGGATAACCTCATACCCTATCCCATTGATATCTCCGTGGGTAATCCCCACTTTGATCAATCGTTCTTCCATATTTCAATTCAAATCCAAGTTGTTGTTTTAATCATTCGTTATTTCGAGAAGCCCAGCGGGTTTTCGAATTCTTCATTCATCTCGTCCGGCAGGCGAAGTGTGTAAAGAGCCGCTTCAATCCTACGCAGGAAGTTGCGCTTGTCGGTTTCCGGCGCATAAACGAAGCCTTCAGCCACCACCACGCGGTTGTTCTTCTCGTCGAGGCGCGTCAGGCTCACAAACGGGCCTCCCATCATGTCGCCCTCTGTCCGCCACAGGCCGCG
Source organism: uncultured Parabacteroides sp. (assembly GCA_944326775.1). Classification (GTDB taxonomy): domain Bacteria; phylum Bacteroidota; class Bacteroidia; order Bacteroidales; family Tannerellaceae; genus Parabacteroides. Next base: position 20,044 of record CALVFH010000006.1, read on the forward strand.
CATCATTCCGCAATATTTTCCGTTTAATTCAATCGGTTCATATTCCGGCATCAGCTGAAAACGAGTTTCCGTCGTCATGTAAGAACCGGGAAACGAGCCGGGAATGTGCATTTTCATGAACGAGTCGCGCTTGGCAACCAGATAATCCACCGTGAAGGTGTTCTTGTCGGTATAGGGGAATGTATAAACCACCAGGTCGATCCGCCCGGACGCCGCGTCGTTCGTCGCCCAGAAGAAATCGGTTGTATCCATGTACGACTTCATGTTTTCCGGTGCATTCAGCATCAGCTCATGCTTTTCTTTCAGCACATTCATCACGACCGAGCTGTAAGTCTCCTGCAAGAGGTTGATGGCGCGCGCCAATTCCGCCCGCGTGAAGAAATTGCTCAATACGCGCGGATGTTCCTCGAGGTAAGTCGCGATTGCGTCGGAGTCGGGCGCCTTCATCGTCAGCACCACTTGCCCGCGAGCCCAGCGATTCTCTTCCATCCCGAGGGAAACTTTCGTATAAATCTGGCTATTTATATCGACAATCAGGATATTGCGCACATACGTCATCAAACCGTCGAAATCTTTCGGCGCACAATAGGTGAGTTTCAGCGACGGTTCCGCCTGCGGTAAAAACGGCACGGGATATTCCAAACTGCTTTTCACCGCCTTGCCGCCTGCGCTATTCCAATCCGCTTCGTCCATCGTCACGACAACTTCATACGCGAACCCCGTCGCCTGCGTCAATACGCTGCCGGAGTTGCAACTTCCGAACGCTACGGCCAGAAGCAAACACAAACCAAGTAATAAAGACTGCTTTTTCATACTTTTTCATTTAGTTGCACAAATGTAATCTTTTTCTCCGAATATCCTTGAGTGCATATAGACTTTTTTCCGAAAGGACGCAAGCGGGGAACTGCCGCCAACCTTCCCACGGCTTCGGCGGCAATTCCCCGGCTATTGTCTATCGACAGTCTTCGTCAATCAGTTCACCGTAGGGCGGTCGTCTTCGGCGGGCGGGTTTTCGCCTTCCGGCGTATCGGTGCCTTCGGTTTCTTCTCCTTCTTCCGTACCTTCCTGCGGCGTTTCTTCCTCTTTACCGTTTCCGCGCTTATTGTACGCCAGGCGGGCAGAGTCATAGAGTTTGATTACGTCTCGGATGAACTGGGAAGCTTCTTCGCTGGGATTCAGCAGGCTGGATGCGTTGGCATAGTCGTTCATGTTGTTGATCAAAATCTCCGCATCCTTCGTTAAAATCAACATCGTCTCCGTCTCGGCCTTGATGGTCTTCTTCGAAGTCCGCTGCGCTTCCAACTCTTCGTACTTGGCGTTCCACAACTTCAGCTCGGAAATTGCTTCGGCAAGCGAGAGCGTCTCAATGCACTCTGAGAATTCCGGTTTTTCCAGATCCACCAATAAACCTTTGATGACCGACGATTTCTGGCCTACCGGAATCCGGTGGAAATTCTTATACGGCAAAATTTCCATGTACATCTTCTCGGCGGCGGCAATTTCATCGTCCATAGGGAGATCTTCCACATCCAGGATGCGGTTGACAATGTATTTCCCTATTTGCACGCGCTTCTTATCCGCTTTACTCAGTTCCGAGGTTTCTCGGCTCGCGCTGGTTTGCCGATTCATGCTCACCATCTTGCTGAGAATCTCCTGCAATTGCTCGATTTGTTCAGCGGTAATGTGTAGCGCTTCGATACCTGAAACTTCCGTACTCTGGATAGATGGCTGTCCGGGATCTGAAGTTTCTTCCAGTTTTAACAAGATGTTAACGTAGCGGTCGATGAACGTGGTCTTCTCTGCCTTATTCCAACGGCCAAAACTAATTTGCGGAATCAAAATGTTTCGTTCCATGAGTTAGGTTTTTTTTAAAAATTAATACTTAGTTATTTATTATCTCAAACAACCGTTCGAAATTTCCGAACAGTTGCTTTTTGTCTAAAATAAGCCTTTGACATCGTCATTGGGGTCTTTTCATTCTGAAAGTGGCCAATGTAAATCTACATTGGGGTCTTTTCATTCTGAAAATAGTCAATGTAAACCTACATTGGGCACTTTCCGTTCTGAAAGTTATCAATGTAAACCTACATTGAGTACTTTTCAAGCTGAAAGTAGGCAATGTAATCCTACATTGGGTACTTTTCAAGCTGAAAGTGGTAAATGTAATCCTACATTGGGCACTTTTCATTCTGAAAGTAGTCAATGTAGTCCTACATTGGGTGTTTTTCAATCTGAAAGTGGTGAATGTAAACCTACATTGAGCACTTTTCAAGCTGAAAGTAGTGAATGTAATCCTACATTAGGTACTTTTCATGCTGAAAGTAGTCAATGTACCTTTACATTGGGCCTTTTCAAAGAAAACTCCTCCACCGCAAAAGTAATAAAACATATCTTAATTCTCAAAATAATCTATGACTTTTTTTATTGTTATTTTTCTTTTTGCGGGAAGCGTTTTCCGGCGTCTTCTTCCTTCTTGCGGGTTGAGAGCATGCCGCAGGCAGCGAAAATGTCTTCTCCCCGCGAGGCGCGAATGGTACACGTGATTCCTTTCGCATTCAGGAAATCGCGGAAAGCCTCCATCTTCTGCAGGTCGCTGGTTTCGAGCGGGACGTTGGGGATGGCGTGGAAGCGGATCAGGTTCACGCGGCAGGGAATGCCCCGCAGCAGGTTTGCCAAAGTCCGCGCGTGCTGTTCCGTGTCGTTCAGTCCCTTGAAGACGATGTACTCGAACGAGACGCGCCGCTGATGCGAAAAGTCGTACTGCCGGATCAAATCGAGCACGCCGCGCAGGGGGAAAGCCTTCTCCACCGGCATGAGTGAGAGGCGCTCGGCGGGATAGGGCGAATGCAGGCTGACGGCAAGATGGCAATCGCTCTCGTCGAGGAATCGCTTCAGCCCCTTGGCGCCGATGGTGGACACGGTGATGCGCTTCGGGCTCCAGGCATATCCGTAGGCCGACGTGAGGATTTCGAGCACCTTGAAGAGCTCGTCGGTGTTGTCGAGCGGCTCACCCATGCCCATAAAGACAAGGTTGGTCAGTTCGTCGTGTTCGGGCAGCGACTGGATTTGGTTCAGGATTTCGTTGGCGGAAAGATTCTTGGTGAAACCTTGCTTTCCGGTCATGCAAAACAGGCAATTCATCTTGCAACCCACCTGCGAGGAGACGCAAAGCGTAGCCCGCCCGTCGGCAGGAATGAAAACGGACTCCACGAAGTTTCCCGGCCCGGCGGGGAAAAGGTATTTCACGGTGCCGTCCACCGAACGCTGGAAGTGGGCAGGCGCGACGGCGCCGATTTCATAACTTTCGGCGAGGAGTGTACGTTTCGACGCCGCCAGATTGGTCATGGCGTCGATGGAAGTTACTTTTTTCTTATACAGCCAGTCGGCTATCTGCCTGGCAGCATAGTTCGGCAAATTCACGCGGGCGGCGACGGCCTGCAGCTCGCCGAGCGTCATGCCCAAGAGGGGTTTCTTTTCCATATCTTCTTTTCCACAAAATTTTTCAACAAAATTGCCCCGAGCCGAAGCCCGAGGCAATCTGAAACAATGCGACATAAACAGTCACCTATTAATAGAAACGGATTCTGTCATCTTCCACGTCTGCGGCATTGATTAATGCCTGTATAGACTGATATGCGAAGCGGTAAGCATTCGTCGCATCTATCGTGCGCTTCTGCTCGGCTTCGTTGAACTCTTTGTTCTCGGCGTTGCGTGCATACACCTTGAAAACATACACGCCGTTGTTGCCTTTCACCGGATCGCTGACCTGGTCAACCGGCGCAAGGGCGATTGCGGCATTCAAATTCGGTTCCACACCGATTCCGGAGATGCGGCGCGTGCCGAAGTTGACAAACTTCACCGAGTCGAGGTGCGCGCCCATGGCGTCGGCGTAAGCCTCCATCGTGGTGAGGTTTTTGGCTTTCAGCTCGCTGGCGATTTGCTCGCCCTTCTTTTGCGCGATAATTTCCGACTTGAGGGAAGCCTCCACGAGGCTCAGCGGGCGGTAACCTTCCTGCAGCTCGCCTTCGACGGCGGCGATGACGAATTTGTCGTCGCATTCAAAGATTTCCGAGATGCTGCCCTTTTTGTTCTGGAAGGCCCAACGGATCACCTGTCGCGAATTCTTGATCATGCCCAGCATCTGGTTGTCGGCGGTTACCGTTTGGTTGGTGGCGGCGTTATAGCCGGCTTCCTTCGCGGCAGCGTCCAACTTGCTGATGTCGCGGTTGCTTGCGATAAACTGGTTCAGGTCGTTATAGAGTTTGCTGTAGGTTTTCGAGCTTGGCGTAACGGCCATTTCCACGTCGGCGACCTTATATTTCGTGACGTTCTTTGTTTTCTCGGTCACTTTAACCAAATGAGTGCCGTACATCGATTTCACCACCTTGATTTCATCCACTTTGGCAGAGAAAACAGCATCCTTGAAGTCTTCGTTAACGCCGCGAAGCGCTGCCAACTCAGTAAACCAGCCGAGTTCGCCGCCATTCTCCGCCGCTTGGTCCATGGAGTATTTTTTTGCCAGTTCGGCAAAGTCGGCGCCCCCTTTGAGGGCCGTAATCAAGCTGTCGGCAAGTGATTCAATCTCCGCTTCGCTGCGGCCGGCCAGCATGATGTGTGAAACCTTTACCGAATCGGGTGCCTGAGTCTTTGCAACCAGTTTAAACATCCGGTAGCGGTCGCTTTCAAACACGGGGCCATAGACATCGCCCACTTCCGCGGTGGTGGCAAACTGCCGCATTTCTTCGTCGAAAGTTTTATCGGTAACGAAAGCATCCACGTAAGGCACGTCGGAGTTTTCATTCACCAGGTCGGCCACGTTCTCTGCCGTGGTGAACTCTGCCTTCAGCGCGTCGATATCTTTCTCTACATTGTCGTAATCCTCCTGGCTCGGACGGATATCGACGGTGACATACGTCAGAATCCGCCCTTCTTTTTGCTTGAACGATTCCTTGCGCTCGTTGTACAGCTTTTCAAGTTCGCTCTTACTTACCTGAATGGTTGAATCGGGGATGGTAGAATAAGACTGCATCGCATAAACGATGTCCGAGCTCTCGGCCGAGGCGTCGAAATTTTCTTTCGCATCCAGCTTGTTGGCAGAAATCGCTTTACTGATGAGCGTGGTATATTTCTGCTCGAGGCGCTGGTTTTTAATATTCTTTTCCCAGAACAGCCAGAAATTGCGGGCCTGGATAAATTGCGACTGTTGGTCGGCGGGCAAGGAAGCGATATTTTCGTCGCTGATGGCTTTCAGATAGTTCAGCAGAGCCGCCTTATCGAATTGTCCGGTTTGCGGATTGGCGAACATAGGCATTTGCTGAATCAGCGGGGAGATATTTTCGCCCTGGACCATGTCGAACAGTTCGTCGGGGCTGACTGTCATCCCAATCTTGGCTGTGGCCTCGCCCAGCACGATTTCTTCCACCATATTGTTGAATACCATTTGGCGGATTTGTACCATCGTTTCTTCAGGTAGGCTGGTGGTACCCATCTGCATCTTGTACATTTCCGACATTTCGTCTATACGTTGCTGAAAATCTTGGTAATGGATTAATTCACCGTTAATTTTAGCAATACGTTCTTGCGACTGTCTGAAATAGGTAGAACCGGAGTTCAGAAAGTCGCCGATGATAAAAGCGAACAATGCGATTCCCACAACGAGAACCAGCAGTCCCGCCTTGCTTCTAATTTTCTCAAGCGTAGCCATTTATAGTTATTATTTTGAAGTTTATATTTTTTCTACTCTTTTTAAGCGCACGAAGATACGAAAAAATGGAATCACAACCTTGTTTTTGCTTTCATTTTTTGCTCAAACGCCTACTTTGATGCGAACTAACTCGATTTTAGTGGCGGAAACGCGTACAATCTTAAACGAATATTTGCCGATGTTCAACACTTCGTTCAGCTTGGGGAAATCCTGGTGGACGTGGAGGATGTAGCCGGCAACGGTTACATATTCGTCCGATTCAGGGATATCGAGGTTGAACATTTCATTCAGCGCGTCGATTTCCATGCGTCCGGAGACTAAAATGTCTCCGTCGCCCAGTTTTTTAGCGATATACGATTTCACGTCGTGCTCGTCTTCTATCTCGCCGAAAATTTCTTCGACGAGGTCTTCCATCGTAACCATACCGGAGATTCCGCCGAATTCATCGACCACTATCGCGATGCTTTTCTTTTCGCGCATCATGATTTTCATCATTTTATTGGCGGTCATGGTTTCCGGCGCAATCAATACCCTGTGGATGTTCGAAACCCAGTCGTCGGGATGTTTGAAGAGTTCCGACGAATGGATATATCCCAAAATATTGTCGATAGTCTTATCGTAGATGATGATTTTGGAAAGCCCGGTTTCCACGAAGCGGTCGCGCAGCTCGTCCAGCGACACGGACTTGTCGCAGGCTACAATCTCCGTGCGGGGAACCATGCAATCGCGTAAACGGACATTGGAGAATTCCAAAGCGTTCTGAAAAATCTTCACTTCCGTGCCCATCTCCGAATTGTCGGACACGGCATCTACGTGCTGCTGGAGAAAATAATCCAGATCCGTGCGACCCAGCGTATGGACTTCCGCCGACTTCCGGTTCTTCCCGCCGACAAGCCAAAGGAATGCCGCCGACACGCCGGACGACAACAACGCCGCCGGATAGAAGAGTATATATATAATGTAGAGCGGTACAGCGAATATTTGCAAATAGAGATGAGGATGGATGACAAACAACAGTTTGGGAAGGAACTCGCCGACCAGCAAGACCAGCACGGCGGAAACGAGCGTCTGAACCAGCACGACAGCTACCCGATTGGCGACGACATCCATAAGCCACGGCTCGAGAAGAACCGCCATCTGGACGGCAAAGACTACCAGCGAGATGTTGTTGCCGATCGACAACGTCGAGATGAACTGGTTGGGATGGTGAAAGAAAATATCCAGAATCCGGTTGATCCCGTTCTGTTTTTTCTTGCCTAATTCATATTGTAGTTTGTCGGAAGAGATAAAGGAAACGCCAATTCCGGAAAAAAAGACCGAACAGACCAAGGCAATCAAGGCATACAACAACGCATCCATCATTTTACTTTTAACGAATCGGCTCCGGCTGTCAGACGGGTGGAATCCGCCGGGTTTTCAGCAGGCTGGTCTTCCACAGGGAATATTCCCTGCGAATTGAATATCTTATAGTTTGTCATGTCTTGGTTCGACTCGAAACCAATGCCCGTAACAATCTTGTCTTCCTGTTCTATCCGGATATAGTCTTCCGAATAGACTTTTTCCTCCTTTTGGTCCCAAAACAGGCGCGAGGTTTCGAAGCGCTCTCCTTGCAGACTGCGGACTTCCACATGACCAATTAATTCCCATAGTTCGCGTTTGGAATAATAATAAGCGGTATCGGCTTCTATACTGGCTTCGGTGTGGAACAACGTGTCAAATTTCTCTACATAGATTTTTTCCGGAAAATACCAGTACGGGTCTTTGGCTTTATCAAAAACCCACCATTCTTTCGCATTCAGCCGATAACGGGTAATGCCTGAATCGGAGATGAGCGAAACCACGTCGGTAGCCTTCATCGTATAAGTTTTCTCCGGATCGAAAGCGACATCGACGACTTCCTGCTTCTCGGATTCGCAAGCAATAAATGTCAAAAAAAGAAGAAGCATAACAACAACCGCTGGGGTTGTTGTTATGCCTTGTTCATTCGTTTTACAAAGAAAACGCTTTATCATCGGCTTCACGGATTATCTAACGACAGTGCTTTCGCCAATCCAACCACCGATTGTTACCGATTTACCCTTATCCAAATCCGGGTGCATGAAAATTTCTTCGGTGCTTGGCAAGTGAGCGCTGTAAGTGCTGATCAGGCTATTGGCTTCTTCAGCGCAGCTTTCATCTACTTGTTTAGCTTTAGCAAACTTATCAATGGCAGCGTAATAAACAGCTTTTGCCATTACGCCATCGTCCGGATAAATAGATCTGGCTGTTGCAGCATACATCTTACCGATCAGCAACCAGGGATTGCCATAGTTAGCATTTTCAGCAATGGCTTTGCGGCAATATTCGCGTGCTTTGGAATAGCTCTTTTCGTCGAATGCGATCAGACCCATCATGTAGTAGTTTTCAGCCTTCGCAACGGCATCGGTTTCCATACCGTTAGCTTCTTCGAAGTATTTCAGAGCGGTAGCATAGTCTTTCTTCTGTACGGCTTGCTTTGCCAGACCTACGGCTGATTCCGCAGTCGGTTCGATAGCGTAAGCATAACCGGAAGCCTTGAAGTAAACTTCGAGTTCCTGGCAGTGTGAACGGCGCATCAACGCGATAGCCTGTTTCAGGAAATCCAAATCGTCTTTTTTCTCTTCAACCTTCGGAGTATAGATATTCGACAAAGTTTCACAATCGGCAGCGCCGCTGGCAGCAAAACCGGCTTCCAAACTTTCAGAATAAGCGGTCAGGTTCTTGATTTCCTTCTCGTTATTGGCAGCTTCAGCAACTTTCAACTGAGCTTCCAGAATAGAAGCAGCTTTCAAATAATCCTGGATATACTGGTCTTTGAAGTTCGGGTCGGCCTGCATTTTCAACAAGGAAGCGTAAATAAACATAGACACGGCACGAGCTTCAGTCTTATCGCCAAATTCATCAACGACTTCTTTTGTCCAGCTGTAAAGTGTATTTGCATCAGCATCTTTACCCATGTACTGCACATAGTCTGTAGCCTTGTTTCCAATAATCCAGTCTTTCCCATAACGACGGTCATTTCCGAAATACTTCACACGTTTGTCGTAAACTTCCATCAAATTATTTATCAACTCTTTTTTCTTGGCCGGATCTTTTTCATTTTCAATCTGCCATGAAACAATACGTACACCATACAAATAAATATCCTTTGTAGCTGCCGGACATTCATCATAGGCTATCTTCCAAAACTCTTGTGCATCTTTGAAATTTCCAGCCTTGGCATACGGAACAAACAAACTAATGTTTGTAATACAACGAACGCTATCTTCACCAGAACCGAATTGCGTACCGTTATCAACACCTTTTTGTGCATAAGCGCCCAATGTACCCATTGTGCAACCCAACGCTAACAGTAAAACTTTGATCTTCATATTTTTATTTCTATTAAAGTTAACTATTTGTTTTATTTAATCCACTTTACGTTTAAAGAACCATAATTCATTAAATGCATAACTGAGGGTGAAACGGAAATACTGCTCAGTTATCATGGTTGGCATTTCCGGTTTCACTTTTACGTATTCGAAGGCAAAATTAATAAAAGAACGATTATCAATCAACGGAAATCCGAACCCCACTGTTGCTCCATATTCATTATATCCATAATTTCGTTGAACATCACCTTCTGTCATAGGTATATTCAAATATGAATTAGAATAATGAAAACCTGCACGATATCGAATACGACTAAAATACAACTTCTGGTTATAGGCAGGAATATATTCTACGCCCGCTGCTACTTTCTTGCGGTTCTGAAACTTTCCTGTTTCCCCCAGATAGCTGGCCTTGTCCCAGGTTTCATACAAGAAGTCGGCAGCTACCTTCACCTTATTTTCCCGCACGAACGACAAGCCTATGCCATACGAATTGGGTAAATCCGTAGCCAATCCCTGTATCGTATCTGATTCAGCTTCTACAACGGTACTACTGCTCGAATTATAGCGTTGTAATACATTGTAGGATTTGGCATTCAAGCTATTTGCCGGCGAATAAGTCAAACCTAATGTTATCTTATCCGTTGCGCTCAACGGATGTGTGTACTGAATACCGAAATCCAGTTTCATATCCCGAACTTCCAAACGTTGACTTCGTGCTGTCGTATAAGCATTAGAACCACTGAATTGCAAATTCTGCGAATGAGTGATATTTCCAAACAAATAACCGATATTCGCTCCCACTGCCAATCGTTTTTTCCATATATCTACAGACAAACCAAGAAACACTTCGTTTAATCCGCCCGTACCGGAATATTGATTACTATATTGAGTGTCGCCAATCGACTCAAGCGAACCATAGGAATAACCAACAAAAGAATAAGGTTGTAACCCGGCGCTCATGGCCAACCATCGAGTAATAGGAAATTGCAAGGCGAAATATTCTATGTTGCCATTAAGTTTTTGGTCTCTATTTGTTCCATCGCTAAATTTACCTATTTGCATATAGACACCAAAATCAAACAAAAAGGTCAATGAATCCATTGCACTGTAAGAAGCCGGGTTCATCGGATTGATTTGTTTTGAATCGCGTACACCAATACCTACTCCGCCCATCGCCCGACCTGCTCCAAAAGAACGCTCTGCCAAATTGCCATAACCAAAACGGGTATAAGGAGAATTTGCATTGTTCTGGGCAAAAACGCCCCACTGTGCAAGCAGCAATAAAGCGACAATTATTAGTCTATTACCTTTCAACATTATACTCTAAGATTCTATTTAATCCTATCAACACCAAATTAATGTTTGCAAAGATGGCGTTTTTTAGCCGGGTTTCAAAATAAAACGAATGTCCACCCGTTAAAAAAACCAAAAGATCCGGATATATTTTACGTAAAGCCTCAATATATCCATCCATCTCAAAAACGATTCCGTTCACTACACCAGCTTGAAGAGCAGAAACCGTTGTTGTTCCTACCAAAGGAATATCTTTTTCTTCTTGTACTAACGGCAATCTTTTCGTGAAATTGTGCAACGACAAAAAACGAGTTGTCATCCCCGGCGAGATATTTCCGCCCCGATACACCCCCGATGCCTCAATAACTTCATAAGTAATCGCTGTTCCCGCATCAATCACCAACAGATTTTTTCCCGGCTGCAAATAAGAAGCACCGACTACAGCAGCAATCCTATCTTTCCCTAATGTCTGAGGAGTCTGATAGGCCACTGTAACGGGAAGTTTTACGGCTTCGTCAAAAAAAAGAAAATACTTCAACCGCTCCTGCAAGAATACGGCTAACGCCTCGTCTTTATCCACCACTGTCGAATAAATGCCCTTTTGCAAGTCATATGCTTCGAAGAGAGGAACAAGAAGATCCACCGAAAATTTTTTATAAAAAAAAGAAGCTTCTACCCTTCCTTTATCATAAATGGCAACCTTAGTCGAAGTGTTTCCTTGTTCGATGATCAGATTCACGTCGTTTCAATATTTTCCGCAAAGGAAAGCAAAAAAGGTGAGATAAGCACTATTCCCCCACCTTTTTTTAATCCTTTTCTTATAATATCCGGCAAAGCTTCCGTTTTATCCAATATACCTTATTCCCGCTCTACCGTACTTTATATCTTTTCTTCCAGCCCATATTTTCCCTCTTGAGCTTTTCCCTGCAATACCTTAGAATAAGGCGGAACACTATGGGTTAACCAAATATTTCCTCCAATAACTGTATCATGACCAATAACAATACGCCCCAAAACAGAAGTATTGGAATAAACCGTGACATTATCTTCAAGAATCGGATGCCGGGGAACATCCATCGGCAGACCTTCCTCATCAAGGGTAAAACTCTTGGCACCCAATGTTACTCCTTGATATAAACGAACATGATTTCCGATAATCGTTGTTTGCCCGATTACAACACCCGTTCCGTGATCGATACTGAAATATTCCCCAATCTGCGCTCCCGGATGGATATCAATTCCCGTAGCAGAATGTGCCAATTCCGTTATGATGCGTGGCAAAATCGGTACGTTGAGACGGAACAGGGCATGAGCAGAACGCTGGTAAAGCATGGCGCGGATAGCCGGATAGCAAAAGATAATCTCACTCAGACTCTTAGCCGCCGGATCTCCGTCGAGGATGGCCTTCACGTCCGTAGAAAGCAGGTATTTGATACGCGGCAACTCGTTGATGAAGGCGACGGCACGTGCTTCCGCATCTTCCTTGGAGCCTTCCGCCTTGCCTTCAAACACCATGCTGCGAAAAATCTGCTCGTGCAAAATATCATAAAGATGTTCCAGATAAACGCCCGTGTAATACTGGGCGGAACTCGATTCGGTCTCTTCGGAGGGGCCGAAGAAACCCGGAAAGACGAGGCGGCGCAATAACTGCATCACCTCCTGCACCTCAGCCACCGAAGGCGACGGCTGGGGATGCACCGGTATGTAAGGATAAGACACCGCCGGATTGGCAATCAGGGCATCAATATTCTTACGGATTTGTTCTATCGCTTTTATTCGTCCCATGAGTAATTGTTGTCCCAGGTCGGATCATACGCAGTCATCAGACGACCCGGGGAGTAAAGATAAATATAGTTGCCAAGAGAGAACATCAGCGAGGCATTGCCTATTTCCAAAGGCACCTGGCTCTTCTGCTCCCATTCCTTATTATAAATATCATATTTCCAGATGCCGCCGTCGGTGTCGAGCAGGTAAATATCGCCTTCGAACTCGCAGGCCGCACGGATACCCGAGGTTCCCGGGAAAGCGGTTTCTTCTTCCCATACGATTGCGCCCTCGGAAGACGTGGCAGCAGACCACCAGGAGAGGTTATATATAGGCTCGCCACTGGTATGGGTGCCCCGCTGGCCGAAACCGACATACACCCGGTCGTCGGAGGCCAACGCGATACCGCCATAGATAGCCTGCGGCAAAGCGGTGTTCTCCGTCCAGTTTGAACTGCTGAGATCAAATGTCCAGACGCGACTTGTCACCCGTTCGGAAGAATTGGTGAGTACGCGACCGCCTGCAATCAGGAGATCCGAACCATAGGCTACGCCCATGGCATTGCATACGGCCTCCGGCTGGGGCGAATCAGGTTGAGGCTCAATTAACATCCAGAAGTCTTCACTTTCTCTGGTGTTATAACGATACAAATCATTTGCCAGGCTATTCCCTTCTCCTTGTCCGCCAAAGGCCCAAAGCGACGAAGAATTTAACGCGATCAACGTCTGCCATCTGCGGGCAACCGGGAAGTTCTCCCGTTCGTTCCACTTGTCAGCAGAAGCATTGTAGCGCAAGAAGCTACTGGAAAGCTCGGAATTGTCAGTACTTCCCCCCAATAAGTAGCCGATTGATCCCAAATAGGCCCCGGCTTGTGAACCCGTCTCCATTTCCTCTTCCAACGGCGCAGGCGAACGAGATTCAAAAATATTAGGTGTTTCGAATGCGATGGCCTGTCCATAGCTGACGCCGTATTCGTTACGGGCATACATCCGGACGTAATAAGTAGTGCTGCCCCGCATATCGCCCAAAGTCATGGAATAAGAGGTCTGACCTTCTTCGAAAAGATTCCGGTGGGCCGTTTCGCTGGTCTCCAGGGTCAGGTCTTCATGAATCGACCAAAGGAATCCGGCTTCCGTCACGGGAGACATACCCTCGGCCAAGACAGTACCGTCAAACGCCACATTCCCGGCTATCCCCACCTGGGGCTCGCCCGTTTCTACCGTCGGCTTCTGGTCTTTCAAGACAAAACTGGCCCCCGAACCGTCGCTATAGAATGTTCCATAGCAGTTCGTGGCATAAGCTCGCACATAATAACGGGTCTGCTGCACCAACCCTTCCAACGAAGCAGTAAATGTACTGTCGGACTGGAGTTCGGCTTCTACCGAAAGATTATCCAGCGTAGGCCGGGGCTCCGTACCATAACAGAAGCCGATGGAAAGGATGCTCGAATCGCCATTTTCCAGCAACTTCGAGGTGAAGGTTGCCGTAGTAAAATCGATGGATACCGTATCCGGCTCCGCCACGAAAGGCATCCCGTCGGTTGTCATGAAACCAACGACACCGCCCGTAATCGTTCCGAAGTTATTTACCAGATAGGCTTCTACCTCATAGGCGGTCAGTTTCTCCAATCCGGTCACGCGCTGGTAGAAAGAATCTGCTTCCATCGTAAAGGGAATCGTATCGGTCACCTGCGTTCCTTTTTTCGTCAGATAGACCCCGCGTTCCTTGATTTCGCCCTCACCGGGGTCGAGGATATTTCCTCCTACGATAGCCGACTCCGCACGGACAAGCGAATCAATCACGAAGGTCCGCATCACCCCAAGCCCTTGGGTCGTGTTCTTCTGGAACTCTTCGCCATAACTTGTCCCCACACGATTGGTCGCATACGGACGAATATAATAGAGGGTATTCGGTTTCAGATTCTTGGCAATTGCCATAAATTCGCCGACACCGCTTCCGCATACCGAAGTATCGCCACTCTCGACAACCGGATTCCTGCTTGTTCCCCAGCATACACCATAACGCTCTACCGGTACTCCTCCGGCATTCAACACCTCGGCCTGGAAGATGATACTCGTAGCCAGTTGTTCCACCGGATGCTCTTCATCAATCAGCGTCACGATTTCTGGAACGACGGCATTGCGCACATCGGTATCAAACATCGGATCTTCCACACATCCGAACGCAAAGACAGCCAGAAGCATGGCCCATATCTTGCATTGGGTATTGTTATATTTCATCTTGTCTTTCTTTTTTATTCCATTCATTTCCCGTTTCCACGGCTTAAAAGAATACACCGACGCTCGCATTCAAATCGACGTATTTAAAATTCACGGTGCTGCAACCTCCACTCACGAAGATGGGGCCAAAGCGCAGCATCAGGTCAACATCTCCTGCCACGCCCGAATTGGAGGCATCCACATTCTTGGCCCATGCCGAACCGCTCTCCTGACCGGAATGCAGATCAGTCGTCACATATTCGTACAAGACATTGCGACTTCCATAGCCCAAACCTATCGAAGCATAGAGCCACGATGTACATTTGACCATAAAACCTACCGTAGCCGCATAAGCATTCACCTTACGATTGTCTGTAAAATGATAGGTCGAGGCGGAGGCATTCCCCAACAACTGGCCACCATTGCCATTATTGCACTCTGCCGTATGTCCATTGAAAGACATATTCGTCTTGAAACGGGCATACCAACCGAAACGCTTCTTTACTCCTCCGAAAGTAATTCCATAAGGCATCTCGGTAGAATACAAATATCCAATAAAAAATTCCATCGGCTCAGAAGCACTCTCCAACTCCATCCGACGAACATATTCCTCAAACGGGACTACCGGCTGACGGCTCTTTTCCAATCGGTCTTTCCAGTAATCGGCCAACTCCTCGCTGACCGGCGAACCAATGCCTTCCGTATAATAGACAATCAATTGCTTCATGGCCGTCGTGTCATTCTCCGTAGCTTGCACATTCAGGCAATTCAAGCACTTATTCATCAGACTGCGCATGGAAGGACGCATCTTCGTATTCTTCAGCCAAATGGTTGTCACTTGGTTGATACTGTATGCATCGCATTGGGAAACGCCTTCTTCATACCACATCTTGGCTTCCCGGTAATCCTGGCGTTTCATGGCCTCGTCACCCTTTTGATTGTAGGATGCCTCTTGTTGTGCCAATAAACACCACGGACAGCAAAGCAATACCAACCAAACTATAAATTTCCTCTTCATCTTTCTAATAATAGGTTGCACCCTCAGTTATCAATTCCCCTTTTGAATTATAAATATCAAACAAATTATCCGTCCGTTCGAAGGCCCGTCCGTGTTCGGCAATACCCACGCTCAGGTAACGGCACGGGATTTTCTCATACCCTTCGCTATCAATTGCTCCGTAAAACCCATCAGATTTTTTCCGGACAATCCGATACGCACCGAAACTCATCTTTTCCTCATATTGCGCGATACGGTCGGCTGTTCGCTGCTCTTCGGCCTTCGCATCGCAATCTATCATCAAACGGACCACCTCTTCGGTCAACATCAGATTGCGGGCTGCCGTAAAATCAGCTTTCGCCCCGGCATAATCTCCGGCCTGCATCCGCCCTCGTCCCGAGGCTACAAAACTACGATATTTTTGTTCAATATCTACTTCTTCCACCGATTCTTCCGCTTCCGGTTTAGCGGGAACGTCCTCCTTGGGAGTTTCTACCGGCTTATCCGGTACCACGGTTTCCACCCGTTCCGGTGCTTTTTCCACATCCGGCTGCGGAGTTTTTACGGCAGCAGAGGGCGAGGACGTTTGCGGCTCTAACTCCTCAGGCTTCGGAATCGAGTCTGATGGAGTCTCTTCCGGGAGAACACGGTCCTCTTCGGCCTCCATTTCGGCCACGACACGCTTCTCTCCAGATGTCCGCTGGGTTAAAACAGCCCATATTCCCCAGCCAAGAATCAAAAAGACCACCATTACGGCGGCCCCTATTTTCCAATACGACCGTTTTTCCGATTTTGAGGGAGCCGAAGAAGAAAGCATATCTTTCTCTCCCGGAAAGCTACTCTTTCCCGGAGACGAAACGATGGTTTCCTCATCGGAATGCTGCAGCATCGTATCTTCTTCGTCATCATCTCCCGCCGAAGCCGTCGCCCTTTCCCGAAGTGAGGCGTCATCTCTTTCTTCAGGTGTCTGCCGAGGCGCTTCCGCAGGGATTTCAGGCAAATCAAGAGAAGCCATCATCTCCGCAACAGACTGGAAACGGTTTGCCGGTACCAACTCCATTGCCCGGAGAATAGCCGCTTCGGTTTTAGGCGAAATGGACGGGTTCAACTCACGCGGAGGAATCAGAGGACGGGTCACGCGCAAAATCGATTCCGTAGGGATTTTCCCCGTCAAAAGATTATACATCGTCGCTCCCAACGAATAGATGTCCGGACACGGAGAGAAGTTTTGCGTCCCCTCATCATCATATTGCTCTATCGAAGCAAAACCTTTCGAGAGGGAAAGCATGGTCGTGCTCGTCTCTTGCTGCTCCATGTCATAACGCTTGCTCACGCCGAAATCAATCAGCCGGGCATCGTCATGCTCATCCACCAAAATATTGCTGGGTTTGATATCAAGATGCAAGATATGCTTTTCATGAACAAACTGAAGGGCTTCGCCGATCTGCCGGACATATTTTAAAACACACGGCTCCGGCAATACACCCTCTTTCTCCAACTTGCTCTTTAAAGATTGGCCTGCGATGTATTCCATCACAATATAAGCCGTATGGTTTTCCTCGAAAACTTCCAGCACATTGACAATGTACGGATGATGTACATCCGATAATATTTTAGCTTCTTTGATCAGTTTTTCCCGAAACTTGTCAAAGAATTGTATTCCGGTTTCCGAATGTACGGTTACAGCATAAGTTTGCGAGTCGCGATCACAATAATCCTTAAAGTAGAATTCTTTGATACATACGGGCACTTCCGTATGAATCGTGCCTAACGCACCCCTGACCTCCGTAAACCATACGCCTTTATACGTGATGCCAAAACCGCCCTGCCCTACAACTTGCGTAAGCTTGTATTTTCCGTTTTGAAGTAAATATCCGTTGGGCAAATTCATAACAAACACAATCGTTTATATTCACCTGCCAAAAATACATTTTTTAGATAAAAGAATAAAGGAAAGAAAGAATATTTTGGGCCAAAGAACCCGATTCTCTAACATTACGGACATGGATAAGGTAAAATGAATAATTATCGCGCGTCTTTCCCGCACATTTTTCAGCAATTCTTATTTTTATTTCCAGCGGGGAGAGCGACGTAGCAAAAATAGACTCCAAGGTTTCCGTCGGACAATGCTCCAATACCCCATCGCTGCATAAGAAAAAATAATCCCCCGCCTCCACATCGTTCAAAGTTGTCACCTCCACTTCAGCCGGCCGAGCCGTACCCTCAATAGCTCTCAAGATGACATTTCGCTTGGGATGTACCGCCGCTTCTTCCGGGGTAATCAATTTCATCTCCACTAATGATTCTACCAACGAGTGATCTTTTGTCTGGTAAATCGCATGCCCATTACGAAACTGATAAACCCGGCTATCCCCCACATGAGCCACGGAAACCCCGTTTGAACTCAAATACAGCAAAGCCAACGTCGTGGCCATACCTTTAGCTCCCGGATGATTTTCCACATAGGTGTCAAAACACGACTCCGCATAAGAAACTGCCTTGCTTATAAACCCGGCATCCGCATCGTTATCCCCCAAAAACGCATTGAAATACGAATTGATAGATTCACACGCCAACGCACTGGCCACTTCCCCCTTTTCAGCACCACCCACTCCATCGCATACAAGAAACAGGCGGTCACGTTCACTCACTCCCTCGGGTTCCGGAAATACAGAATCTTCATTATTCCGACGCAAGCCAACATCTGTCATGGCATAAGGTTCATCAATCGTTATAAACATTATTTCTTTAAGATTTAAGATGATCAATAAATTATGCAGGAAGCCCCAAAACCGCCTACACATTAAAACGGACAATCGTTCTGCCCATCACGATTTCATCTCCGTCGTTAAGCACGATTACCTCGTCCTTATCTAAATAATTGTGATTATATAACGTATGATTTTTACTATTATTGTCTGATAAATAATGTTTATATCCTCCCTGCGCATCTTTTTTCACCTCAATGCGGATATGTGCGCGACTCATCAAACGATCTGAGGTTTCAATGGGTAAGGTGGCAAGAGTCCCTTTCGATTTACGCCCGATCACATGTACCCCTTCCGTCAACACTAAAATTTGCTCTGGCGTATATTCATTTCCGACGACGATAAGCCGACCGGTTTCTTTTTTCACAGGATGCAAGAGAATGGTATCAGATTCTTCCCCATTCTCTCCTTGTCCTGTAATTAATGACATAGGAATAGCCTGTTTGCAATTAGGACATTTAAAAGAAGTAATGCCGAGGGGAAGTTTCCCCTCGTTTACTTTCAATCCGACCTGGCAATGTGGACACTTGATAGAAATCATAAGATAAATGATATATCCGTATCATTCATATCAATATTGTATCCATCCATCATGTCGGCATCCGACATCATCACGGTGTTATCTGCCAACGTAATGAAATCACTGCCCGCATCTACCGTCACCGCATCGTCAATCGACACCGCGTCAAGCAGCCCGTCATCTGCATCTACATCCACCACCACGGCATCCGATATTCCCATATCGTCGCCGTCTATCGTGACGAACGTATAATCATCCTCTTGAACCATATCGCTATTCCTATTTTTAATTGATTAATAATTTTCTTTCATGCTACAAAAGTATAAAAACTCTCTTATCGGAAAGAATGGAACAGGCTCGGTTAATCCAAGACGGGGGGTTTCTGTACGAAACTACAGACTGACATAACGAAACTAATCTTCACTCCACCGGGCCCGGCAGGTAGGAACCGGACAATGCTTCTTGTTTTTCAACGACTCCCAGGGGATTTCGCCTAAGAAAGTCCCGCATTTCGGACAGACATAATCTATCTTAAACTGATTCGTCAGGGCTTGCAGCTGCTCGGGTATTTTCGCGGATTGTCTGGCTCCAAAATAAATGCCGATCACCGGAGCGCAGACCGTAATCAAAAGGCTTACGGCAAACCACGTCGGACTTCCTTTTCCCGCAAAGCCGATCAGCACCCCGATAATACCCGGAATCGCAAAAGGCAAAGCCTGGAACAAACGGGTCTTGAACTGGTTAGACGATTGAATGCGTATCTTCTCGCGGATATATTCATCATACACTGGCTTCAAGCGGGCAAACTCTTCGCTATAATCGTTGCCGGCTTTCAGAATTGCCTCCAAAGAAGTCTCATACGCATCTCCCAGGCAAATCCGGTCAGCTTGGGTAACCCGCTTACGGACAATCTGCACTCCATTCACAAATGTTCCATTGGTGGATTGCAGATCTTCCAGCATATACGCTCCGTCGTCCGTCCGGTATAAACACGCATGATGGCGGCTCACCTGAGCCTCGTCGGCCACCAGATCATTATCAGGAGCTTTTCCTATCGTTATCTTCATACCCAGTGATTATTCCTTATTCTCTGCTTTTGGTTCCGCTGTTTGTTTCGGTTCCAGCAGTTCTTCCTCCAACATTTCTTTCAGTTGCTTCAACGGATCTTTCGAGACAGTCAGTTCGCGGGGCTTGCCGTCGTCAGTCAACAAAAGAAGCTTTTGCTTTGGCAAATTGATCTGCAAAATATGGTTTTTATTAATAATATGACTTTTTCCTACACGAACCAAAACCATATCAATTCCTACCAATTGACTGGAAAGCAATTCTTCTATCTTCCCGATATTAATAGCGAAAGTAAACTGTATCCCATTAGAGAGCAAAAGCTTTGTGTAATTTCTATCCGCTTCAAAATAAAGGATCTGCCCAATCCGGATTCGAAGCAACTCGTCTCTCGTTTTGATGAGTAAATACCTATCCATAATAGTTCTAACTTGTGTGTTTTCTATTTTCGATAACAAATATACGCGATAATCTTGTTTCTCCAAGTGATTTGAGAAAAAGAAATTTCTTCTTCTCACATGTATATTTTACACGTATTTTTACTGCTTCGGCGTTTATTTTTTACGAAATGCCCTCAATATTAGTTTTATTATCCTATATTTGCCCAGAAAATCAACAGTTATTAATCTTTCATATTATGCTAAAACAACTTCTTTTCATTCCTCTCTCAGGTTTGTGCCTCTTGGCATGCCAACCGACGAATGACGATTCCGGTGTTTCCTTAGGGAATCCCATTTCCGAGGTCTCGTTTACCAATGTCCACCTGACTGACAACTTCTGGTTGCCTCGTATCGAAGTAAACCGTACAGTTTCCATCCCATCGGCGTTCAAGCAATGCGAGCTGAACGGACGTTTCGATAATTTTGCACTGGCCGGCGGACTGATCAAGGGCGAACACCAAGGTGATTTCCCGTTCGACGATACTGATCCGTATAAAATCATCGAAGGAGCGTCTTACTCGCTGGCTGTCCACTACGATGCCAAACTGGATGCTTATCTGGATAGCGTCATCAACCTGATCGGAGCGGCCCAGGAACCCGACGGCTATCTGACCACATGCGTAACCAACAAGGCCAAACGCCTCGAACGCTGGTGGGGAACCCAACGTTGGGAAAAACTGAACAGCCACGAACTCTATAATTGCGGACACCTGTACGAAGCCGCCGTTGCCCATTATCAGGCGACCGGAAAACGGAGCCTCCTCGACATCGCCATCAAGAATGCCGACCTGGTCTGCCAGGTATTCGGACCGAACGAAGGGCAGAAGCATGTTCCCTCCGGCCATCCGATCGTAGAAATGGGTTTGGCCAAAATGTATAAGGTAACCGGCGAAAAGAAATACCTCGACATGGCCAAATACTTTGTCGAAGAAACCGGACGGGGAACCGACGGGCACAAGCTTAATCCGTACAGCCAGGATCACATGCCTATCCTCCAGCAGGAAGAAATCGTAGGGCATGCCGTACGTGCCGGCTATCTCTATTCCGGAGTGGCCGATGTGGCGTCTCTGACCAACGACACCGCCTACTTCAATGCGCTTTGCCGTATCTGGAACAATCTGGCCACACAAAAGCTGTATATCACCGGAGGCATGGGTTCGCGTGCCCAGGGTGAAGGCTTCGGGCCGGGATATGAACTGCACAACCATAATGCCTATTGCGAAACCTGCGCCTCGATTGCCAACGTCTATTGGAACCAGCGGATGTTCCTGGCAACCGGCGATGCCAAATACATCGACGTGCTGGAACGGGCGTTATACAACGGTGTCATGTCGGGCGTTTCGTTAAGCGGAGACAAATTCTTCTACGACAACCCGCTGGAGTCCATGGGCCAGCATGAGCGTGCCCCGTGGTTCGGCTGCGCCTGCTGCCCGGGCAATATCACCCGTTTCGTAGCCTCTGTTCCCAAATACATCTATGCGACTCTCGAGGATAATCTCTACGTCAACCTTTACGCGCAAAGCCAGAGCCGCATTGCGTTGGTGGGCGATACGATTGCGATTGAACAACGGACCGATTATCCGTGGAACGGCTTGGTACAACTGACCGTTACTCCTTCCAAAGCCGAGAACTTTGCCCTCCGCCTCCGCATCCCCAGCTGGGTCAGCGACCGCCCCGTGCCGGGCAGCGACCTCTATACGTTTGTGGATAAACAGAAGACTCCTTATACCGTCTCCGTCAATGGCAAGAAGGTTTCGGCGGCTCCCAAGCATGGCTACGTGGAAATCGAACGCACCTGGAATCCGGGCGATGTAGTCGAGCTGAATTTCCCCATGGAAACCCGCCGTATCCAAGCCAACGAGAAGGTGAAAGCCGATGAAGGCCTGCTCGCCCTCGAACGCGGTCCGATTGTCTATTGTCTGGAAGGCGTGGATATGCCGGACAAGCATGTCTTCAACAAATACATCCCGACGACGGCGGCAATCACCGATACATACAAACCGGACATCCTGAACGGCGTCGTTGAACTGGAAACTACCGCCCGCCAACTCAATGACGACGGCGAGAGCGATGTGCCCGTCACCCTCATCCCCTATTCCACCTGGAACAACCGGGGCAATGCCGAGATGGCCGTCTGGATTCCGGCTACCGCCCAATATGCCCGTCCTACCCCGGCTTCGACCATCGCCTCGCGGGCTCATTCCTATACCATCGTCAGCGCGCCTATCCAGAAAGACGGTCTGGAGATTGAACGCCGCGACTATTGCTACGGAGTAAACGACCAGTGGGATCCGAAAAGCTCGGGCGACCTGACGAAGCCCTACTGGTATTTCTGGCTGAAGGAAGGCACGCAGGAAAACATCGAATACGTATTCGACAAACCGGAGACCGTCCGCCAGTGCGACGTCTATTGGTTGCAGTTCGACCATTATGACGGCAACTACCGGGTTCCGGAATCCTGGAAGATCCAGTACAAGACACCGGCAGGCACTTGGAAAGATGTTGAGAATCCGGATGCCTACGAATGCAAGGCAGATTGCTACAACACCGTCCACTTCAATCCGGTCACCACATCAGGCTTGCGGCTGATTGTCCAGTTGCAGAAAGGAGAATCGGGAGGAGTTATCGAATGGAAAGTAGAATAAGCCCCTATACATTATATTATATATAGAGAAATGGGAAGAAGAGCCCGACAAGCTTTTCTTCCCATTTTTGTTTGATCAATGATGGAACAGGCGGATTCCTGTAAATGCCATCGTGATGCCGTATTTGTCGCACGTGGCAATCACATGGTCGTCACGCACCGAGCCTCCGGCCTGGGCGATGTATTCCACGCCACTCTTGTGGGCTCGCTCGATGTTGTCGCCAAAGGGGAAGAACGCGTCCGACCCCAGCGATACGCCCTTCAGCGTGTCCAGCCAGGCCCGTTTCTCCTCGCGCGTCAGCACTTCCGGCTTTTCCGTAAAGAACTGCTGCCACGTTCCGTCGGCCAACACGTCGTCGTGGTCGTCGCTGATATACACGTCGATGGTATTATCGCGGTCGGCACGGCGGATTTTCTCTACCCAAGGCAAGTTCAGCACTTTCGGATGCTGGCGCAGATACCAGATGTCGGCTTTGTTGCCCGCCAGGCGCGTGCAGTGGATGCGGCTCTGCTGCCCCGCCCCGATACCGATGGCCTGCCCGTCTTTCACGTAGCAAACCGAGTTCGACTGGGTATATTTCAAAGTGATAAGCGCAATCATCAGGTCGCGTTTCGCCTCGTCGGGCAGATGCTTGTTCTGCGTCGGGATGTTGGCGAAGAGTTCCGGCCCGTTGAGCTTGATTTCGTTGCGTCCCTGTTCAAACGTGATGCCGAACACATCCTTGTGCTCGATAGGGGCAGGCCGGTATTCCGGGTCGATTTGAATCACGTTATACGTCCCCTTGCGTTTGTTCTTCAGGATTTCGAGCGCCTCGTCGGTATAGCCCGGGGCGATGATGCCGTCAGACACCTCCCGGTTGATGAACCGTGCGGTTTCGGCATCGCACGTGTCGCTCAATGCGATGAAATCGCCGTAGGACGACATGCGGTCGGCGCCGCGGGCACGCACATAAGCATTGGCGAGGGGCGACAGCGGCAGGTCGCCCACGAAATAAATCTGTTTCATCGTCTCGTCCAGCTCCAGACCGATAGCGGCACCGGCGGGGCTGACGTGCTTAAACGAAGTGGCGGCAGGCATGCCGGTCGCCTCCTTCAGTTCTTTCACCAACTGCCAGCCGTTCAGCGCGTCGAGGAAGTTGATATATCCCGGACGTCCGTTCAGCACTTTCAGCGGCAGTTCACCTTCTTGCATAAAGATACGGGCAGGCTTCTGGTTAGGGTTGCAGCCGTATTTCAGTTCGAGTTCTTTTGCCATAAGCATTCTTTTTAAAACAATGTCCACAAAGATAGTGATTCTGCTCCATTCCAAAAAGAAGGCGGCGGCACGAGTACGGAGAGAAGGGATTTACGGCGGGCCTGCTCCGGCGGAGAAATGCCAGTACTCTCGTATAATTACTCGAGTACTCTCGCATACATACTGGAGTACTCTTGCGAGAGTACTGGAGTACTCCTGTGGAAGTACTGGAGTACTTTCGGCATGGTACTGGCCAGAGAAAATATATCTGATTTTCTTTCGACTAAAGCGGCTATT